>NZ_KB714661.1:47457-47962 GCF_000349585.1 Dietzia sp. UCD-THP
GCCCCGCGACTGGCACCTGCGTCCCGTCGGAGAGCTCGACGAGCTGGCCCGCGTCTCCGCTCCAGTGGCCGCCCGGTGGTGGGCGCCGTGGCGCGCGTGGGCGCGGGTGGACACCTCCATCGTGCTGCGCGCGCTGTTCATCCTCGCGATCGTCGGGTCCCACACACGGGCCATCGCGATCATCGGCGGCGCCCACGTCCTGGTGGCGCTGGCGGGGTACTCGCTGGCCAGGTTCCGACTCCACGCCACCGACGCCCGCGACCGCGCCGTCGGGGTCCTGCGCACCGCCGGCCGCATCGCGGTGCCCGCGATGCTCTGGCTCGTGATCGTCACCCCGTGGACCAGCCGTTACCACTGGTACTCGCCGTTGTTGGCCACCAACCTGTTCGGGCCCCGCTCGTGGTGGGAGGACCGCTGGTGGAACCCGTGGCAGATGTGGTTCATCGAGGCGGTGGTCTACGGGCTCCTGCTCGTGGCGGCGCTCATGGCCGTGCCGGCGGTGAGC
>NZ_KB714661.1:48208-77558 GCF_000349585.1 Dietzia sp. UCD-THP
TCGACCTCGGCGGCGGCCCGCAGGTCTGGTACTCGGCACCGGCCGTGCTGTGGCTCTTCGGCCTGGGCTGGGCGATCGCCCGTTGCGCCGCTCCCGCCCGGGCCGACTCGCCAGCCCGCACGGTCTCTCCCTCCCGCGCGCTGTGGCCTCGCCTCGCCTGCTCGGCGGTCGCCCTGCTGTGCGTGCCGGGGTGGTTCGGTGACCCGGGGCGCGAGGTCGTGATCGTGGTCGGACTGCTCGCGCTGATCTGGGTCCCGTCGGTCCGGCTGCCGCGGCCGGTCGTCAGGGTGCTCACCCCGCTCGCCGCGGCCTCGCTGTTCATCTACCTCACCCACTTCCTCGTCTACCCGCCGATCCGCGACGCCGGCCACGTGTGGCTCTCCTTCGCCGCGTCGGTGGTCGTGGGCCTGCTCGTGTGGGCGCTCTGGGAGCGGAGTGCCCGGGCGGTCAGGAGGTCAGCACCGCAGGCCGCCCGAGCGCTGCGGCGCGGGTAGCGTCGGGGGCGAGCACCCGGCCGCCAGCCCGCCCGACCCCGAGAGCCCCAGGAGGAGCGCCGTGCGCATCGCCGCAGCCCAGATCCTGTCCGGACGCGACCCCGCGGACAATCTCCGCCTGGTCCGCGAGTCCGCGGAAGAGGCCGCCACCCGGGGGGCCCGGATCGTGGTGCTGCCCGAGGCCACGATGCGGGCCTTCGGGGCGGGCCGGCTCGACGAGGTCGCGGAGCCCCTCGAGGGCCCCTGGGCGAGCGAGGTCGCCGCGATCGCCCGCGAGTACGGGGTCGTCGTCGTAGTCGGGATGTTCACGCCCGGCCAGGGCGGCCGGGTCCGCAACACACTCCTGGTGACCGGACCGGCCGGGGGCGACGCCGCGGGCGGCCCCGACCGCGACCTCCACCTGGGTTACGACAAGATCCACCTGTTCGACGCGTTCGGGTTCGCCGAGTCCGACACGGTCGAACCCGGCGACAGCACCCGCGTGGTGACCGTCGACGGCGTGGGGATCGGCCTGAGCGTCTGCTACGACATCCGCTTCCCCGGCCAGTACCGGGCACTCGCCGCCGAGGGGGCGCGCGTGACGATCTGCGCCGCGTCGTGGGGACCGGGCCCCGGGAAGGTGGACCAGTGGCGGCTGCTGGCCCGCGCCCGCGCGCTCGACGCCACCACGTTCCTGGTCGCCGTGGGTCAGGCCGACCCCGAGGCGGAGGGAGTGGAAGTCAGGCGCGGCGCCCCGACCGGCGTCGGGCACTCCGTGCTCGTGGGGCCGGACGGGACCGTGCGCGAGGAGGCGGGCCCCGGGGCGGAACTGGTGGTGTTCGAGATCGACGACGACGAGGTGGCCGTCATCCGGGAGAAGATCCCCGTCCTCGCGAACGGCAGGATCACCGAGGAGTC
Source organism: Dietzia sp. UCD-THP (assembly GCF_000349585.1). NCBI lineage: Bacteria > Bacillati > Actinomycetota > Actinomycetes > Mycobacteriales > Dietziaceae > Dietzia > Dietzia sp. UCD-THP. The sequence continues at coordinate 49,600 of NZ_KB714661.1, forward strand.
GGCCGCCGAGGAATCGGCCCCCGAGGAGTCGGTCGCGGAGGAGTCGGCCGCGGAGGTCGTGCGGTGACCGGGCCGCGCGACGGCGGTGAGGGTGGCGGCGGCGAGATGGACCCTCCCACCGAGCCGAACGTGCCCGCGGACCCGCCCACCGAACCGACCCGCTCGGTCGATCCGCCGACCGAGAATCTCCCGCCGATCGAGGGCGAGGGCACCGGGACCGCGTGGTCGCAGTACCCCGACGGGTCCGCCGCGGCGGGGGCGACCGGCGCCTACCCGACCAGCGCCTACCCGACCAGTGCTTACCCGACCGGCGCTCACCCGACCGGTGACCTGCCGTCACAACCCCACGTGCCTCCGCCCGGGGATGTCCCGCCCCCGGGCGACGCCGGCAACGGTGGCGACGGCTGGGACGGCGACGGACCCGGCGGCGGTCAGACCCCGTGGATCGTCGTGGCGATCCTGCTCGCGGTGGCACTGGTCGCGGGGTTGATCGTGTGGCTGGTCACGGCGGGGGGCGGCGACCGCGAACCCGTGGCCACACCCACGACCACCACCGAGACCACCACCTCGACGTCCCGCACCACCCCTCGTCCCACCACGCCCACCACGACCGGCCCGCCCGGGGTCGCCGAGCGTTGTTCCCCCGAGTTCGTGGCCGGGGAGCTGGGCGACGGAACAACCGTGCGTGAGTGCGACGGGCGGTTTCTGCTGATCAGTGGCCGGGACGGCGATCTCGAGCTGCTGTCGTGGCGTGAGGACTCCTGGGTGTTCCTGGCGGAGCCGTCGTCCGACGTGTGCCGCGAGCAATTGGAGCAACTGGGTGTACCGGACCGGTTCCGGCGCGTGTTCCAGCCCTGCGCGGCGCCCACGACCAGCCCGACCAGCCCGACCACATCGGCGACCACGCCCAGCCCGACCACCCCGGCGAGCCCGACTCCGCCCATCGCCCCGACCCAAGGCACCGCAACGCCAGCGGGGCCGGGAGGCGGCGGGGTCGGCGAAGGCGCGGCCGCGCGTGATGACGCGGCGGGGGGTAGCACTCCCGCGGACGCCGACGACGGCCGCGCCGTCGGGGATGCAGAGGAGGCCTGACCCGGCCCGCCCGGGAGCGCCCGTCGGGTCAGGGCCGGTCGAAGCTGATGTTCTCCCGTGGGGTGCCGACCGCCACCATCCCGCGGACTGTGGCGCGGAGCATCTCAGGTGACCCGGCCAGCAGCACCTGCCGGTCCGCCCACGACCCCCAGCCGGTCACCACGTCCACCAGTGTCCCGGTCTGTCGGCGGTGCAGGGTGCGGGGCAGTTCCTGCCGCGCGCCGGCCCACCACGGGTCGGTGTCCTCCTCGGAGACCGGCTGAATGGTGAGCCACGGTGCGGTGGCGGCCAGGTCGACGAGGGTGGGCAGGTCGTAGAGGTCGCCCGGATGACGCGCGCCGTAGAACAGGTGCACGCGCGGGTTGGCACCGTGACGCATCATGTCCATCAGCAGGCAGCGCAGCGGGGCGATCCCGGTGCCGCCGGCGATCATCAGCACGTCCCGGACGGGTTCGGTGCGGTCCACCTCGAGCAACCCGCGCGGCCGCGCCAGCACCCACCGGTCGCCCACCCCGACACCCCGGACCAGGGACCCGCTGAGGGCGCCGCCGGGGACGTCGCGGACGTGGAACTCGATCTGGCCCGCCGGATTCGCCGGCATCGCCGGACTGAACCGGCGCCACACGCCCGGGGTGTACGGGGTCAGGACGCTGAGGTGCTGGCCGGGGTGGTAGTCCACCATCACGTCGGAGATCAACCGGACCACCACGACGTCGCGGGTCGGGCGGAGCACCTCCACGACGGTCGCGCCGACCCTCGCCGGCCCGTGCCCGGCCGCCGCGCCCTCCCGGAGCGCGGTCGTCAGCACCCGGTACACCGTGCCCAACGTGGTGGACAGCCGGTCGTCCCAACCGGGGCCCGCCAGGTGGCGGAGAGTGCTGGTGAGGGCCTCGCCGAAGCGCTGGTGGTGGCGGGTGGAGAGTTCGAGTTTGCGGTGGTCGGCGCCGAGGTGGCGGGCGAACTCCACCACCTGGGCGACCTCGGCCTCATCCCCGCGGGCGTTCTCGACTGTCTCGAGCGCCCAGGACATGGCGCGCACGAACTCGCCGAGCACCCCCGAGGCGTCGCGGGGGAACAGTTCGCGGAAATCCGGGTCCGCCTCCCGCAGAGCGCGGGCGAACAGATCGGTGAACCGCGGGTCGGTGACGAGGTCGCGCAGCGCCAGGAGCGGAGGGGTGGCCGTCGACACCGGGACGGGGTCGGGGAGCGGTGCCTCGACCGGGTCGTCGGCGCGGTCGAGGTACGGCGACAGGTCGATGTCCGACACGAGGCGCTCGACGTCCGAGGGTCGGGAGAAGTCGTCCGTGGCTCGGGAGAGGGCGTCGTCGGCGTTCTCCCCTGGGATTCTGACCACCCCCGCGCCTCCTCACTACCTGCCGTCGGCGTCCGCCGGTGCCCCAGGATAGCCGCCGGCGCCGGACCCGACGGTCAGGAGAACACGGGAAGCGGGTTCCCGGGTGCGGGGAGCGGGACCGGGTTGCCGTTCCAGTCCCGCGGGGCCACGCCGATCCTCATGCGCTGGGGGTGGTACCCGACGGGGATCCGGTCCACCTCCTCGCCGGTCTCGAAGGACAGCACGCTGACCGTGTTGCTCTTGGCCCAGGACACGAAGCAGTGTTCCCCGGTGAGGTCGGTCGTCACCCAGTAGGACTTGAGACCGGTCGAGACCAACGGACCGTGCTGCAGGGTCTCCCGGTCGACGACGGTGGCGTAGTCGCTCATCGTGCCCGCGACGCAGATCTGGGTGCCCTGGGGGTTCATGGAGATCCCGTGGTGTCCGGAGTCCAACAGGTGGGCCTCGCGGGGCACGTCGCCGGCGGGGGTGACGGGCAGGTCCACGATTCGCGTGATCGTGTCCGCCTCGATGTCGTACTCGATGAACCCGTGGAAGAACGACACCTGGAATTACATGAAGCGGTAGTCGGGGGAGAAGGTCATCGGACGCACCCCGATGCTCAGCTCGGGTCGGCCGGCCTCGGCGAGCCGGGCGCGCAGGTCGACGCGCCTGATGATCTGCAGCGTCTCGGCGTCGACGAACTGCAGCACCCGCTCGCCCTTGGTGGCGTCGGCCCACGGCTGGTCGAGCGGCGTCCAGACGTTGCCGATGGACTCGTTGACGATCTGGGTGCCGCCCTTGATGTAGGCGTTCTCGTGCGCGTTGTCGCCCGAGGGGAAGCTGCCGATCTCCCGGCCGGTGGCGGTGTCGAGGACGTGGACCAACTTGGCGGTCGACGCACTCACCGCGACCTGCGATCCGTCGGGGCTCACCGCCATGTGGTCGGAACGGAACCCCTGGACGGGGAACCGCCACGCGATCTCGCCCGTCACGATGTCGATCGAGACCACGTCGGCGAAGCTGGGCCGCGACACGATGAGGTTCCGGCCGTCCTTGGTCGAGTACATGTCGTCGACGTATTGGTCGTGGCCCTCGCCGACCATCTGGCGGATGCCGAGGTAGAGGGCGAGGCGGGCCGGGTCGCGGTAGATCTCCGTGAGGCGCTCGTTGCGGTCGGGGATGATGTTGATCCGTGCGATGCGGTGGAAGTCGCCGTCCGGCTGCACGGCGTCCGCGGTGCCCTCCCAGTTGTTGCCCACCCACAGGACGTTCTTCAGACCCGGGGCCGGGTTCACGTAGGGGGAGTCGGCCGTGGCGGCGGAGACGGTCGGCGTGGCGACCACTCCTCCCAGGGCGGTGGCCGCCGCGAGCGCGAGGGCGCCGGCGGCGCGGGCGAGGACGGACGGGCGGTTCACGGCGGCTCCCGAGGGCGACATCTTCTGGACAAGTGTCCGGTTGGTATCGGGGAGTGTACGGAGCGCGGTTCGCGCGGTCAACGGGACACCGGGTCACCGGGTCAACGGGTCGCCAGGTCGGCGGGGTGACGGGCGATGGGGTTCCGCCGAGCCGACGCGGCGGGCCCGGGCGTCTCACCGCCCGAGGGTGATGTCCACGCCGGCGCGCAACTCGTCCTCGGTGTAGGTGAGCTGTCCGCGTCCGGGGATCTCGATGAGGTAGAAGGGCGCCCCCGAGGGGACCTCGCCGAAGTCGAAGGTGAACGTGCAGGAGGAGAGGTCACCTCCCTCGTAGGCGAGCATGGTGCTGCCGAGCAGCGTCGAGACCCCCTGGGACAGCGTGATCCGCGTGCCCTCGCCGATGTCCGAGAGGGTGAGCGGCAGGTCGCACCCCGATCCGTCGCCCGAGACCGGCTCACCGGGAGAGGACATCACGGTGAAACTCCCCTCGACGTCGAACAGCTCGCCCGGTGCGCGCTCGGGGGCCTGCCAGGCCTGGGGCGGCAACGGTCCACGCGGCATACCGGTGGGCCCGCTGCGAGAGCCGGAGCCGGGGCCCGTGAGCGCCAACCCCAGGATGACGACGACGACGAGGGCCGCCACCCCGATGATCACCGCGGCCGCCGTCCTGCCGCTCGTGCGGTCACCGTCGGGACCGTCCCCAGGCCCGTGCGGCGGGTGCTGCCCGGGCGGCCCGTGCGGACCGGGACCGGGATCCTCGTACCCGCGCTCCTCGTTCCCGGGGTTCCCGTGGCCGGCGTGGTGGTGCGGGGCCTGCTCGGCGGGATCCGGCCCCGGGACGGGGGAGGGCAGGGGTCGCGGTGGATCGCCGTAGCGGTAGGTGCCGTCGGACAGTGGTGGGTAGTGCATCGGCATGACGCGCTCCCTTCGTCACCGTTGCTTCTCACACGGACTCTCACACCGGTTCGCCACCTCGGTCCGGCCGAGTCTAGACGCCCGCGAGGTGACGGGTTGATCACAGAGACAACCGGTGGACGGGGTGGTGACTGGGCTTCCGGGCGGGTCGTCGGGGAAACTGGGGGGATGTCAGTCGAGTCATCACGGCCTGCGTCCACTCCGGAACCGGGAGGGACGCCCACCGGCGCCGCAGCCGAGTCCGTTCATCACGACCCCGTCGCGGACGCGGATCTGGACCCGCGGTCGCCCCTTCCCGCCCGACCCGGACCGCTCGGGGTGGTCGGGAACGGACTCCGGGGCGGGTTGATCGGCATGGCCGAGCTCGTCCCCGGGGTCTCGGGCGGCACCGTCGCCCTGGTGACCGGCGTGTATCCGCGGTTGTTGGACTCCGGCGCGCACGTGGTGGACGGGATGAGGTCGGCGGTCCTCGGTCCGGACCGTCGGGAGCGGACGGCGGCGGCCTTCCGCCACGTGGACTGGTGGCTGTTGTTGCCGCTCGCCGTCGGCATGCTCGCGATGGTGTTCACCTTGGCCGGGGTCCTCAAGGGCTTCGTCGAGGGCAGTCCGGAGATCGCCCGCGGACTGTTCCTCGGCATGGTCGCGGCGAGTATCGCGGTGCCCCTCGGGATGGCACGCGCCACCCCGGGTGGACGGAACTGGGTGCTGGGACTGGTTTTCGTCGGTGGTGCGGCCCTGGCGTTCGTGCTGTCCGGACTGCCGAGCGGGACGATCAGCGACCCGTCCTACCTGCTGGTGTTCGTGGCCGCGGCGGTGGCGATCTGCGCGCTGGTCCTGCCCGGGGTGTCGGGCTCGTACCTGCTGCTGGCGATGGGGCTCTACGCTCCGACCCTCGGCGCGGTGGACGACCGGAACTTCGCCTACCTCGGGGTGTTCGCGCTGGGGGCACTGGTCGGGATCTCGCTGTTCGTCAAGGTCCTCGATCGCCTGCTGGAGGACTTCCGCAAGCCCACCCTCATCGCCATGGCCGGCCTGATGCTCGGTTCCCTGCGGGCCCTGTGGCCCTGGCAGAGCGAGGAGGCCGACGTCCTCGCGCCGGGCTCCGACTGGCCGGTCGTCCTGGCCGCGGTGGTCGCCGGCGTCGTGGTGGTGGTGATCGTCCTGGCCGTCGAGCGGGTGTTCGCGGCCAAGGCCGCCACCACCGATCCGGACCCGCGGGTCACGGCGCTAGAGAATCGTGAGTAGGTAGCCCCCCGGCCCGGACGGGCCGGGTCGTCTGCGGCAGCGCCCTTGCTTAATGAGACACGGTGTCTATGATGGACGCCATGTCTCATAGTGATGTGACGGATGCCACGTTCCTCCGGCGATACCGCACCGTGCAGCGACTGTCCTACGACTGCGTCGAGAGCGTGGCGGCGACCCTCGACGAGGGGGTCACCGAACGAGAGGTGGCCGCCCGCCTGCACGAGTGGCTCTCCGACCGGGGCGTGCGGGAGTGGTTCCACACCCCGTTCGCGTGGTTCGGCGACCGGACCGCCTTCCGCGGGTTCGCCACGCCGCTGCACTTCTTCCCGACTCGCCGACGGTTGGAGCAGGGGATGCCCTACATCCTCGACGTCGCGCCGGTGCTGGACCGCGCCGTGGGGGACATCGGTTACGCGCGCGTCCTCGGCGAGAACCCGATCCACGACGAGTTGATGACCGACCTGGCCGCCTATCGGGACCTCATCCCACGTCTCATCACCGAGGGCGCGACGCTGCGCGACGTCTATCTCGAGGTCGACGAGCTCATCCGCCGCCAGGGCTATGACAACCGACACCGGGTCTACCCGGGGCGCGTCATCGCCCATCAGATCGGCGACATCGAGTCGCGCATCCCCCGCTTCATCGCGTTCGGCTTCGGCAGCCGTGCCGCGCGCACACTCGTCGGCGACCTCATGGTCGAGCGTGCCCACAATCGCTCACCGCTGTGGGCGTCCGGGAAGATCTCCGACCATCGCCCGGAGCCCGGACTGTGGGCGGTGGAACCGCACATCGGCTTCCGCGACGTCGGGGTCAAGTTCGAGGAGGCGCTGGTGGTGCGCCCGGACGGGTCGGCCGTGTGGCTCGATGACGAGACCCCGCACGTGCGCAGGTGGCGCCGGCAGGGCCTGGCCTGCGGGCTGGGCCAGGCCCTCGGTACCCCCGAGACCACGCCCAGCTCGGAGGTCGCGGCATGAGCGGGGCCGATACACAGGCCGCCGATTCACAGGCCGCCGATTCACAGGGCGCCGATACACAGCTGCGGACCGTGGCGACCACCGACGGGCTCTCTCTCGCGGTCGCCGTCACCGGCCCGGTCGATGCCCCGACCCTCGTCTGCGTCCACGGTTATCCCGACAACCGCAGCGTCTGGGACGGCATCACCCACGAACTCTCCGACCGCTACCGGGTCGTCAGCTACGACGTCCGCGGCGCCGGGGACTCCGAGGCACCCACCTCCCGCGCCGGCTACTCAAACGACCAGCTCGCCGCGGATCTGGACGCCGTCATCGACTCGGTGTCCCCGGACCGACCGGTGCACCTGCTCGGGCACGACTGGGGGTCGATCCAGACCTGGCACGCCGTCACCGGGAGCGGTGCGGCCTCGCGCGCCGCGAGCTTCACGTCGATCTCGGGTCCGTGCCTCGACCTGGTCGGCCTGTGGATCACCGGTGAGGGTCGCGAGCTCACCGCCCCGATGCTCACGCAGTCCCTGTCCTCCGCCTACATCGGGTGGTTCCACCTCCCGTGGTTGCCCGAGGCTCTCTGGCGCAGCGGTGTGGGGGACGGGCTCGGGCGCCGGATCGCCGCGATCGGTCGAGGCGACTCCGAGGTCCCCCCCGACGACACCGCGAGGTCGGAGCGCGATCTGGTCAACGGCCTCGAGATGTATCGCGCGAACATGCGCCGCCACCTCTTACGCCCCCGCCGGCGACGCACCACGGTGCCGGTGCAGGTCCTCACCCCGATCCGGGACGTGTTCGTCACGCCCGCCCTGCAGGAGTGCGCACGGCTCGGTGCGGACGACGTCCACGTGCGTCCCGTCGTCGGTGGGCACTGGGTGGTGCGTGACCGGCCCGCGGTGGTCGCCGCACTGGTCGACGAGCACATACGGTCTGTCAGCGGATCCGGGGGTCGGAGAACGCGCGGGCCGTCGACGGGCGGCGCGCAGAGCTCGTCGTCATCACCGGCGCGGGAAGCGGGATCGGCCGCGCCACGGCCGTCGAGTACGGATCGCGCGGGGCCACCGTGGTCATCGCCGACCGCGACCTCGACGGCGCCGAGCGTACGGCCCGCCAGGTCGGCCTCGTGGGGGGCACCGGTGTGCCGTACCTGCTCGACGTGACCGATGCCGACGCGTGGCAGGAGTTCGCCGAGGATCTGCGGGAGCGCCACGGCGTCCCGGACGTCGTGATCAACAACGCGGGTATCGGGATGGGCGGTGGTTTCCTCGAGACCACCCCCCAGGACTGGCAGGCGGTGATCGACGTCAACCCGTGGGGTGTCATACACGGCTGCCGGGTCTTCGGCGAGATGATGCGCGACCGCGGGACCGGCGGTCAGCTCGTCAACCTCTCCTCGGCGGCGGCGTTCCTGCCCTCACGCATCCTGCCCGCCTACGGCACCACCAAGGCGGCCGTGCTGGCCCTGAGCGAGTCCCTGCGTGCCGACCTGGCGCGCCACGGGATCGGCGTCACCGTGGTGTGTCCCGGCTTCGTCAACACCGGCATCAGCCGCTCCACCCGCTACGTCGGCATGGACGAGGACTCCCAGGAGAGGACCCGCCGCGCCGCGTCCGGGCAGTACGCCCGGCGCAACTACAGCCCGGAGAAGGTCGCCCGTGCGATCGTGCGCGCCGCCGACGGCAACAGCGCCGTCGTCGCGGTGACCGCCGAGTCCCGGATCGGGATGCGGCTCCACGGACTGGCGCCCGGGGTGCTGCGCGCTCTGGCGCGCGCCGACCTCACCCCGAGCTGAACCCCACCGTCCCCACCGCACGGAACCGGAAAGGAACCCCCATGGCCACCACCACCGGAACGCAGGGCGGGCGTCCTCAGCACGACGAGGAACAACTCGTGCTGGTCGCCCGAGAGGTCGAGTTCGACTGGTCGGATCTGCCGTGGCACTGGATCCCCGGCGATCCGGTCATCACGCACACGTTCAACGTGATGCACCTGTTGCTGCCCGCCGGTGAGGACTGGTTCGTGCGGGTTCTCCAGGAGGCACTGCCGATGATCAGGGACGATCGGGTCCGAGAGGACGTCCTGGGGTTCATCGGCCAGGAGGCCATGCACTCGCAGGCCCACGGTGGCGTGCTCGGTCATTTCGCCGCCGCCGGTGTCGACGTCGCCGCCTACACCAGGCAGGTGGACTGGGCGTTCCGGATCCTGCTCGGAGGCCGGGACCTGCGCGGCCGTCGCGCCGAGAACTGGCTGGTGGAGCGCATCGCACTCATCGCCGCGATCGAGCACTACACGGCCGTCCTCGGTGACTGGGTCCTCGACTCCCCGGCGCTCGACCGGGCGGGGGCCGACCCCACGATGCTCGACCTGCTCCGGTGGCACGGTGCCGAGGAGGTGGAGCACCGCGCGGTGTGCTTCGACCTGCTCACCCACCTGGACAGCTCATACATTCGTAGAGTGCGCGCCTACCTCCTCGTCACCCCCGCGCTGTTCTGGTTGTGGGTCCGGGGCGTCCGATTCCTCATGGCCGTCGACCCCGAGGTCGACCGCAGGGCCCGGTGGCGGGACTGGGCGGCGGCGGCCCGACGCGGCCTGCTGCCCAGCCCCGCCCTGCTGCTCCGCGAGATCGTGCCCTACCTGCGGCGGGGATACCATCCGAACCAGCAGGGATCGGTGGAGCCCGCGATCCGCTATCTGGCCACCTCGCCGGCCGCGCGGGCAGGGCACTGACATGGCGGCCATCCCGAGGGAACTGAAGGCGGACGGTCAGGGGATCCTCGGGTACCGGCTGCTCGGCGCGATCGCGTCGGTGGCGTTCCTGCCCGGGCGGTCCGAGGGGTGGTCGACCGACCGGGTCCGGCAGGTCGACCGGGTGCGCCCGATGCGGGTCGTCGACACGCCGGGCCTCGCCGACGACGTGGTCGGGCTGGTTCTCGAACCGGCGGACGGGACGCCCACCCCGTCCTGGTCGCCGGGGGCACACCTGGACCTGACCCTTCCGTCGGGACTGCGCCGACAGTATTCGCTGTGCGGCACCGACCCACGCAGCCTCATGGTGGCGGTCCGGCGCCTCGGTGCCGCCTCCACGGAGATCCATGAGCGGGTGCGCGAGGGGGACGTGCTGCACACGCAGGGGCCGCGGACGGCGTTCCCGTTCTGCGGCGAGCCGCGGGTGCTGCTCGTCGCCGGTGGGATCGGGATCACGCCGATCGTCACCATGGCGCGCGAGTGCGCGACCCGTGGGCTGGACTGGCACCTGGTCTATGCCGGACGGACCCGTGCGTCGATGCCGTTCCTCGATGAGTTGGTCGCCCTCGCGGGGAGTCGGCTCACGCTCCTCGTCGACGAGGAGCGTGAGCGGTACCCGTCGGTCGGAGAGGTTCTGGGGTGGGCGGACGCGGACACCGCCGTCTACTGCTGCGGCCCCACCCCGCTCCTCGACCTGGTCCGGACGGCACGGGGCCCGGTCCGTGCGCCACTGCACTACGAGCGTTTCGCCCCACCACCGGTGATCTCCGGGCGGGAGTTCGACGTGACCCTGGCGCGCGCGGGACTCACGCTTAAGGTCCCGGCCGACCGCAGTGCGCTCGACGTGGTCCTGGACGCCGTTCCCGACACCCCGTACTCCTGCCGGCAGGGGTTCTGCGGTACCTGCCGCGTGCAGGTGTGCGAAGGCGCCGTCGAGCGACGCGGGCGCGCGGGCGGGCCCGGCCGGCCGGGGGCGCGGGAGATGCTGCTGTGCACGGACCGCGCGGAGGGCGTCGGTCTCACCGTGGACCTGTAGTGGTCGGCCGACCCCGCCCCACTAGGGTGGTGCTCGTGAGTGGGCAGAGGGACGACACGGGGGCGACCACGTCCGGCCGCGGAGCCGACGGCCCCCCCGGGCAGCGTCGACGACTGCCGCCCCGGGATCGGATGCGCCAGATCACCTCAGCGGCGTCCGCCCTGTTCGCCGCGACGATCTCCGAGAAGGTCACCGTCGCGGACATCGTCAACCGGGCGGGTGTGTCCCGGGCGCTGTTCTACCGCCACTACTCGTCGGTGGACGAGGTCTTCCAGTCCGTTGTGGACCTCGTCGCCCAGGATTTCGTCGACCGCCTCCGGCTCGAGACCACCGACGATCAGGACGCCGAACTCGTCCGGGTTCTCCACGACTTCCTCTACACATGTCAGGAGGTGAGGTTGCCCGCCCGTGCGCTCCTCCGGAACTCACGTCTCCCGGGCACGGACGATTCCGTGGTCTCCATGGTCTTCCTGCGGGCTGAGCAGGAGATCTACCGCCGCGTCGGAATCGGCGAACCGACCCGCCTGGCCAGGTTGACCGTCCGCTCCTGGTTGACGTGCATCGAGGTGCAGACGCTCGCCTGGCTCGACGGGGGAGATCAGGACGAGACGATCGACGAACTCGCCTCACGCCTGACGGCCACCCTCAGGGCCCTCATCCGCGTCACCCTGCCGACCGAGGACGAGGGCATGCTGGCACTCACCCGGATACTCGGCTGACCGGCTCCTCCCGCCTCGGTCGTCAGTCGCCCGCCTTCCGGGCGACGTCGAATACCATCTTCTGGACGCCGTTCCCGTAGGCCTCGTGCTCGATGAGGTCCAGGGGTATGGCGTCGACATCGGCCGTACCGAAGAGCCGCTTGCCCGCGCCGAGCAGAAGCGGGAAGACCAGCAGGTGGTAGCGGTCGACCAGGCCCGCCTCGGACAGGGCGTGGCCGAGCGTCGCGCTGCCGTGGACGATGATCGGGCCACCGTCGCTCTCCTTGAGCCCGGCCACCTCCTCGACCGAGCGCAGGATGGACGTCGGCCCCCAGTCGTCGGCGAGATCCTCGTCGGTGAGGGTGGACGACACCACGTACTTGGGCAGCTCGTTGTACCGGGCGAAGTCCTCGGTCATGCTCGGCCAGACCGGCGCGAACGCCTCGTAGCTGCGGCGCCCGAGCAGGAGCGCGGTGGCCTCGTCCTGCTCGCGTCCCTTGATCTCGTAGGCGGCCTCGTCGAAGGGGACGTCCCGGAAGGTCCACCCGGCGTTGCGGTACCCCTCTTCCCCGCCGGGCGCCTCCATGACCCCGTCGAGGGACATGAAGGCGGTGATGATGAGTGTGCGCATGGCGGTCCTTTCAGTGTGGAGTGGTGACGTCCTGTGGGGGTGGCGTGCTCGGGTGGTGATGTGTCCTGGGGGGCATCCGGTCGCGGTTCACCCGGCGGACAGCAGCTCCGTCTCGAGCCGCCGGTAGCCGGCCTCCATCCCGTCGACCATTCCGGTGCCGAGGATGAGGTCGCGGAGCTCGGCGCTGGCGTAGGTGATGACGAGCGTCAACAGCGTCCCGCCCTGGACCGGGGTGAGGGTCTGCTCGTTGTGCGTGGGCGGGCCCTCGACCCCCTCCATCGTCTCGGTGAAGACCTCCCGATGCGGCGGATCGGTCTCGATGAGTTCGCCGACGAGGGCGAACGCCTCGCCCTCGACGCCGTCGTCGGGGGCCCATTCGAAGCGGGTGGTCTCGCCGGGCGCGGAGGCGACCCGGCAGCCGACCAGGGCCCAGCCGTCGGGGCCGTGGAACCACCGGTTGAGCAGCTCCGGGTCGTGGTGTGCCTCCCAGATCTGCCGGGGCGTCCCGCGCAGGACACGGCTGATCCGGACCTGCGTGTCACCCAGGAGCTGTGAGATGGCCGCTCGGTCGGCGGAGAAGGTGCGCAGATCGGCCAGGACGTCGTCGATCTGGGCCATGGCGGAGCGGGTGCCCTCCTCCATGCCCATGCTGATGAGTTGCTCGAGCTGGTCGAGGCTGGCGAAGTAAGTGGTGGTGGTCAGGCGTGCGCCGCCGGCCGTCTCCTCGAAGGAGAACACCGCGCGCATGGTCGGCATCTCCGGATCGGGCGCGCCGCCCGCGTCGGTGAAGCCGTCCAGCACCTCGAACGAGACCCCCTCGACCACGGTCAGGAACTCCCAGTAGCCGCCACTGCGGGTGTCGTCGGGCCCCGTCATGTAGTACTCGGACCGGCCGCCGGGGCAGAAGTCGTGACGGGTGAAGGTGGCAGGCCACTGGGGCGGGCCCCAGAATCTCTCCAGCTGGCGCGGGTCCGCGTACGTGTCCCAGAGTCGACGGACCGTCACCGGGAAGTCGGCGACGATGGTCAGCGTCAACTCCTCGAGGTTCTTGTCCACGGATGTCACTGGCATGGTCGGCCTCTTCTCTCGCGGTGGTGCTCCCGGCGTGCGGTCTGGGTGTGGCGGTGAGGGTCAGGATCGGATTCGGGGTCAGTCCTCGGCGAGTAGGGCGTCGAGTCTGGCGATGCGCGCCCGCCAGAGGCGTTCGAAGCCGTCCAGCAGGCTCTGGGCACGGCGAATCGCCTCGGGATTGCCCCGGATGCGGCGCTCCCGGCCGTGGCGGTCGTCGGTCACGAGCCCGGCCTCCTCGAGGACGTTGACGTGCTTGCGGACCGCCGCGAACGACATGTCGTAGTGATGGGCGAGATCGGAGATGGAGTACTCGTCGGTGAGTGTGCGACGGACGATGTCCCGGCGCGTGGCGTCTGCCAGCGCCCGGAACAACCGATCCACGTCGTCCTCACTGAGATCCACCTCGTGCGTGTGATATGAAACCATTTGGTTTCACATTATGCCTCCGTGGGGATCGCGTCAATGGTGTGGCCTACGTCGCCCGCCCCGATGTCGTGGGTCGGCCCTACCCTGGGTGCGTGCGGTCGAGCGTGAGGGTCCCCGAGTCCGAGGTCGAGCGGTTCGTGGGGTCCGCGGCGCTGGCTCGGTCGCGGCCGTACGTCAACGCGGACGCCATCGGCGACGTGGGATACAACCCCGGTTCGCGGACCCTGTCGGCCCTGGTCGCGGGAAGTGGCGGGCGTCGGTACCGGACCGAGGTCGCTTTGGGGAAGCCCGATCAGGACGGCTGGTCCCGTCCGAAGCTCAGCACCTGCACCTGCCCGGTGGCTATGCGGTGTAAGCACGCCGCGGCGCTCATGCTGTTCGTCGGGGCGGGCGGTGGCGACCACGGCGCCCGGGACGGTGGCGTGGCGGGCGTCAGCGACCCGGTGCCCGAGTGGCGGCAGCGGGTCGAGGAGATGATGCACGAGATGGTGGTGCAGTCCCCGCCGCGCGAGTCGGAGGTCTACGGCCTGCAGCTGTCGGTGGTGGCGGACGAGACCGTGGACGACGGCTGGACCGGCGGGCTGCGGCCCGGTCTGGGCAACCGGCTCCGCGCCCGCATCGTCGTGCCGGGCCGGGGCGGCCGGTGGAAATCGGCGGGCGTCGAATGGGATCGGCTGCGCTACGGGTGGACAGCGGATATGAGCGCCGCCCAGACCAGCTGGTTCCGCGCCGTGGACGCCTTGGCTCGTAGTCGTCGTCAGGCCCGGGTCTGGTTGGACCTGTGCGACGCCGAGGTGCCCGCGCTGTGGCCGCTCATCGCCACCGCTGCCGAGGCGGAGGTGGAGATCGTCCCCGGCGACGGACTGCACGACGTCCGGCCCGGGCCCCGCCGGCGCGTGGGGCTCACGGCCTGGTCACCCGACGGCCGGGAGGTGGTGGTCACCGCCGCGGCGGAGATACGGCCCGCCGACGACGACCCGATGATGCCCGACGACGACCCGGTGACGGCCGACGGCGACCGGACGACGCCCGACGGCGAGGCGATCAATCGACCCCTGCCCGGCGCACTCGTAGGTGACCGCGGTGACCTCGTCGCGGTGGTCCGCGACAGGGTGCTGGAGCTGTGCCCCGTCGGGCGGCTCGACCACGGGGTGGCCCGCGATCTGCGGCGATGGCGCGAGCTGGCCATCCCGGATCAATCCGTGGCCGAGTTCTGCGGCGACTTCCTCCCCGGTCTGGCCGATGCGTTCCCTGTCGTCGACCGCGCCGGTCGCCTGGAGTTGCCCGAGCTCGACCGAGTCGAGTTCGACTTCGTCATCCGCCGCTACACCGGACCCGGTTCCGCGGACGGGCCGGACCTCCTCGCGGAGTGGTCCCGGCTCGAGGTGTTGCGGATGAGCGACGGCACGGAGACGACGCGACGTCGTCCGCTGACTCCCGTGGACCTGGGGGACGCGGGGCCGGCCCTGGCGGACCGCGAGTCGCTGGATCTCGCGGGGAGAGCCGAGGACGCCGGGTGGGGATGGGTCGTCGCTCCCGGACGCCTGCGGATCGCCGGGCACGACGCGGCGGTGCTGCTGGCGGACGGGGTGGTGGCCCTACGCGCCCTCGACGGCGTGCGGGTGACCGTGCGCGAGGGGGTCCCGGAGATCCGCCGGGCCGCCGAGGGGCCGCGGATCCGGGTGGCTGCCGAGGACGACCGGTCCGGGATCGACTGGCTGGGGCTGTCGGTGGGCGTGACCGTCGAGGGGCGACCGGTGCCGTTCGCCACGGTGTTCCGGGCGGTGGTGAGCGGGCAACCGGAGTTCGTCACCGACGATGGCGTGTTGGTCCCGGTCGACCTCGAGCGCTTCGGGGAACTGCGCACGCTGCTCGACGAGGCGCTCGCGGCGTCCTCCGCCCGTGCCGGCGGGGCCGACGGGGCGGGTGACATCCGGATCGGGCTCGGCCAGGCCGGGCTCTGGTCGGACCTGGCCGAGCTGGCCGACGACCTCGCGCCGCCCACGGGCCGGGCGCAGGCACTGCTCGAGCTCGCCTCGGACAGTCCCCAGCCGGTTCCGGTTCCCGCCGAGCTGAAGGCCGAGCTCAGGCCGTATCAGCAACAGGGACTGGACTGGCTGGCCATGCTGTGGCGGCACCGGATCGGCGGGATCCTGGCCGACGACATGGGGCTCGGCAAGACGGTCCAGGCGCTCGCGCTGATCGCCCACGCGCACGAGGGCCACAAGGACCGCCCCGCCACCGGCGCCGGGACGGTCGCCGAGACGGTCGCCGGCTCCCCGGGGCCGTTCCTCGTGGTGGCACCCTCGTCCGTAGTGCCCAACTGGGAGGCCGAGGCCCGCAGGTTCGTGCCCTCGCTGCGCGTGGCCCGACGCTCCGCCACCGAAAACAAGTCGCCCACCACCGTGGCCGAGGACGCGGCCGCGCATGACATCGTCGTGACTTCTGCAACGGTCCTGCGGCTCGATGCCGAGGCGTACGCGGGGATCGAGTGGGCCGGGGTGATCCTGGACGAGGCCCAGCAGGCCAAGAACCCCTCGTCCAAGCTGTTCGCCGCGCTCGCGGGGTTGCGCGCGGACTTCCTGCTGGCCGTCACCGGCACCCCCATGGAGAACAACCTCACCGAGCTGTGGGCGATCGCGGCCCTGTCCTGCCGCGGAGTCCTGCCCGACGCCGCGGAGTTCCGCGCGCTGTTCAGGACCCCCATCGAGAAGGACGGGGACGCGGAGGCACTGCGTCGCCTGCGCCGCCGACTGCGGCCGTTCCTCCTGCGGCGCCGCAAGGAGCTGGTGGCCGGCGAGTTGCCACCCCGCACCGACGCGGTGCTGGAGGTCGAGCTCACGGCAGCGCACCGGAGGGTCTACGAACGCGAGCTCGCCCGGCAGCGGGCCTCGCTGCTGGCGCTGCTCGACGACTTCGACTCCAACCGCATCAGCATCCTCGCCGGGCTGACCGTCCTGCGTCGCCTGTGCCTGGACCCCTCGTTGGTGGACCCGGAACACTCCTCAATCCCCTCCGCCAAGACCGACGAGCTCGTCGCATCGCTGCGCGAGATCGTGGCCGAGGGGCACCGGGCATTGGTGTTCAGCCAGTTCACCAGCTACCTCGACACGGTGGTCGACAGGCTGCAGGCCGAGGGGATCACCGTCGCTCACCTCGACGGCAGCACCACCGACCGGGCCGGTGCCGTCGGCGAGTTCACCGAGGGCGGCGCGCAGGTGTTCTGCCTGAGCCTCAAGGCCGGGGGAGTGGGCCTGAACCTCGTGGGCGCCGACTACGTCTTCCTGCTGGACCCGTGGTGGAACCCGGCCACCGAGGCGCAGGCCGTGGACCGGGCCCACCGCATCGGTCAGACCCGGCCCGTGCTGGTGTACCGGATGGTCGCCCGCGACACCATCGAGGAACGGGTCGTCGAGCTCCAGCGCCGCAAGGCCGAGCTCTTCGCCTCCGTGCTGGACAGCGGAGAGCACTTCTCGGCCGCGCTCACCGCCGAGGACCTGCGGGGGTTGATCGAATAGCTGCGCGGGCGATCACCGCACCGCCGGCATCGCCAACCCCGCGGCCACCGCGGCCCCGAACAGCGCCGTGTCCCGCGAGGGCGAGAACACGACCCGCGGCGCCGGGATGGTGTGCGGCAACGTGTGCAGCTGCTCGGCCACCGGCCCGTGCAGCGCCTCGCCCAGCCCCACCACGATCCCGCCGGTGAGCAGGACCGTGCGCGGCCGGAACAACTGGACGGCGTCCACCACGAAGGAGCCCACCCGGTGGGCGTAGATCTCGGCGGCACCGTCGCCGTGTTCCCGCTCGAGGTCGTAGAGCCCGTGCCCGCCCAGACCCCACCACGCCTCGGTGGTGCCGCCGTCCACGACCAGCCGCCAGTGCCCGAGGTCCCACCCGGTGGGCCCGCACGGGTGGATGAGCGCACCGTGGCGGTTGAGCGCCCCGAACGACAGGGTGGTGCCCAGGGAGATGGCGATGCCGCCGAACTCGACATCCGGCAGCTGGGTCAGGGCCAGGGCGTGGGCATCGCCGTGGCCGATCACGGACACCGGGGCGTCCAGGAGGGCGACCAACTGGGAGCGCATCGGCCCCTCGGCCCAGGCGGCGGCGCGGGAGGCCTCGATGACCCCACGGTCGGCGTCGACGTGCCCGCTGACCGACACGCCGACGCCGCTGGGGAGGGGATCGACGGCCCGGATCACCGCGGCCAGATCCTCGGCGGTGGCCACCTCGGCCCCGTGGACTCCCACCACGCGGCCGTCGACCACGGCACCGATCCGCGTCCCGCTGCCGCCGATGTCGACGACGACGCCGTTCCTCATCAGATCGCCTCCCGTTCCACACCGACCATTGTCACTAATAGTTCGTAGCGGGCGGGCTATTGGGTGTGGTGGGGTGCTACCCGGTATCGGTGCTACCCCGTATCGATGTTGCGGATCGGGTCGCTCGCCTGGCCCACGGTTCCGCAGTAGAGCTTGGCCGACTCCTGGTTCAGCGTCACCTCCATGCCGGCGGGGTCGGACTGCCCCTTCTCGTCGAGGAAGGTGGTGATCACCTCGCGCTGGTCCTCGGGCGGCATCTCCATGTAGTCGCCGCAGGTGGTGTCACCGCCCTGGTTGGGGTCCATCGCGTTGCAGCCGGTCAGGGTCGCCAGCACGAGGGCGGCGGTGGCGACCGGGACGGCCAGCGTCGCGGATCGGGTGCGGGTGAGCATGGGGACCTCCGGGGGGATGACGACGACGAGGTGAGCGGTCGATGAGGTGAGCGTAGGCGCGCGGGGTGACGGACATCACCATTCGACCGGGATTCGGCGGAGTGCATCGGGGGCTCTAGTAGATATGACAACATCTTTTGAGGTCCCGACCGCCCTGGCCCTGGACTCCGCTGCGCAGGACCTGCTCTTCCGGGAGGCCCGTTCCGCCAACGCGTTCACCGACCAGCCCGTGACCGACGAGCAGCTCCGCGCGATCTATGACCTGGTCAAGTGGGCCCCGACGTCGATGAACAACCAGCCGCTGAGGATCGTGGTGGTGCGGTCCGAGGAGGCCAAGGCCCGACTGTTGCCGCACCTGGCCGAGGGCAACCGGGCCAAGACCGCCGCCGCGCCGGCCGTCGCGCTGCTCGCCGCCGATGTGGACTTCCACGACGAACTACCCCGGCTCTTCCCCCACTTCCCCGGCGCCCGCGACCTGTTCGCGGACGAGGCCGCGCGGGCCGGTGTGGCCGAGCTCAACGCGAGCCTGCAGGTCGGCTACACCATCCTGGGCATCCGCGCAGCGGGTCTCGCCGCCGGCCCGATGACCGGGTTCGACGCCGAGGGGATCGCCGCGGAGTTCTTCCCCGACGGGCGCCACCGCGTCCTCGTGGCGATCAACATCGGCACGCCGGCGGAGAACGCCTGGTTCGACCGGCTGCCGCGACTCGACTACGACGAGGTCGTCACGACCCTCTAAGGGGGGTCGTCACCCGCAACCGGCGGGCCCCGGGCAGCCCGCGCGTCACAGGCACAGCCCGCGCGTCACAGGCAGCCGACGAGTCGTAGCGCGAACTGGTCGCCGTAGCCCAGGATCGTCGGAGGGTGCGGGCCCGGCCGTTCCGCCATGACCTCGGGCCCGTGCGCCACGGCGTGGTCGACGCCCACGGCGTGCATGAGTTCGTGAAGCGTCAGGCTGCGGGTCCAGGCGTCCCCGGGGACGGGGCTGATCTGATCCGGCCGCAGGGTCACCGAGCCCTGGAGGACCAACCCTCGCGGCCACACCGTGACGCCGCCCAGCCCCGCGATCTCGGGGTCGGTGTGGAACATGGGGTGGTCGCCGTACGTCACGGAGATGGCGCCGTCGCCTTCGCGCTCTCCCTCGGCACCGGGCCCCGCGTACCTGAGGGGGAGGCCGCTGGCGAAGGCGAGGGTCTCGACCGCCCACGCGAGGTCGGGCTCGCTGCCCGGGGGCGCGTCGTAGGAGCGCACGGGGATCTCGTGTTCGCACGGCCAATGTGCGAGGTACCCGTCCTCGGTGGCCTCGACCGCGTAGTCGACCCCCGCGATCAGCCCGGCAGGGGGCTGGATGTCCGCGGCGCGGCGAGGCGACCACTCGCCCCGGAGCGGGACGGCCGTGCCCGGGACCGTGGAGTTGGCGGCATCCGCGTGGGCCGGCCTGAACAGGCCGCCGTCCCCGCCTGACACGCGGGCTGCGCCCTCGCCGAAGGAGGCGACGGTGCCGCGGTGCTCTTCGGGGACCATCGCCAGGAGGGCCGGCGAGGATCCGACGACCGCCAGCGCCAGGACGAGCGGTACGACGATCGCCAGCAGGTAGGCGGAGAAGCTGACGGCAGGATGAACAGATCGCTGTCTGTTCACGGCGCGGGGTGGGGTGAGGGGGTCAACGGGGGCCTGTCCTGGGTCGATGCGAGGGGGGGCCTCGCGGTACCCGTAAGAACATACTCACGTGGTGGCGGCGTTCACACCGGAATCAGCTACTTGAGCGGAATAGACTCAACTGTTCGGCAGTTGTACGGACTGTCCGGTCCCGCAGTAGGCCGGTATTGATCCGAGTACGCTCAAGAACACGTCGAAGAAGGGACCGGTCGATGAGCCAGTTCAACCCCACGACCAAGACCCAGGCGGCTCTGTCGGCCGCCGTCCAATCCGCCTCGGCGGCAGGGAACCCGGATGTCCGTCCGGGCCACCTCCTCGTGGCACTGCTCGAGCAGCAGGACGGGATCGCCACGCCCCTGCTCCAGGCCTGTGGCGTGGACCCGAAGCTGGCGCTGAGCCAGGCGCAGGCCCTCACCGCGAGTTACCCCAGCGCGTCCGGCTCGGGGCTGGCCGCCCCCAACTTCAACCGCGACGCCCTCGCCGTCATCAGTTTCTCCCAGAACCTCGCCACCGAGATGGGCGACGACTACGTCTCCACCGAGCACGTCCTCGTCGGCATCGCGGCGGGGCACACCGGGGGCGACGCCGCCAAACTACTCAACGAGCTCGGGGCCACCGAGGACGCACTGAAGAAGGCCTTCACCGCCGTCCGCGGCAACACCCGCGTGACCACCGAGAATCCCGAGGACCAGTACCAGGCGCTGGAGAAGTACTCCACGGATCTCACGGCCCGGGCGCGGGACGGCAAGATCGACCCGGTCATCGGCCGCGACTCGGAAATTCGGCGCGTGGTCCAGGTCCTGAGCCGCCGGACCAAGAACAACCCGGTGCTCATCGGCGAGCCCGGCGTGGGCAAGACCGCCATCGTCGAGGGACTGGCCCGACGCATCGTGGACGGCGACGTCCCCGAGTCGCTGCGGGGCAAGACCCTGCTCTCCCTGGATCTGGGCTCGATGGTCGCGGGCGCCAAGTACCGCGGCGAGTTCGAGGAGCGGCTCAAGGCCGTGCTCGACGAGATCACCGCCTCCGAGGGCCAGATCATCACCTTCATTGACGAGATCCACACCATCGTCGGCGCCGGCGCGACCGGTGAGGGGTCGATGGACGCCGGCAACATGATCAAGCCGATGCTCGCCCGCGGTGAGCTCCGGCTGGTCGGTGCCACCACGCTCGACGAGTACCGCAAGTACATCGAGAAGGACGCCGCGCTGGAGCGCCGCTTCCAGCAGGTCTACGTGGGGGAGCCGAGCGTCGAGGACACCGTCGGCATCCTGCGCGGGCTCAAGGAGCGCTACGAGGTGCACCACGGCGTGCGCATCACCGACTCCGCGCTGGTCTCCGCGGCCACGCTCTCGGATCGCTACATCACCCAGCGGTTCCTGCCGGACAAGGCGATCGACCTGGTCGACGAGGCCGCGAGCCGGCTCAAGATGGAGATCGACTCCCGACCGGAGGAGATCGACGCCGCCGAGCGGATCGTGCGCCGGCTCGAGATCGAGGAGGTGGCGCTGCAGAAGGAGACCGACGCGGCGTCCAAGGACCGTCTGGTCGCGCTCCAGTCCGAGCTCGCCGACTCCAAGGAGAAGCTCGCCGAGCTGACCGCGCGGTGGCAGAACGAGAAGACGGCCATCCAGGGCGTGCAGAAGGTCAAGGAGGAACTCGACGCACTGCGCACGGAGTCGGAGAAGGCCGAGCGCGACGGCGACTACGCGCGCGTCGCCGAGATCCGTTACGGCCGGCTTCCCGAGCTGGAGAAGCAGCTCGCCGAGGCCGAGGAGAGCGAGGCCGCCTCGAACGCCATGCTCAAGGAGGAGGTCGGGCCCGAGGACGTGGCCGAGGTCGTCTCCGCCTGGACCGGGATCCCGGTGGGCAAGATGCTCCAGGGGGAGACCGAGAAGCTCCTGCGCATGGAGGACGAGATCGCGCGCCGGGTCGTCGGCCAGGGTGATGCCGTCCGGGCGGTGTCCGACGCGGTCCGACGGGCGCGCGCCGGGGTCGCCGACCCCAACCGGCCCACCGGGTCGTTCCTCTTCCTCGGCCCCACGGGCGTGGGTAAGACGGAGCTGGCCAAGGCGCTCGCGGAGTTCTTGTTCGACGACGAGCGGGCCATGGTCCGGATCGACATGAGCGAGTACTCCGAGAAGCACAGTGTCTCGCGGCTCGTCGGTGCCCCTCCGGGGTACGTCGGCTACGAGGCGGGCGGGCAGCTCACCGAGGCCGTGCGGCGGCGTCCGTACACGATCGTGCTGCTCGACGAGGTCGAGAAGGCGCACCCGGACGTGTTCGACATCCTCCTGCAGGTGCTCGACGACGGTCGTCTCACCGACGGCCAGGGCCGGACCGTGGACTTCCGCAACACCATCCTCGTGCTCACCTCCAACCTGGGCGCGGGTGGCTCGCGGGAGCAGATGATGGACGCGGTCAAACGCGCGTTCAAGCCGGAGTTCATCAACCGGCTGGACGACGTCGTGGTCTTTGACCCGCTCAGCGAGGAGCAGCTCGAGTCGATCGTCGACATCCAGATCGACGAACTCGCGCGGCGCCTCAAGGGACGGCGCCTGACCCTCGAGGTCGACGACGCGGCCAAGGGCTGGCTGGCCCGGCGGGGCTACGATCCCGCCTACGGCGCCCGCCCGCTGCGCCGGCTGGTGCAGCAGGCGATCGGCGACAAGCTCGCCCGGGCGCTGCTCGCCGGCGACATCCGCGACGGCGACGCCGTGCGGGTCTCCCTCGCCGAGGACGGGGAGTCGCTCACGCTGGGCTGAGGCGTCGAACGACGGTCCCGACCACCTGATGGTGGTCGGGACCGTGTCGTTGTGCGTGGCGGGCGACCGCAGATCCCGGAGTGACGCGACCCCGCGACGGTGCCCGTGAGGCGGGGAGTGCCTACTTCCTCGCGTCGACGACGAACGGGAGTCCGGCCGCGAGGATCGCGGCGTCTGCGGTGACGAATCGCAGCCCCTCGACGCGAGCCTGCGCGACGAGCATGTGGTCGAACGGATCTCGGTGGGGCAGTGCTGAAGGGTCGACGGCGGCCACATGGGCTGATGAGACCGGCAGTTCGACCACTCCGGCTGCGAACACGGACTCGGTGAATTCGGTCGGCACGCTGATTTTTCCGTTGAGGTGCTTGATGCGTAGTTCCCAGAGGGAGGCCGCCGAGCACAGCACTGCGGGTGCGGAGGCGATCGCCTCACGTGCGGAGGGGCCGAGACGCGGATTGTCGTCCATGAGCCAGACCACCACGTGGCTGTCGAGGAGCATCCCGGTCACTGCCCGTCGAACAACGCGATGATGTCCTCGTCCGGGCCCATCAGGTCTGCGTCGACGTAGGCGATCTGCCCCTTGAGCGCGCCCCATACGATGTCCGCCCGCCGGTGGGGGACCAGATCCGCGACCGGGCGCCCGGCACGCGCGATCGTGATGGTCTCACCCGCCTCGATGCGTTCCAACAGCTTGGACAGGTGCGTCTTCGCCTCGTGGATATTCACGGTCGTCATAAGCTGGATTCTATGGACTTAGTCGGACTAAGTCCATCGGTCGTCGGTGTGCCCGTTGTGAGGTCGGGTATCCGCCCCGACCCGCCCGGTGTGGACGATCAGCCCCCGATGAGGGGATCCGCTGGGTCGTCGACGCGTCTACCATGGACCCGTGACCAGAGCCACCGCACCCGCATCCGACACCCAGGTCAGTCCCCTTCTCGTGACGGCACGCGAGTTGATCAGCGACGTGGCGAGTCTTCCCACCCCCGTGATCCTCGATGTGCGCTGGCGACTCGGCGACGCCCGCGGCCGTGAGCACTACTTCTCCGGCCACATCCCCGGCGCGCAGTACGTGGACCTGCCCACCGAGCTCTCGGGCCAACGCAACGTCCGGGAGGGCCGTCATCCGCTGCCCTCACCCGAGGACCTCCAGGACTCCTTCCGCAGAGCCGGGGTGAACAACGACAGTCGCGTGGTGATCTACGACGACTCCGGCAACACCTCCGCGGCGCGTGCCTGGTGGTTGATGCGGTGGGCCGGCAAGAAGGACGTCTACCTCCTCGACGGGGGGCTCAAGGCGTGGATCGCCGAGGGCGAGGATCTGGCCGTGGGCCCGGGCAACCCGGTGGAGCGGGGCGACTTCACCTTCAAGGCCGACCACATGCGCACCGCGGACATCGACGAGGTGCAGACCAGTCCCGACGACGGTGTCCTCATCGACGCCCGCGCCGCGGAGCGCTACGCCGGTCACACCGAACCGATGGATTCGCGGGCGGGTCACATCCCGGGCGCGGTCAACCTGCCCACCGCGTCGTTCCTGGACGACACCGGCCGTTTCCTGCCGGCCGAGCGTCTGCGCCAGATGTTCGCCGACGTGGGGGTGACCAGTGGAAAGGAAACGGTCGTGTACTGCGGGTCCGGCATCCACGCCTGCCACGCGCTCGCGGCGATGGAGGTGGCCGGCCTGGAGGCGGGGCGCCTGTTCCCGGGCTCGTGGTCGCAGTGGTCGGCGGACCGTCGCAGGCCGATCGCCCTCGGCGAGGACCCTCGCTGATTCGTCCCGCCGACCCGTCTCTCTGACTCGTCTCCGGCTGGGCCCGGGTGGCGGCCAGGTGCCGCAGCGCCGCAGCGCCTGGCGGGCAACCCCACCAGCGCTGACTACCCTCTGTGGACATGGTCGTGTTCTGGTTCCTCCTGGCCCTCGTGCTGCTCGCTGCGGCACTCCTCCTCCTGCGTCTGGACGCCAGGCAACGCCGCGGCGCCGCGGCGGGAGAGACGACGACGGCGACCGTCGCCGAGTCGGCGGAGGACACGAGCAGCCTTTCCGACGACGAGGTCCCGCCCGTCACCCCGCCGGCGGGTGATCACAGCGACTCCGACGAGGGGCATCCGGACGGCTCCGGGGCTCCGCGACTCGCCCCGTTCCAGCGGGCGGTCGGTCCGGCCGACGCGCTGCCCGATGATCCCACCACCGAGTCGCTCACAGATTCTGACGCCGAGCCCGCCACGCACTCCGCGCCCCGGCTGCTCGATCGGGTCCGGGGCCTGCTCCCGGCGCGCAGGCGGACCGCGCGCCCGTCCGAGCAGCCCGCGGCGCCCGCCGTCGATCCGCTCGCCGACTCGCCGGTGGTGCGGTGGCTGGAGGACCGCGAGTTCGAGCCGACCCCCACCCCGGCGCCCGAGTTCCTGCACGGCGATTTCGCTGGTGGTCTCAGCGCCCTGGGGACGGTGTCCCACGGCATGTTCCGCGGGCGGCGGGCGATCATGGGCGTCACCGGGGGCCGGACGGTCCTCGCACTGCGCCGCGACACGGCCTCGGACGTGGTGTTGGACCTCAGCCGCCCCGACGTCGACGCCGAACCCGGCTTCCACGATGCCGGGCAGGTGGCGTCGCTGGAGGCACGGAGCTCCGACTACGGCAGGCTCACTCTGATCGACAGGGATCGTCTGACCAGTGCCGTCAGCGAGGTCCCCGCCGAGGTGCGCCGGATCTGGGCCGAAGGGGAGTGGGTTGCGGCGACGGTCGACGGCGTCGACGACCCGTCCGGTTGGGACGACGTCGTCATGGCTCTGCACGCGGCGGCCGACGTCGTGGCCCCGCTTCCCCCCATCGGTGGACGGGCCCGTGCCCTTCCCCTCGAGATCGATCCCGGTTCGCCCGGCTCCGCCGACGGCCCGGAGGCGGACCCCACGGTGGGAATGGACGGCGAGGTCGGGACCGCCACCCACGGGACCGCCACCCACGGGGCGACGACGCCGGAAGCATTGCCGGCAAAATCGTCTGCTGAGGCGTCGGATCCGGCCGACGCAGGCGGCGTCGCGCACCACGGTCCGGTGGAGGTGGCCGCGCAGACCACCGACCCCGACGCACGGGACGAGGCGCCCGAACCCTTGCAGCCCGAACCCCGGCGGGCCGGGCATCTGAGGTTGGTCCCCGAACGCAAGGGTGCGCGCGATCTCGCGGACGTGCCCGTGGTGGCCGACCGCGGCGACACGTCCTCGGAGGACGCGGCAGCCGAGGCCGGTTACGAGGCCGACGACGACACGAACGACGCCCCGGATAACGACGACGCCGACAACGCCGATGACGCGGCAGCCCCGGAGCCCGCCGTGGCGGAGGAACCGGATCCCTTCGCCGAGATCATGGAACCCTCCGGGCCGGTTCCGGCTCGCGGGGACGTGGCCGCGGACCATCTTCCCGAGCGACCGCCGCTGTCCCGCCCGACCCGCGGTGTCGGCCAGGCCTATCCCGAGGACGCCTCGGTCCCTCCACTGGCCGCGGGCGTGACCACGGGGGGATCTGGGATCAAGCCGCTGGGGTCCCAGGACGACGAGGACGAGATCCGTACCGAGGTCGAGCGTTTCGACGCGGCCCGCATCGACGGCGGGTCCGACCTCGACTCGGGAACGGGAGGACGCCACGCCCATCCCGCTGACGATCAGACCCCTGTCTGGCTGCGGCCCGAGGTGACGCCCGCGCCTGCCCGGGCCGGCAGCGGCAAGCACCGGCGCGCGGAACCGGAGGACGAGCAGGGCGCGTCCGGCAGCGGCGACGCGAGGGGCACCGGCCGGGAGCGGCCGGGCGTGGACCCGGATGTCGAACAGACCACGCGAATCCAGTTGCCCCCGGACATCCGGGACTGACCTACCGCACCGAGAGGACCCGACCGCGCTGTCTGCGCGGACGGGTCCTCTCGGTTGTGCGGGGTGTATCAGCTGGCCGAGCTCAGCAGACCGGTGACGTTCGGGCTCGACAGCGGTGCGACGTCGTACCCGACCGAGCCGGAGAGGGCCGAGGTGAGCGAGCCGCCGATGGCCGAGTCGATCGGGTTGATGACGGAACCGGGGTCCAGCGAACCCGTGCCGCCTCCCCCTGCGCCCGGGTTGGTCCCGGTGACGATGATGGGCGATGAGGTGGCGGTCGCGCCGACCCAGGTGTCGCCGAGCGCGTCGGAATTGTTCAACACAGCCGTGTAGCGGTACACCTGGGTGTCGGCCGCGCGCGCGATGTCATCCGGGAAGGAGATGGTGGTCCCGGTCGCCGGCATCTCGACCTCTCCGATTTCGACACCGTCGCGGAGGATCTGGACCATTGTGCCCGCGGGGAAGTCGTTCGCGGGACGCTGGAACGAGGTGACCACGTTGACCGCGAGTGACTCGTCGTCGAGGGCGCCGGGCTGAGCCTGGACATTCAGGTTGGTGTTCCATTCGAACGGAACCCACGGGGCGTTGGTGATCACCGTGTTGGTGAGTGCGGCAGCATTGGCGCTCACGGCACACTCCACCTGGGTACCGGCGTTAGCGGTGCCTCGCGTGTACTGGAACTGCGTTGACTGCGCGTTCGTCGGCGAGGCGGCCCCTGCGCCCGGGAGGCCGAAGTTGATGACCTCGCTGGGAGTGTTCGGCGCACGCATGCTGAAGGTGACCCCGGGCAGCTGGAACGAGGTGTTGCTGGTCTTTGCCAGCCCCGAGTTCGTGGTCGTGCCGTTGCTCGTGCCGTATCGGGCAGAGGTGCCGCCCCAGATGCGGAGGACATCGGTGCCCGCGGCATTGGTCTTAGTGGTCGGGTCGACCGTCACGAGCGCGGCGGTGTGAACCGCCCCAGGTTTCCCGCCGCTCCCTATGTGGGTTGCAGCTCTCGGTTGAGAGCGGCGTAGTAGCTCTGCTCGAACTCGATGGGCGGGACGTAGTCCAGGCTCGAGTGGAGCCGTTCATTGTTGTACCACTCGACCCACGCGGCGGTGGCGTACTCGACGTCGGAGATCGTCTTGTACGGCCCGTCGTGGAAGATCAACGAGCGGATGCACTCGGCCTTGTAGAGGCCGTTGATCGTCTCCATGAGCGCATTGTCGTACGCGTCCCCGACGCTGCCGATCGACGGGTCGATACCCTCTAACGCGAGGCGTTCAGTGAACGCTACAGATGTATATTGACTGCCCGCGTCCGAGTGGCTGACCAGCGACTTGGGTTCGATCGGGTGTCCCTCGCGATCGCGTTGCCACAGCGCCATCCGCAGTGGAGTCATGACCAGG
>NZ_KB714662.1:0-4690 GCF_000349585.1 Dietzia sp. UCD-THP
CCTCAGAAGAGCGAATACTCATCCACTATGGACGCTGAAGAGGGGTCACGCGAAGGAAGGTGGGCAAATGGGTGTGGACTACGACGTCGATCTGGCCGTGATCGGCTCAGGAGGCGCGGCGATGTCCGCCGCCATCGCGGCCAGCCAGGCCGGTAAGAGCGTCGTGCTGGTTGAGCGCGGTGTTCTGGGCGGGACGTGCGTGAACATCGGCTGCGTGCCGTCCAAGACGCTCCTGGCGGCCGCCGGGGCCCGGCACGCCGCGCTCACCAATCCCTTCAAAGGTGCCCCAACGTCAGCCGCACCGGTGAACCTCGGCGATCTGGTGGCCCAGAAGGACGCACTCATCGAGCGCCTGCGTGATGCGAAGTACGCCGATGTGGCCGCTGCCTACGGCTTCCAGGTCCGCCCAGGCCAGGCCAGCTTCCTGGACGGGGACACCCTGGCCGTCGACGGCCAGGCGCTGCGGGCCCGGGCCTATCTGGTCGCCACCGGTGCCACCCCCGCCATCCCGGAGGTGGTCGGTCTCGACTCTGTGGACCGGCTGACGTCCACCACCGCGATGCAGCTGACCGAGCTGCCTGAGTCCCTGGTCGTTATCGGTGGCGGGTACGTCGGGATGGAGCAGGCCCAGCTGTTCGCTCACCTCGGCACCCGGGTCTCTGTGGTCGGGCGTCTGGCGCCGCACGCCGAGCCGGAGCTGGCCCAGAGACTTCGGGAAGTCTTCACCGACGACGGCATCACCGTGGTCGAAGAGCGCGCGACCACTGTGGCCCGCGAACCAGGCCCCGCAGGAGAGGTGGTGGTGACCACGGACTCGGGCGAACAGGTGCGCGGCGCGCAGGTCCTGGTGGCCACCGGACGCCTGCCCCGCACCGACGGCCTGAACCTGGCCGCTGCCGGTGTGGACGTGGACGAGCGCGGCTTCGTCGTGGTCGACCAGACCCAGCGCACCTCCAACCCGCGCGTCTGGGCCGCCGGTGACGTCTCGGGGGCTCCCCAGTACGTCTACGCCGCCGCCGCCGGCGGTCGGGCCGCCGCGCTCAACGCCCTGACCGAGGACAGGTACCCGCCGGCAGCTCGGGTCGACTACGCCGGCTTTCCTGCGGTCGTGTTCACCCGGCCCCAGCTGGCCTCGGCGGGGTTGACCGAGGACGAGGCCCTCACCCGAGGGCACGCGTGCGACTGCCGCGTCCTGGACCTGTCCGATGTCCCCCGGGCGCTCGTCCAGCACGACACCCGCGGGGCGGTGAAGCTCGTCGCCGACGCCGTGAGCGGCAAGGTTCTGGGCGTGCACGCTCTGGCGGACGGGGCCGGGGAGATCATGCTGGCGGCCACCTACGCCATCAAAAGCGGCATGACCGTCGACGATCTGGCCGACACCTGGGCGCCGTACCTGACCATGAGCGAAAGCCTGCGCATCGTGGCCGGCCTCTTCCGAAACCAGATGCCGACGTCATGCTGCGCCTGAAACCCGCGGCCCCAGCGGGGTGGACGAGGGCTCCCGCGGCGGCCCGCCTGGCGCCGTGAATGTGCCTTAAAAACCTACAGGTTGTCAAGACGACTTAGTGAGACTCCGGTGGGTGCCTGTAGCGCCAGGAAACCTGTTCAAAACTGGCCGTAGTCCTGGACGAGATTAAGTGTCTTGACAACCTTTAGGTTTTTAGGGCGTTGTCACAACAGTTCAGCAGACGCTGTATAGTTCAGCAAGTGCTGACTATTGCTTCTCGTGTCGATGTGATGAACCGGTTAGGGCGGGCGATGGCCGACCCGACACGGTCCCGAATACTGCTGACCTTGCTGGAGCAGCCGGCCTACCCGGCGGAGCTGGCCCGGGATCTGGAGCTGACACGGTCGAACGTGTCGAACCATCTGGCATGCCTGCGCGACTGCGGGATCGTTGTCGCAGTGCCCGAAGGTCGCCAGACCCGGTATGAGATCGCAGACCCGCACTTGGCCCGGTCGCTATCTTCCTTGGTCGAGATCACCCTCGCGGTCAACGAAAACGCCTCCTGCTTGGAGCCCGACTGCTCAGTGCCGGGTTGTCACGCCACGGAGGTGCAGGCGTGATCCTGTCCTCGGCCCTGCAGGCGATCGGCCTGTTCATTGCCACCAATATCGACGACATCATCGTCCTGTCGCTGTTTTTCGCCCGCGGAGCAGGCCAACGCGGAACCACCGCACGCATTCTGGCCGGCCAGTATCTCGGGTTCGCCGGCATCCTCGGCGTGGCTGTGCTCGTCTCCCTGGGCGCGGGAGTCTTCCTGCCCCCGCAGGCCATCCCTTACTTCGGGCTGATCCCACTGGGCTTGGGACTGTGGGCCGCGTGGCAGGCCTGGCGCGGGGACGATGATGACGACGATGCAAAGGTCGAGGGCAAGAACGTCGCCGTG
Source organism: Dietzia sp. UCD-THP (assembly GCF_000349585.1). Classification (NCBI taxonomy): domain Bacteria; kingdom Bacillati; phylum Actinomycetota; class Actinomycetes; order Mycobacteriales; family Dietziaceae; genus Dietzia; species Dietzia sp. UCD-THP. Next base: position 2,391 of record NZ_KB714662.1, read on the forward strand.
TGGACCGTGGCCGGCGTAACCTTCGCCAACGGTGGAGACAACATCGGCGTTTACGTCCCCGTCTTTCTCAACGTGGGCCCGGGAGCCGTGGTCGCCTACTGCATCGTGTTCCTGGTGCTGGTGGCGGGACTGGTGGGCCTGGCAAGGTTCGTCGCCACCCGCCGACCGATCGCCGAAGTCCTGGAGCGCTGGGAACACATCCTGTTCCCGATTGTCCTGATCGGCCTAGGCGCCTTCATTCTGATCAGCGGCGGAGCATTCGGACTCTGACAAAACAGACGCAAACCCGGCCGCCCACCCGTGAGCCGCCGACTCGCTCTAACCCTTTCGGCCAGAACGCCCGATTGGTACGTCGTACGTCGCCGCCAAGAAGTAACCACAGAAGACCGCCACAAAGCGATCAAGTCCACAGAAAGACCTCCCCGTCTCATGTGTCGCGTTTGACGATCCTTCATCGCGACACTTCCTCGGACCGCCGGAATGGCTCCTCGACCTGGAGTTCAGGGGCGCACTGAAGTGTCGTACAAGCCTGCCGCACAGAGCAGGACCAAATGCACCGCGCTTACTGCGAGCGGGGAGTAGGTGCAGGAGGATTCAGGCATGGAGCGTTCACGAGCTGCACTTCCCGACGACCAGTACCTCGCGAGGGTGGGCGAAGTAGCGTATTCGGTCTCCTACCTCGAGTGGAGCATCCTCGGCGATCTGCCTCGTCTTGCTGATCGACTGCCAGCCACCCTCGCGCTGAAGCACCTCGAACCAAAGACGACTTCGGGCATAGCCAGTGCCGTGAAGAGCGCAGCGAGCGAAGTGGAAGACCCTCAGATCAAGAACTACCTGGTCGCGGTATACAAAGCGCTATTCGCGGTAGCGGCGGTCCGGAACGACGTTCTACACGCAAGGCCCGCCACTCACCCCCAACAGGGACAGCGGCTCAACCGCGCGGAGACGAAGAACAACACCGCAACTGGCAAGCGCTTCTGGATCGATGACGGATGGTTCGACGAGGCAATCGGGACGCTGAACGAGAATCTATCCGCCGTTACTCGTGCGAGGCCGCCGCTTCCTAACTTCCGCTGACGTCCGGGGACTTCACCCATCGTCAGAGGGAGCGTTGGATCGGTGCCCCCCAGTCTCGTTTACAGCGATTCGATTGCGCGAAACTAACGCAAGACGTGCCTCTCAGTTCCTTGGACCTGCGAGGTTGTTGACGACGGTCGACTTGTCGGCCACCGGCCTGGCGTAGATACCCTCGATGTCGGGCCTCAAGATCACCCTCAGGACGTGTTGCATTGAACAACCCTCCAGAGCGACAACTGGCTGCAATAGTGGCCGCTGCTCGGACGTGGAGGGGCAGGCAAGGATGAGGCGCAACCGGCCCGAGAGGGCTCAATCACGGCAGTTGCGAGAACGCGGCATCGGAGAGAACCGTGTTCGTCATGATCCCCATATACAACTGCGAAAACTGCCCACCCACCCAGAAAGCTAACTGCTGAACTAGTTCCGGGCGGCACAACGCTGTCACGGCGAAGACGGCGGCGGCGACTGGGGCGGGGATGTGGCGCTTCCACGTTCGAGTCACCGGTTACCTGCCTATTGCATCGAGGGGGTTCACGTGGCGCAGCATTGCAGACAGCTCCGACATGACCCGAGCTTGAACGCCACGCCAGACGCGTCGAATCGCGTGACGCTCAGCTACGCCGTAGGACTTGAGGCACCAGCTCGCCGCCGATGAACATGGTTCGGCCCGACCAAACCGAGCGGGGCATACTGTCACCCTGCACCAATAGCATTAAAGAATGGGGAACTCATGGCGCAGCAGTTTCAGGTCCGGTACCTCGACGACCTCGACGGAACCGACCTAGGCGACAAAGCCAACGCCATATCGTTCGCTTTCGAGGGCAAGGAATACTCCATCGACCTCAGCGACGAGAACGGAGCGTGTCAAATCAAATGAGACGTGCGGTAGTCGGTTGAGCTTGGCTAGTTTCGGGTTCTCGGGCGGCGGGGTCGTTGATGGTCGCCTTCTCTGGGAGTCGGGGTGGGTGTGGTCGTCGGTTGAACCGTTCGGGGTGCTTGGCGTAGGCGGCGTCGAGCACGAGCTGGCGCCTGTCGCGGATGGTCTCGGCGGTGCCGTCGTGGACGCTGGCCGGGGTGTGCAGTCCGATCCCGCTATGGCGGTGCTGGTGGTTGTACCAGTGGATGAACTGGTTCATCCAGGCCCGTGCCTGGCCGATGCTGGCGAACCGCTCGGGGTAGTCCGGCGTGTACTTCATCGTCTTGAACTGGGACTCGCTGTAGGG
>NZ_KB714662.1:4972-6044 GCF_000349585.1 Dietzia sp. UCD-THP
GCCAGTTCGCCGTCTTCGACGGTCTCGATACGCCAGCCCACCACGTAGCGGGAGAAGATGTCGATGACGACATAGGCGTGGTACCAGATGCCCTTGGACGGGCCCCGCATTTTCGTAATATCCCACGACCACACGTCATTTGACGAGGTCGCGACCAGTTCAGGGATCTTGCGTGGTGGATGGGTGGCCTGGCGGCGGCGTTCGCCGTTCATCGCCTGCGCCGCCAGGATCCGGTGCATCGTGCGCTGCGAGCAGTGATAGCGGCCGGCGTCGAGCTCGCGGGCCCACACCTGCGCCACCGACAGATCGGCGTAGGCCTCGCTGGTGATCACCCCGAGGATCGCGGCGCGCTCGGCGTCGGTGAGCTCGGCAGGGTGCCGGGCTTTGGGGTGCGGCCCCAAGGCGCGCGGCTTGGGATTGGCCTGGCGGTGATGGGTCGCCCGGGACCGGCCGACCAGGGCGCAGGCCCGCACCACGCCCAGCAGCGAGGTCAGCAGCTGCGCGGTTTCGGCCTGCCAGGTGCGCCAGGCCGCCCTGGTCACCCCTTGTTTTTCTTGGAGAGCGCTTCCAAGAACGCGACACCTTTTCCCATGACCTCCAGAGCGGCGTCACGGTCGGCGATGACCTTGTCCTTTCGGGCCGCGTCCGCCTCGAGCTTGCCGATCTGCTTTTCCAGCTCGGCGATGCGCGCCTGCTCCGGCGACTGACCCGCCCGCGGCTTCTTGGTGCTCACCCTGCCCAGTGTTCCGGCTTCGATCTGGGCCCGCCACTGCTTGACGCTGGAATCGTAGAGGCCCTCCCGGCGCAGCACGCGGCCCTTCTGCCCGGACGGGGCCTGCTCGTACTCGGCGACGATGCGCCGCTTGTACTCGGCGGTGAACGTCCGCCGGGCCGGCCGCCCGGTTCGCGGGGCCTGAACCGTCTCCCGCGTCGAGGTCGTCGGCGTCGTCTGCGAGGCCTCCATGGCCGCGTCAGTGGTCACAGTGATCGTCATGCTGGGTTCTCCTTCTGCTCGCGCCCCAGCCTCTCAACCAGCCAGCCCGGGTGTCTCACCTCAGTCTGGCGGATAGGG
>NZ_KB714663.1:0-287 GCF_000349585.1 Dietzia sp. UCD-THP
CGGAGCTGAATCCGGAGCCACGGTGTTACCAATTCTTGGTATCGTTGCCGCATGGGTCAGAACACCTCCATCAGTTTGGACCAACACTTCATCGACTTCCTCGCTCGCGAGGTCGAGTCCGGGCGCTACCGTTCAGCCAGCGAGGTCGTCCGAGCAGGGCTCCGGCTCCTCGAGGACCACGAAACCCAGCTCGCCGCGCTGCGCCGCGCGCTCATTGCCGGCGAGGAGAGCGGTGCGCCGGAGGAATTCGACTTCGACGCGTTCTTCCGGCTCCTCCACCAGCGAAT
>NZ_KB714663.1:406-905 GCF_000349585.1 Dietzia sp. UCD-THP
TGTGAAGTCGCACTCAGTCTTACCGGTCCGGCTTGAGGCCGTTCTCGATGCCCCACGCGACAGCCTGCGCCCGGGTGGTCACGTCCATCTTGCGGTAGGCCGAACGCACGTAGGTCTTGACCGTGTTGAGCGAGAGGTAGCACTGCTCGGCGATCTGGTCATTGGACAGCCCCTGCACGATCAGGCTGACCACCTCGGCCTCACGGTGCGAGAGGCCGGCCTCCTTGGCGGGCCACTTGTCGGGACCCATGATCGGCAGGCCCGTTCCCGTGAGGGTGACGCGGTTCCCGGCGGCGATCTGCTCGATGCCGCTCACCAGCTCAGGCGCGGTCAGGGACTTGGACAGGAACCCGTGGGCGCCCGCGTCGAGGCTGTCTCGGACCGCGGCCGGGTCCGAGGTGAACGAGTAGACGGCGACCGCCCCGATGGTCGGATCCTGCAGGAGGTTCTCGAGGCGGTCGTCCTTGCCCAGGGATGAGGCGAAGGAGTCGTACAGGGC
>NZ_KB714663.1:1259-1740 GCF_000349585.1 Dietzia sp. UCD-THP
GGCGACGACGACGAGGTAGTCATTGACCACTGTGACCCTGATCGGCATGTGCAGAGCCTAGCAACGGACGACAACCGGCCGCGCCAGCGATTACACCCCTAAGGGTGAGGCGCGCCCGGGTGGTCCCGGGAGACACTTCGTCGTTGATCTTCCGCCTTCCGCGACAGGAGTACGAGTGCCACGGTTCAGGAATCTGAAACCCACATCGGAGTACTGGGCTTGGAGGGACGACGGAGCGTGCATCGGGGACCCCGACCTCTTCTACAGTGCGGAGGACGAGCCCAAGGGAGTGCGTCGTCGTAAGGAGGACGCCGCCAAGGCGATCTGCTCCGGCTGCGCCGTGCTCGAGACCTGCCGGAAGTTCGCGATCGAGGCCGGCGAGCTCTACGGCGTCTGGGGTGGGATGACCGAACTCGACCGGCACAAGCTCGCCGGGCGGCAGCGGACGGGGTGAGATGAGGGGTTCCAAGCTCACGCGAGC
>NZ_KB714663.1:1843-5640 GCF_000349585.1 Dietzia sp. UCD-THP
GGCTACCCGGGCTGGGGTGGAGCTGCAGTCCTCGTACCGACCCGCCCCAGGTGAGGATGTAGGAACGTACCACGCACTCGCGTGGGAGTCTCGACATGGCCCACGACGCCTGCCCCACCCATAAACCACCCTCGGAACTGACACTGAAAGCTCGGAACGCTCTGGTTGGCGGCCTCGTCGAGTGCTCATAATTGAGCGATCGGTGCTGGTCTCGCCTGAGCAAACGCGATCAAAATCGACCTCGCTATGAGATCGGGGTGCGCGAGGCGGCGGTCGCGACGCGGCGGAGGACGGCCGGTTCCGTGCCACCCGGTGACTGCGGGCCGGTACCAGCCGGCCCGCCACTTCCGCTGCCCGTTGTCTGAGACGTCGACGTCATGGGCATTGCTTGCCGTTGGCCCCGGCGCGCCAGCCTTGCGGCAGCGCTGCCGAGCTCCCGATCACGCGAGGGCTCAACGATGAGGTCGTCCAGTCACAGTTTGGCGGTATCAGGCCAGCGCGCAGCCGCGCGACCGGTGGCGATGACAACGACGTTGCGGCGGTGATCCAGAGTAGGGGTGCGCGCCGACTCATGTGTACTGCATGAGTGCGGGATGGATCGGCACTACTGCTAGAGGGCAGGGCCCTGAGGGGAAGGCATGCAGGAGCCGTCAGGACCTAGAAACGCCGGATCGCCGATGTCGGTCCGCCAAGCGGCGGTAACCGCTCGGCTAGTGTGGGATCTGTGAGTACCCATGAGCTCCGAGACGACGATGTCAACGTTTTGACGTCTTCGCCGCAAATCGAGTTGCCGGTGGAGAGTTATGCTGCCGCGCCGATCGTGGAAGCAATAATGTCCATCGAGGTTGAACCAAGACTGGGGCTTGAACTCGACTCTTTGGAACACGTATACGGCGATCAAGATACCTTCTCAGGCCCTACGGTGACCGCTGAAGCTGTCGGCGAAGTCCGTTACACACTTAGCGACCCCCCCACCGCCACCAGAGACGCGCATATTAAGGGGTACACGTTTGAATCAAGCGCCACGCCTTATTCGGAGGAAGGTGAGCACGTAGCGTTCTGTGGGGCGACTGAGTTCGTGTACTCCACCACTGAGAAATATTTGACCTGGGAGAGATTCCTCGCGCACGCCACGAATGCCCTTTCTAGCTATGTTGCGGCCGTCGCCCCACGCCGGATAGTAGCTGTAGGAATTAGGTACATTAATAAGATCGAACTCCCCGACAGAGTAACAGATATTCGCGACTACGTAAGAACCACTGTCGAGATCCCTTCCTTCCTGACGCAATCCGCGGTAGGATTTTTCGGCAAAATAGTCCTACCCATAGCGGAAGAGGGCACGGTCGCTATCACGACAGCCAGCCTGCCGCCGGATGGCGACGAGCCTGGCGGCGTTCAGGTTGTTTTGGATATCGACGCACGGCGGCCCGTTGTGATTGATGTTTCGGCGGAGAGGATGGGGGATCAATTGGTGGACGAGTTGGCCTCGCTAAGGGCGGTAAAGAACTATGCTTTTGAAGCCTCTATTACGGACGCTACAAGGAGTTTGATCCGATAATGACACTAACTGATAGGGCTGCGGGGATTTCGCACCTACCGTCTTCGGAAGATAAATTCAACTCCGCGTATAAGGCGATCTTGTCAGGCTCAGGAAGTCCCGGATACATGGCAATTCGATCGGCGCTAAGTGGTAGCGAAGCGCGCGCGGATGAATTCGCTAAGTCGGTAAGGCTTGTAGTCGCCAGCGAAAACGTCTTAGATTCCGAACTCAAAACGTTTGTTTCGCGAGTGCTCATTGAAAACTATGTGAACACTCTAGGCTCGGCGGGGTCCGATGAGCGGCTTACAGATGCTTCACTGGGTCCAGAGGTGCACGAGGGGGATAGAAAAGCTTCTGCGGTGGTGGCCGGGCGAGGCATGGAAGTCGATGACTGGAAAAAGATCGCCGGCAACTTAATTGCTCGGTTGTCCGTATATCGACGTTTGGTTGAAGAAAAAACGGGATCAATACCGAGCGAGCTACTTCCCGAGGAGGACGCGGTGGTTCACGACGCCGGTTTCGATGCCCGGCTGGAGGAAAGGCTAAGTAGCGACGATCATGTAGAGCGTCGCGCGTCGGAAGGATTTGCCTCGGTCGCGTTGGATGACGCTGGACGTATGGTCGAATACCGGCCAGACGGATCTACGGTCGTACTTGACTGGTGAATCCGCGCCTAGACTTGGTCGTGGGTTGCAACGGCGCGGGTAAGTCGACACTAGTCGATCGACAATTGCAGCCGCTACTGGGTGTGCCGTTTGTAAATGCGGACGAGATCGCTAAACGCAAATGGCCGACAGACCCAGAGTCGCACTCCTACGAAGCAGCAAAGGTCGCGGAGTTAACTCGGAACCAGCTTATTGTGCGCCGCAGGTCATTCATTGCAGAAACGGTCTTTTCGCACCCGTCGAAGCTCGAACTAATTGATCGTGCCCGCGACGCGGGTTTCCGAGTGGTCCTCCATGTATTGATGGTGCCCGAACAGTTTGCAGTCGAAAGGGTCCGTCTGCGCGTGAATAGTGGCGGCCATTCTGTTCCCGAAAGCAAGATCCGTGAGCGTTACCACCGTGTGTGGCCTCTTGTTCAAGCTGCCATCCCACGCTGTGGGCAGGCAACGATATACAGCAACGAGCGCTCAAAAACGCGCGTGGTTGCGCAATATATCAATGGCATACTTGTGGACGAGCCTGATTGGCCAGATTGGACTCCGGCAACGCTCTTGCGTGGTTCGCGAGAGCTGTAAATCGCCAAATGGTCGGCGCAGGCTGGCTGGTTGACCTTGTATTCGCCGCAGTCGTGATTGCTCCCTCGAGCGGCCTGGTTGTAGCCCGAAAACCGCCGCTTTCTTTCTCTGCTCGTTGGTGGACGCGCATTGACGAAAAAGTTCCCTGCCGCGGCCGGAGTGCCAACCGGCCGTGCAGTGACCGCCCACCCCGTCAGTTCCGCCTTCCCAATGCTTGGGGGCGGACGCGGGAGAGCCGTCGTCGTCGGTGCAGTTCCCTTATCAACCTTCCGTAATCGATCCTTCACCCGCGTCCCGGTGTGCGTTAGCGTGGAGCCGAGCCTGTGAGTCGAGACCGTCCGAGCGGACGCGGGGGAGTGACCATGACGCGCCCATCGATCCGAGGCGGCGTCGCACTCGCCGTCGCAGTACCCGTGCTTGCGACGGCCGCGTGCAGCCCGCAATCGACCGAGCCTCCTGTAGTGGAGCGGGATACCATCCGCGCCCTGGACATTGTCGAAGGCAAGCAGGACGAACCCATCGAGCTGGCTGTGGACGGCGGCGCCGACGGGGTGACGGTGACGCACCGCAGTATCACCCTCGCGCCCGGGGTCGGCACCGGTCGACACGGCCACCACGGACAACTGGTCGTGGTTGTGGAGCAGGGCGAACTCACCCACTACGCCGACGCCCACCCCGGCGGCGTACACGTCTACCGCGCCGGCGATTCGGTGGTCGAAGACCCTTGGTACGTGCACGAGACGGTCAATGAGGGGTCGAAGGACCTGGTGGCTATGGTCACCCACTTCACTCCGGAGGGGATGCCGACGGAGGAGACGGATCTCGCGAAGTGTGAGCAGTAGGCAGCCGGTGTGACCAGCGACCCTCCTGCCCGGGTTACGCGTAGACCGGCGCCCACGCCGGGTCGGGGGACCGGACCTCGAGGTACGCGGTGGCGGAGTCGGTGTACGCCAGGACGAACGCCACCAGGTGGGCCCCGAGCAGCACCCACGCCGACCACAGGGTGATGTCCCAGAG
>NZ_AOSR01000077.1:0-4123 GCF_000349585.1 Dietzia sp. UCD-THP
ATTGGGAGACACACCCTAGTATGAATCGGCTCAACCATCGGTCCCCCCAATGTCTCTCGTGAGACACCTGACTTGCACATAAAGGCTGGGTCGTAAATGGTGCGCACAATGCCGGGAGTGGTGAGCTCGAGATCGGAGTCCGCGTACAGCAGGTTCACCATGAGGGAGATGACCTCCCGGGGAGTGAAGTGGTCACCGGCCTGGGCATTGTTGGACTCGGCGAACTTGCGGATGAGCTCCTCGAAGATGTAGCCCATGTCGTGGCCGCTGACCCGATCCGGGTGCAGGTCTACGTTCGCGAAATCCTTGACGATCAGGAACAAGCGGTCCTTCTTGTCCAGATCCTCGATCAGCTCGGGGAGCTTGTAACCGTCAAAGACGTCCCGGATGTTGGCCGAGAACCCCTCGATGTAATCGATGAGATTGTCCGCCAGGCCAGCCGGATCCGCGGCGAGTTTGGCGAAGTCCCACACCGAGGTGTTGAAAAACGGCAGCCCGAACCGCGACCGCAGAACCACGAACGGGTCGATGCCGCTGTCCTGCAGACGGGCGTACTGGGTGAGCACCTCCGCCTTGGTGGGCGCGAGGATCGCGTCCAGGCGCCGCAGGATCGTGAACGGCAGGATCACATCGCCGTACTGATTCGGCTGGTAGGGCCCCCGCAGCTTGTTGGCGATGGACCAGATGAACGCGGCGTTGGTGGTGGGCAACTCGGGTAGTTCCTTAATCGAGGACGGCTGACTGTCTAAACGTAGTGGTCGCGTGTGGCGTCCGTGGTCAGGACGCACCGCCGCCAGGAGCGGACGCATTGGACATCAATGGCCATTGACCACCGAGAGATGTCCGTGATGAGATGGACGGATCGGAGACAAGCTGCCCCGAGCCGAAAGAAGGGAGGTCGACCGAGTCGCTAACGCGGCTCTGCCGCTCGACCAGGCGTCGGGTGCAGGTTCGGTCTTTCGATATGAACAAGATTCCGCCCGCACGGCTCGGTGCGCCACGTCGCGCAGACCAGCCGATCGATGATCGCTCGCCGACGCGCATTCACCTGTCTCTGCCCGGGTGGCTCGTCTGCGAGTTGTACGGTGCCGCGCTCCGTGAGCACCGCTCAGTCTCATCCGTCGCCGCCCTGGCGTTAACGGATTTCCTCGACGTTTCCGAACCACCGGAGGCGACTGAAGCGTAGGAAGCTCGCGCAGGGGCGCGCATCGAAGTACCCCAGTAACCGCTGCTCCAGCCATTCATCTGAAGTGGGGCGGCGACTCCTGCTGCGAAATCGCCACGAGCCGGGCGGCCACCCGGCTCGTGATCACGCGAAGCGCTCAGGCTTCACACCAATTCTTCTCTCCTGAAGGAGACAACGTCATCATGACGCATACCCAAACGCAGGTCAATAGCGCTGCCTTGACCACGTCAGGCAACGCACCCTCTCGATCGGCGCGTCTCGCCTCGCTAGGTGAGGTGACGGCGGAGTTACGTCAAGGGAAGGACTCGGAGCGGACCGTCCCGTTCGCCAAGGTGACTTGGCACGATGTCGCTGACTCGGATCCCTTCCGTACCTTTCATGCCTACAAGGGGCGCCTGCACTACGACGGACTGTGGTGGTCGTCCACCGTCGGAAAGCACGTCGGTTATGAGTCGCTGCACGAGCGGTCATTCCTGGCTACCGCGGACGCTGATCCCGACGTAGTGCATATTTCCTCTCAGCCGTTGCAGGTCTCGGGTCCGGATCTGATCAGTGACCGTCTACGTACCCGGATCCCCGATTATCTGCTGACCTATGCGGACGGATCCGTTGAACTGGTCGATGTCACTACGCCGAAACGAGCGGGCACCGAGCGTGTTGTCGAGGCCAGCGCATGGCTTCGCCAGGCGTGCCGGTTACGTGGATGGCACTACCAACTGTGGACAGGCGACGACCCGGTGCTCCTGCGAAACACGCTGCACGTGGCCGGCTACCGCAACCCGCGACTGGTTGACTCTGACGACCTCCGCGTCGTGCGGGAAGCAGTAGCGACGTCTGGAATCTCGTTCAGGCAGCTTCTAAGCGACCTGCCGCCCCGGGTCGAGCGGTACCGAATAGTCCCGGCGGCGCTGCACCTGGTGTGGCACGGCCATCTCAGCTTCGACTGGTCGAAACCGCTCAGGCTGAGCACTGTGCTGTGGCCAGCGACGGCATCGACCGACGAGAAGGTGGCCTGATGAGCCCGACATGGGTGCCGACTGTGGGCAGCACCGTAAGGGTGCAGGACGAGCTGATGACCTACATCAAGAATGAAGGCACACACGTCGTGCTGCGCTCTGTGACGGCGAGGTTCATCACGACGATGAGCTTCGTGGAGTTCGTCAGGGTAGTAAAGCAAGCGAATCCTGCTGATGAGACCTCGATGGTCACGGGTGTCGACCTGCTCTCTCCGGAGGAGCGGGACGACTTGGAGAAACTCGTCCGGCAGCTCGCCTGGATCATCAACCCAGTCGACGACCCGGATGCGCCAGTACAGGTGGAGCAGCGGGTAGCAGCGGTGGCAGAGGCAATGGGAAAGTCCACGCGAACAGTGCGTCGCAAGCTGAAGAGTTTTCGCGAATCCGGAGCCAACGGCCTGGTATCAGGGGACATCACGCGCCGGCGGGAGTTTCGCACGGATCAACGGTGGACCGAGATCGCGCGCGAGGTCGTCGGCGAGCAGGTCCGCCAGACCACCAAGAGCCGCAAGAACCTGATGTGGGAAATCAACCTCAGGTTCCGACAGGAGTGCGGCGACGAGGCGGAACTTCCCAGCCAGTCGACCCGCTATCGGCGATTGGACGACATCGCCAAGGGCGCGGGAACCTTTGCGTCCACGAAGCGTCGGGCATCGGTGGCTGACGCGCCGAAGACCGCACACGGGCAGATGGACATCACGCGACCTGGACAACTGGTGGTTCTCGATTCTCACCGGATCGACATCCTCGTAGTGGTGCCCGGGACGCGACTGCACAAAGACATAGTCACACGCGTAGAACTCGCCGCGGCGATGGACTACTGCAGCAAGACCATCGTGGGCATCGTGACCAGTCCAAACAACAACCGTGTCGACGTGGGCAACGTCATCATGCAGGCATGTTCGGTGATGCCAGCTCCAGAGGGGATCCCTGAAGAGGCCGCTTGGCGATACCGGGGCGTTCCCCAGCAGATATCGGTCCCCGCCGGAGAGGTCTGGGGCATGCCCTATGTGGGTCCCGAGGCGATCCTGACCGACCGGGGAAAGCCGTATGTAGCCGAGCATGTGGTGTCAGTGTGCCAAGAACTGGGAATTTCGGTGTACACGGCGCAGCCCTACAAACCGACTGATAAAGCGGTGTTGGAGAGGTTCTTCGGCACCCTGAATTCTGGGCTGATCTCGATGCTGCCTGGATATGTGGGCAGCGATCCGACCCTGCGCGGTCTGGACGTCGAGAAGGAGGACTTGCTGACAATCCACGAGCTGGACAACATGATCCGGCAGTGGATCTGCACGGTGTATCACCACAACAAGCAGTCCGGGCTGACGTTTGCAGGATTGCCGCAACGAGATATGTCACCGGCAGAGATGTACGAAGCATCCATCGCGTGTCATGGGTTGCCCCGGCTCCTCGTTCGCCCGGGTGACTGGATCAAGTTTCTGCCGAAAGTCGCCCGGACGATTCAGCACTATGGGGTCCAGTGGGACAACAGGATCTACAACGGGCCTGCCTTGGACGCCTACCGTCACCGGCAGTCGACCGAGCCCCGGGTCGGGCGACCGGATCATTTTCGTTTCGCCTACGACGTCAACGACATCCGGAAGATCTACTTCCAAGACCCGGAGACGAACGAGATCCACACACTGTGGTGGACGCAAGCACGGGGCCTCGATGCGCCGTTCAGCGATGCCATGATGCAACTGGTCCGAGCCATCGGGGCGGAGGATCTACCCGAAAGCTGGATGAGGGAACGCGAGTTTGTCGACGCAGCGCTTCGGGCGTTGGGCAAGGACCGCAAGCTCCTCTCACGTGTGACGAGCGATGGATCCCGATTGCCGAAGGTCATGGAGAAGCTCGCCGCAGCGGATAAGAAGTGGGCTCAAACACCCCTTCACGATGAGTGAGTATTCGCTCTTCTGAG
>NZ_AOSR01000078.1:0-987 GCF_000349585.1 Dietzia sp. UCD-THP
CGGGCCCCACCGGCGTGAGACGCGCAGCCCAATTACCCGGCGCTCGCGCCGACGGGGCGTCTGGTGCGGACAGGTATGTGGCCGGCTGGAGCGGTCGACCATGCCCGCCTTGCCGTTCTCTCGGTATCGCTCGGCCCAGCGGCGGGCGGTGGTGACCGAGACGTTGAACCGCTCGGCAGCCCGGGCCGGGGTCCAGCCGTCCTCGACGACACACCGAGCCAGGCGCAGTCTTCCCGTGGGCGTCAAAGTCGCGTTAGCGTGGGACACGAAGACCTCCGTTGTGGATGTGGGTGCTTGGTCGCTTCCACACCTCACACGGAGGTCTTCCTCATTTCATCTCGCCATGCCGACGGGTGACACAACCTGCGTGGTCAATACACCTAGAACGCCAACCCGTGCCGCTCCACCAGCGGCATCGTCGCCTCGAAGTCGATCTCCGCGCCGTACTCGGCAGCGAGCGAGGGGAGCGTATCGGGCGAGTACCCCCCTCCCGGCTCGGCGAGGCGGCGGAACAATGCCTCGAGGCCGCCCGGCACGATGATCTCGAGCACACGGAGTTCGTCGTCGCCAGCATTCCAGAACGTGTGCCAGCGACCGCGCGGCTTGGCGAGGAGGTCCCCCGGCGTCGCCGTGATCTCGACGCCCTCCTCGATCAAGCCGATGGTGCCCGCCAGCACGAATGTGTACTCGTCTTCCCGGCTGTGCCGGTGCATCGGGGCGGCCAACGTCCTGGGGTTCACGATGTGCTCGATGATCGCGACCCGGCCGCCGGATACCTGGCTCTCGATGAGGTACCGGTCCAGCAGTCCGGGTTCGCCCGTCACGTCGCCCTGGCCTGCGCGCACGACGTGAGGACCAGGAGGCGTCTTATATCATCAATGCCGCTCATCATGCAAATCATACGACCGCGACCCCGGCGCGGGAACCCCAGGCACGCGGCCGCAGCCGGCATGGCCGAGCGAGTTCCACTAGGGCGTGTCTCCCATA
>NZ_AOSR01000079.1:0-1424 GCF_000349585.1 Dietzia sp. UCD-THP
TCCCAAACCCTCAAATACTCAATGAGCTCCCACCGATCGAGGACGAGCCCGTCGATGACCTCGACGATCCGGACGGCGAAGACGACGTGGTCGACGACATTTCCCTATTGGCGATCGCTGATGAGGACGACGAGTGGGCGGAGGCACTCGATGAGTGCTGATCCGCACAAGAAGACCTGGAAGGCATGGCAGAAATACTGCGACACCCCCTATCTGCAAAGGCCGGACATCAAGACCCGAGACCAGCTTGCTGCAATGAATCCATCGGAGGTGAGTAGCTACAACGAGAAACGCAACCGCTACCACTCCTTCATGGCCCCCGTGCAGACCTCGCTCATGCGCGAGGTTCACGACATCGTTGAGTTGGTCCGTTCGACCAACCCGGTCGGGGGCTACGCGGCGCGAAACGCCGTGGTCATCGACGGCGCCCCCACCGTTGGCAAGACCACCGCCATCACACACTTCGCCCGCACGGTGGACCGCCGCTCACGGCAAAGCAACGGCGACCGCACGGATTCGGGAGCCTATCGGATCCCCACAGTGCTGATCGGCCTCAGTGGGAACCCCTCAATGAAGGACATGTCCCAGTCGATCGCCACATTCCTCGGCGTGCCAGAAGCCAAACGAACCGCTGAACGATGGACAGCGGACGCACTAAAGACACTCGCGGAGGCCGAGACCGAGTTTTTGATCGTCGACGATCTGCACTGCATCAATGCCGGTAACAAGAACGGGCAGGCCCTGACCGACCACCTCAAGAGGCTGCTCGATGACTTCGCGGGAACATGCGTTTACGCCGGGGTAGACCTAGACGACAAGGGGCTCTATGACACCACCGGTCGACGTACCGCCGGCCGGATGGACCAGACCGCACGACGCTGGACACTAGTCCGCGGCGAGAGAATCTCTGCCGCGGACAAATCCGGCCAGGCCGAATGGAAGCAACTGGTCGCGACCCTGGAGTCTCAACTGGCGCTCTGTGCCCACCCGCCCGGCCAGCTTGTTGACTCTTGGGACCTGCTCTACGAACGAACCACGGGAAGTGTGGGAACGCTGGTCGAACTACTGAAACGCGCAGCGTTTCTAGCGATGCGTAACCGCGCTGAGCAGATCGACGAGCAGCTGATCAACCGAACACCGCTCCCGGTTGGTGCCGATGCAGCGCGACGAGCCACTGCGGCGGAACTGCGCGCTTTCAAAGGACAGGGCAGGAAGGGCAAGAGTCATGCTCGGTGACCCAGCGCCTATGGCGATCACCAGGATGATGAAGCCGGGACAGGACTTGCACAGCTTCATCGAAGCTGTTGCCGGCGCCAACGGCCTTTCCGCCCGAGAGCTTCTAAGCGCACTCGGTGTTGGTGTGTCGGGCCGGCCGTATGAACTGATTGAGGAGGCAGAAAGACCGTGTTTGGGACGCCTTTCGG
>NZ_KB714664.1:0-401 GCF_000349585.1 Dietzia sp. UCD-THP
GCTCCTCGCCGCCGGCGCAACAGCGCTGGTGGCCGCGTCCTGCGCGCAGCCGGAGCCACAGGTGCTCTCCGAGGCTCCGCGCTCTGCGTCCGCGACGGAGATCACGTCGCCGACCACCACCGAGCGTGACGAGCAGCCCGGGAAGTTCATCGCGCGATGTGCGACCGAGGCCGACGGCGGGACGCCCGGCCTCACCATCTTCACCGACGGATCGCAGAACGTCACCGATCACTGCCTGAGCAGGTACTACATCGGGGTCCAGCCCGCTCCCGGGGCACTGTACGTACCCGACGAGGAGGCCGGTACCTACGCGCCTCCCAGCGAGACCGCACCCGTCGAGACGACGGGCGAACAGTGGACGCCCGCCCAGCCGCGAACCGATATCGGGTTCGAGGATGATC
>NZ_KB714664.1:438-718 GCF_000349585.1 Dietzia sp. UCD-THP
GGATGAGCCGGGCACCGAGGATCCCGACACGGACGATCCGGATACCCCGACGAGCCCGACCGACGGGACGTCGCCCACCTCGCCCACGACGCCGCCCACGACCGAGCCGGGCGGTACCGAGCCCGTCGTGACGGATCCGACCACTCCCGGGACCAGCACTCCCGGCACCACCGAACCCGGCGACACCACCCCCACGGGGACCGGCTCGTCCGAGCAGCCGACGACGGTGCCCACCGTGACCGAGGCGCCGCAGGAACCGCAGCCGGGCCCGCTGACATCG
>NZ_KB714664.1:981-2442 GCF_000349585.1 Dietzia sp. UCD-THP
GCAGGGCTGACAGTGATGATGTGTGTAGTGGTTCTTCGGGCGGGTCTGACTCACGGGCTGACCGTCGCGGTGGCTGACTAGAAGCGGATTTGTCGGCCCGCTCGGGGGATCGCTACGCACGCGACCGGACGGGCGTTTGTGACCTCATAGGAGCTTGGTTCAGAAGCCCCGCCACTGTCTTGTCCGCCCGCCTGGCCGGCGCGTGCTGCCCCACCGGGATCAACGAGAAAGGCAGCAGTGACCATGATGTCCGATCAGCACGTGCATGTCATCGCCGGAGTGGATACGCATGGCCAGACCCATCACGCGGCGGTGATCGACTCCCTCGGGCGGCATCTGGCCGACCGAGAGTTCCCGGCCACGGGTTCCGGGTACCGGCAGCTACTTTCATGGCTCGGCGGCCACGGCACCGTGCAGGCCGTTGGGGTCGAGGGCACCGGAGCCTACGGCGCCGAGCTGTCTCGGGTGCTGGCCCGGGCCGGACTACCGGTGGTCGAAGTCGACCGACCCGACCGCAAGACCCGGCGGATGAAGGGCAAGTCCGACCCGATAGACGCCTATGCCGCTGCTACCGCGGTCGCCTCCGGGCGTGCCACTGGCGTGCCGAAGACCCGCGACGGGATCGTGGAGGCCGTCCGGGCCTTGCGTGTGCCTCGGCGCTCCGCGGTCAAGGCCCGCACCCAAGCGATCAACCAGGCCAGGCAGCTGGTGATCACCGCTCCGGAGGAATTGCGAGCCCAGTTGCGTGGCCTGCCCGCCCGCGAGCTGGCCGCAGTCTGCGCCCGGTTCCGTCCCGGCGACCTCGCTAGTCCCCTCGGCGCGACCAAGGCGGCACTACGCATTCTGAGCCGCCGGATCCTGGCACTGAGTGAGGAGATCGCCGACCTCGACGTCGAGCTGAAAGCCCTGACCGCGCAGACGGCTCCGACCCTGATGAACCGCATGGGCGTGGGACCTGACGTCGCCGGGCAGCTTCTGGCCACCGCGGGCGACAACCCAGACAGGCTGCGCTCTGAAGCGGCGTTCGCGCACCTGTGCGGCGTGGCCCCGATCCCTGCCTCTTCAGGACGACGAGACCGACACCGACTCAACCGCGGTGGCGACCGGGCCGCGAACCACGCCCTGCATACCATCGCACTGAGCCGCATGCGCTGGGACGAACGCACCCGCTCCTACGTTGACCGACGAACCGCGCAAGGCCTGTCCAAGAAAGACATCATGCGCTGCCTCAAACGCCACATCGCGCGCGAGATCTACCATGCCCTGATCAACGACCTACAGGCTCGCGACCCCGCCACCCAAGCACCGACCACCGCCGACCTCGCCAAAGCCGCTTGACATCCATAGGAGCATCCGGGGGGCGCGCACCTCATTTACGACCTGTCCGGTGCCCTGGTGGTCCGTGATCAGCGTCGTCAGGTTTTCGACCTCCCGCCGATCGAACATGCTCGCCATCGAGCA
>NZ_AOSR01000083.1:0-1270 GCF_000349585.1 Dietzia sp. UCD-THP
GTGTTTGGGACGCCTTTCGGAAAGCGCGGATCTGATGATCGGGTAGCGGTCGGACGGGTATCGGATAGCGGAGTGCACCCGTCCGACCGCTGGGCCGCTATGGCGTTGCCGTGGCGAGGTGCCGTCTCATGTTGGGTCCGTCGAGTGCGATGATTTCGGCGCCGGCGACGATCCGGTTGAGGATCGATTCGGCGATGACCGCGTCTTGGAGCGACTTGTACCAATCCGGCGGATCGAACTGTGAGGTCACCAGAGTCGAGCCCCGCCCTTCCCGAGCGGCCAGGATGTTGAGCAGCTCGGCCGCGGTGTGCGGGGCCACCGGCGTGGTCAGGAAGTCATCCAGAACCAGTAGGTCGCAGTTGTGCAGGTCGGTGAGGAAGTCCAGCCGGCGCTGCGAGGTCGGCTCCAGCACGGCGAGCCGGTTGGCCAGGTCGTCGAGCCGGAAGAATCTCGCGGTGTAGTACTTTCGGCACGCGGCATTGAGAAGCGCTTGGGCGAGGTAGGTCTTGCCCACGCTGGATTGGCCGAGCACGACGAGATTGCGAGTGGCGTCGATCCATTGACAGCTGGAAAGTCGTGCGATTAGCTCGCGGTTGACGTTGCGGTCAGGCAGGTAGCGGATCTCTTCTACGCAGGCGTCAGGGTTTGGCGATCTGGAGGCCTTGAGTAGTTTCTGGGTCCGGCGTTCCTGCCTGGCCGTGATCTCCTTGTCCAGGGCGTGGAAGATTTTCTCGGAGAAGGTCCACTCGTCGCAGGCGGGATCGTTGGCCAGGTCAATGACGGTCTGTCCGAACGCGGTCATCCGCAATTGCGTGAACAGTGGCATGTCGGCGTCGGTGAGATGACGATCAGTCACTGCAGCTCCTCCCGCCCCGCGGTGCCGCTGCTCGGGCTCGGGCCTCCTGTGAGGGCGGCGAGGCTGAACTGCTCCGGCCCGGCCAGATGCGCCCCGGTGGTATCTCGCCGATCCGGCGGTACCGCTACAGGCGTTGCGGTCGCCGGCGTCGTCGCTGCGGTCGTGGTGGTGGGTCGAGCGGCGGCCTGGGCCCTCAGGGCCGCCAGCTGCTGCTTGACGGCGGTGTAGCTGATCGCCCGGCGGGAGGTCTCGGAGACGAGTTGCCCGCAGGCCCGCTCGAGCAGCATCTTGTTGTCCCCGCGGGCCAGGGCGAGGATGTTCTGGCACGAACGGTAGCCCTGAGCCTCGATCCGCTGACGATCCAGGACCTCGCTGATCGCGGCGACGGTGTTCGGCCCGATCTTGTGGGCCTGG
>NZ_KB714665.1:0-276 GCF_000349585.1 Dietzia sp. UCD-THP
ACCCGAAAGGAGCGACCATGCTCACGTCGCCCACGTTCACCGTCCCCGGCGCCGAGGGGATCGCCGCCGCCTACGCCGAGATGCGCCACTACGGCGTCACCCCGCTCGTGACCAGTGACTGGCTCACCGAGCAGATCGAGGCCACCGCCCACCAGGACATCGCCCAGCAGGTCGACCGCAACCACGGCGCACCCGCCGAGCGCCCCGTCACCGTCGACGCTCGCGTCCGCCGCGAGATCGACCGCGCCATCAACGTCGCCGTGGCCGTCTACAACC
>NZ_KB714665.1:387-1846 GCF_000349585.1 Dietzia sp. UCD-THP
CCGTCTACAACCGCCAGCGCAGCCGCGTAACCAACCTCGACCAGATCGCCACCGAGGCAGGAGCCGCAGCGATCAACCGCGCCGCAGTCGCCCGCCAGGCCCGCACCAACGACACCGACCGCGCAACCCTCATCGAACCCCGGGTCGATACCGTTCAGGTTACGCCGCATATGGCCGTGCACTACGTCGCCGCAGTCCTCACCATCGGCCCCCGCGCCCGCGCGATCTCCGCACGGTTCACCAGCAACGGCAAGAACGGCGTCCGCCTCACCCACTTCGACGTCCTGATGCCCTAACCGGCCGCTGGAGGGGGTCGCCCGCCTGGCGACCCCCTCCAGCGCATTTCACACCCCACCCCTCCCCCACAACACCCGCGCCCAGGTGTCCACCGAAGCCGCCGACGCCCACGAACCGTGCCACTCTGGCCGCATGACCACCGCCGAACCACTGCGCTCGACCAACCTGCGCGAACTCATGCGCGACACCGTCAACCTCGCCCGTGCCGGAGACCACCGCGCCCGCCGCGTCACCATCGGCCCCCGAAGCGGAATCGTCACCCCCCACCACTCACCCGACGGCGAGCTCGACGCCGCAGACCTCGCCGCCCAAGTGTGGGCGATCGGACACGACGAACCCTCCGACACCGGCACCTACACCGAGGGCTACTACACCCACCAAGGAGTCCCCCACATCGTCTACGCCCCAGCGCCATAACCGCAGGTGAAAGCACATTAACGCACCTCAGACGTACCATACACGCATGGCGCGTGTATACTAGAAGCAGAGCAGCCACAAGGCCGCTCACCCCGTACCCGAAAGGACCACCGTGGACACCACGATGAACCTCATCCACGTCAGCCCCTCCGAGCTGACCCTCGTCTCGAACATCCGCGACGCCAAAGCCTCCGACGACCTGGTCGCCAGCGTCCGCGAACACGGCCTCCTTGAGCCGATCAACGCCTACCGCGACGACAACAACGACCTGGTCGTCAAGCACGGCCACCGCCGCACCCTCGCCGCCGTGGCTGCCGAACTCGACCAGGTCCCCGTCATCGTCACCTCTGCCCCGGCAGACGACCTAGACGGCAAGACTGACCTGATCGCGGCCCAGTGGGACGAGAACCAGCAGCGACAGAACCTCACCACCCGCGAGCAGGCCGAGACCATCGCCCAGCTCGCCGCCTTTGGCATCTCCCCCGCCCAGATCAGCAAGCGCCTGCGCGTCGACCGCTCCACCGTCGACGCGGCCACCACCATGCCCGACACCGACACTCTCGACCGCTACGACCTGACCATCACCCAAGCCGCCGTCGTTGCCGAGTTCGCCGACGATGACCGCGCCGTCGACAGCCTCGTCCGTGCCGCCGCCACCGGCCAGTTCGAGCACCAGGCCGCTCGCCTGCGTCAGCAGCGGCAGATCGCCGCCGCCCTGGCCGAGGCCCGCGCCCAGTGGGAGGCC
>NZ_AOSR01000008.1:0-137794 GCF_000349585.1 Dietzia sp. UCD-THP
ACCACCCAGATCACGAGGGCATTTCATCCTCCGCCGCCCGTTTCGGGGCAACTTCTCCAGCCTAGCGCATGTGGCCCACCCGGTCAAACCAGGCACGCTCACCACCATCCGGAGCACACCGCCTCCACCAGCCCGAACCTCGCGGCCCGCACTCGCTCTCGGCGACCTCCAATAAGTTACGCAGACGTGAACCCAAACGCAAATCGCCAGGTCACACGGCAGATCGCTGCGGTATCGGGTCCGTCAGCGGTGGGTGTCGACTCGTTCGATCCGGCCGCCCAGGGACCGCACCTTCTCGAGAAAGTCGGGGTAGCCGCGGTCGATGTGGAACACCTCGCAGACCTCCGTCACGGCGTCTCCACACATCCCTGCGAGGACCAGGCCCGCGCCGGCGCGGATGTCACTGGCCCACACGGTGGCCGAGTCGAGTCGTTCACGCCCTCGGATCTTGGCGTGGTGACCATCGGTCTCGGCATCCACCCCCATCCGCACCATTTCCTCGACAAAGCGGAAGCGTGCCTCGAAGAGGTTCTCGGTGATCACGGACGCGCCGTCCGCCACTGAGGCCAGCGCGATCGCCATCGGCTGGAGATCGGTGGGGAAACCGGGGAACGGCAGGGTCCGGACATCCCGCGCCCGGGGGCGACCCTCCTGCGTGACCCGCACCCAGTCCGATCCGGTCGAGACCTGTGCCCCCGCACCGCGGAGGTTCTCCAGTACCACGTGGATGAACATGGGATCGATGCCGGTGACGGTCACGTCTCCCCGTGTCATCACGGCCCCCATCGCCCAGGTGGCGGCGACGATCCGGTCCCCGATCACCCGGTGGCTGACCGGGCTCAACGACTCCACGCCCTCGATGGTGATGGTGCTCGTCCCGGCCCCGCTGATCCGGGCACCCATCTTCGACAGCAGGTCACAGATGTCGACGATCTCCGGCTCACGGGCGGCGTTGACCAGGGTCGAGGTCCCCCTCGCCAGGACCGCACCGAACAGGAACGTCTCGGTGGCACCGACGGACGGGAACGCCAGGGTGTACCTGGCCCCCGTGAGTTCGGTGGCCTCGGCGAACAGTCGGCCGTGATCCATCCTCGTGGTGGCGCCCAGCTTCTCGAGCGCCTCGCGGTGCCAGTTGAGCGGCCGATCGCCGATCGCATCACCCCCCGGCATCGCCAGTTCGGCCCGGTGGTAGCGACCGACCAGTGGACCCAGGATGCAGACGGACGCCCTGAGCCTCTGGGCGGCCCGGTCATCGGATACGTGCCCCAGATCCGCAGGTGTGTCGATCGTGACCGTGCCGCCCGAGATCTCGACGGTGCACCCGAGATGGCGCAACACGTCCGCCATCGCGGGCACGTCGGAGATGTCCGGGCAATTGGTCAGCGTGGTGCGCCCCTCAGCCATCAGCGCTACCGCCATCAGCTTGAGCACGCTGTTCTTCGCTCCGGAGACAGAGACCTCACCGGCCAGTCTGGTTCCGCCGGTGACGAGGAAGCTCTCCTCGCGGGACGTGGGGTTGCCGCTCACGGTGTCCACCTTAGGCGAGATCCGGGAGCGATCAGCGCAGCCCGGGTCTGCCCGGGGACGACGCGACCACTCCGGCCGGACCTGGCGACCGTTCAGCCGGGACCGGGAGTCGGCGCGCGAGTAGGTTGGCGTCATGGCTGTGCATCTGACCAAGATCTATACCCGGACCGGCGACGACGGCACCACGGGGCTGTCCGATTTCTCCCGGGTGAGCAAGAACGACGCCCGACTCCACGCCTATGCCGAGTGCGACGAGGCCAATGCCGCCCTCGGGGTAGCCCTGACCTGCGGCGATCTCGACGTCCGGGTCACACACGTACTCCGGGTCGTGCAGAACGACCTCTTCGACGCCGGGGCCGATCTCGCCACCCCGGTGGTGGAGGCCCCCGAGTACCCCCCGCTGCGGATCGAGCAGTCCTACATCGACCGACTCGAGGGCTGGATCGACGAGTTCAACGCCGACCTTCCCGACCTGACCTCGTTCATCCTGCCCGGTGGCACCCCCGGCGCCGCGTACCTGCACGTCGCCCGGACGGTGGCAAGGCGCGCCGAGCGAGCGGCCTGGGCCGCTGCGGACGCCCATCCCGAGACTACGTCCGTACTGCCTGCCAGATACCTCAACCGACTGTCGGACCTGCTGTTCGTGCTGGGAAGGGTGGCCAATCCAGAGGGTGACGTCCTTTGGGTCCCCGGAGGCGAGCGCGGCTGACGGAGCCGAGTTCAGGAGGACGCCGAGTGCAGGAAGTCGCCGAGTTCGAGAACACGCCGGGTCAGACGAGCCGGAGCCCCGGACGGGCACACCGGCCGGCGATCAGGGCAGGACGCCCATCCTCCGCGCCGCGTTGACCGCCTCGAACCGGGTGTGCGCGTCGAGCTTGCGCATCACCGAGCGCAGGTAGCTCTTCACTGTCTCCGCGCCGATTCCCATGTCGGCGGCCGTCTCGATGTTGGTCTTCCCCTGCGCGACGCAGGCGAGGACGTCGAGTTCGCGGCGGGACAGACGAGCCGTCGGCATCTCCGGCGGCGGGGAGACCATCTCGGCGCAGATCCGTTCGAGCTCGGCCCGTACGTCCGGATCCTCGGTCCGCGAGGCCAGCATCCTCAGTCGCGCGTGGGTGTCGCGCATCCGCTCGTTGGACAGGACGTCATCCCAGCGCCCCTCCCCCGCACCCGGCCCCATGGGGGAGGCGCCACGGGCGGCGAGCGCGTCGTTGACCGCGATCTCCTGCTCGAGCGCACGCGCTGTGACCGCCATCTGGTTGAGGACCTTCTCGCCGAACCGGACCGAGGAGTGAACGCCGGCGTAGAGGACCGCTCGCACGTCCTTGCCCACCACGACCGGGATGGCCGCCATCGAGCGCAGCCCCTCGGACAGAACCGGGAGGTCGTACTCGTGGGTGATCACCCCGGCCCGCGGGTAGTCGGCCACCCCGACCGGCTTGCCGGTGGCCATGACCCGACCGCCGACGCCGGCGCCGTAGTGGACGGTGAGGTCCTTCATCGCCGAGGTGCGCATTCCGAGGGACTCGGACAGCACGAGGGTGTGACCTTCGCCGACGACCCCGCCGATCGTCACCGGGATCCCGGTGGCCTCCCGCAGGGCCGAGATCGCGCTGCGCACGGATGCCAGATCGCGCCGTCGACGCTGCGCATCGCCCGCAGCACTCCCGGCTGCACCACGGCCGGCGTTCTCCTCGTCCATGAGGTCTCCTCCCACGTCCGTGGCATACCCCCACCGCGAGTAGGGGACGACACCCCGCAAGTGCCACACATCACCATCGTCAGCGTAACTATACGCACGTGGCCGGGCTGATGCCGACCCCAGGCGGACGCCACCGACCGACAACCCCGGGGGTGCCGTGACCGGCTTCCCAACCGGAGTGCACTCAGGGAGTGAAAGCTGGATCGAATGCCTCGGGATCCTCGGGATCCGCCAGCATCGCGGCCGCTCCTGTGAGTGGTGCGGCACGCTGTTCGTCGTAGATCCACTCCTCGACGTCACTGGAGTCCGGGTCTCCCACCAGGTACGGGTGCAGGCCCAGATCGGCGTCCGCGTCGACCGCCTCCCCCGGGGCGAGCACCGCGTCGCCGAGGAACGCGCCCACCTCGTCGTCGTCGAGATCGACGCCGATCATCACCACGCCCTCGGCGCCCTGTCCGCCCGCCCGGAGCTCGAGTCTGCGCCCCACCAGGGCCACCTCATACCGTCGCTGACCCTCGGCGGTGGACAGTGTCACCGTTCCCTTGGCGCGGTAGACGCCGGCCGGCGGCGAGGCGAGCGCGGCGAGGAACCGTCGGGGATGCAGGGGCCCGGCCGGGGTCACGGTGAGGGCCCGGTAGCCGTCGTGGAGGTGCGAGTGGTCGTGGAGATGCGAGTGGGCGTGGGTCCGGGCCCCGCCGTCCACAGGTCCCGTGCCGTCCGCCGACCCCGGGTTCCCCGCCGCCCCGGTGGCGACGGGCCGATCCGGTTCCATCCCCAAAAGCAGACCCGTCGGCACGGCCGCCCGGACCGCGGGCAGCACGGCGACCCGGGGGGCGTGCCGGCGGATCGTCTCGCGGACCCGGTCGAAGTGCCCGCGGTCCACGAGGTCGCACTTGTTGACCACCACGAGATCAGCCTCCGCCAGATGCGCCGCCAACCTCGGGTGCCGTGCCATGGCGTCGTCGAGTCCCTCGGCGTCGACCACCTGGACCATCCCCGCGTGCCGCACGACCTCGCGCGGCACCTCGTGGACCATCCGTGACAGGACCGCCGGCTCGGCCAGACCGCTGGCCTCGATCACCGCCAGGTCGAGCCCGTGGTCGGGTCCGGCCAGCCGGGCCAGAGCGTCGCCCAGTTCGCTCGCGTCGACCTCGCAGCAGACGCACCCGTTGGCCAACGAGATCATGGAGTCCACACGCCCGGCGACCGAGGTGGCGTCGACGTCGATCTCGCCGAAGTCGTTGACGATCGCGGCGATCCGCAGCTCCGGCGCGCCGGACAGCAGGTGGTTGAGCAGCGTGGTCTTGCCGGCACCGAGGTAACCGGTGAGGACCACCACGGGCAGGGGCTCACCGGGGCCGCGGCGCGCGTCCGCGCTCCCGCCACCGACCCCGGCGAGGTGCCCGTGCGTGGGCTGCTCGCTCAGCGACGCCACTCGGGCTTCCGCTTCTCGGCGAACGCCGACATGCCCTCGGTCTGGTCGTCGGTGGCGAAGAGCGCGTAGAAGGCGTTCTGTTCGGCGAGCAGACCCTCCTCGAGCGTGGTCTCGAAAGACCGGTTGACGGCCTGCTTCGCCGCGATGGCGGTGGTCTTGCTCATCGAGGCGATCTTCGCGGCGACCTTCATTGTCTCGTCGAGCAGCTCCGCGGCCGGGACGACGCGGGTGACCAGGCCGGAGCGCTCGGCCTCGTCGGCGTCCATCTGCCGGCCGGTGAGGCACAGGTCCATGGCCTTGGCCTTGCCCACCGCGCGGGTGAGCCGCTGCGAGCCGCCCATTCCGGGGATCACGCCCAGGGTGATCTCCGGCTGACCGAACTTCGCGTTGTCACCCGCGATGATCATGTCGCACATCATGGCCAGCTCGCAGCCTCCACCGAGGGCGAACCCGGACACGGCCGCGATGATCGGCGTGCGAGCGGCGGTGAGTCGCTTCCAGTCGCCGAAGAACCGTTCGAGGTAGATCCCGGGGTAGCTCTTGTCCTTCATCTCCTTGATGTCGGCGCCGGCCGCGAAGGCCTTCTCCGACCCGGTGATGACGATGCAACCGACGCCGGGGTCGGAGTCGAGACGCTCGACGGCCTCGACGACCTCCTTCTCCATGCCACTGCTCAGGGCGTTAAGCGCCTTGGGTCGGTTGAG
Organism: Dietzia sp. UCD-THP; assembly: GCF_000349585.1. Lineage (NCBI taxonomy): Bacteria > Bacillati > Actinomycetota > Actinomycetes > Mycobacteriales > Dietziaceae > Dietzia > Dietzia sp. UCD-THP. The sequence goes on from NZ_AOSR01000008.1 coordinate 5,369, forward strand.
CGTGATGACCGCCACGCGGTCGTCGCGCTCCACCAGGATGTTCTCGAACTGCTTCTCCGTCACGGTCATCGCGTGCTCCAGTCTGCGTCAGGGGATACTTGGACTTCCTTGTAAAAGCTCCGGGGCCGATGCTAGCCGGTCATCTGGCGAGCGGTCCCCCGTTCCACAGCCCCGACCGTACGGCCTCGCCGTGCTCGACCGTCGCGGTCCTCGCCTCCGGCACCAGCGGCTCGTACCGCACCAGCGAACCCCAGTCCCGCGACCAGTCGTGCTCCAGATAGGTGGGGACGGTCTCGCCGGCCAGGAGCAGCTCGATGAACCCGAGTGGCCCGCCGCCGTCCCAGGCCTGCCAGGTGTTGGTCGAACTCACCGCGAGGTCGCGATCCGGCAACACCCGGTACTCGGGCAGCTCGTGGACGCCGGCGAACTCCTCGAACGGGCGCAGGCAGGGGACGTGGAACGCCACCGCCCAGTCGGGCAGCACCGGTCGCGAGTCCCCGACCAGCTGCTGCATGGTCACCAGTTCCGGCATCCGCGGAGGGGTGACCGCGATCCATCGCGACGGATCCGGGTCGAGGTCGCGCACCACGAGCCGGATGGCCGTGGCGTCGGAGGGCAGCATGTCGACCGGGACCCGGAGGTTGCGCCAGGACGGCGCCGGGCCGATGTCGATGGGCAGGACGGACCCGGCCGCCACGAACTGCTCGGCGGCGGCGGGGTCGCCGGTGCCGGTGGCGGGGGCGGGTGCGGTGGCGAACTCCACGCGGATCGCGTCCGGCGCGAACGAGCCCGCCACGGCGATCGTGATGAGCGGGTTCTCCTCGTCCCTTTCGGGGTCCCTCGCGGGGAGCCGGTACCAGTCCGTGGTGGTCTCGGCGTTGAACTGCGGGCCGGTCTGGTAGCTGCCGAGCACGGGCACGCGGGCGGGGTCGAGGCCGAAGGGCAGGGCGGCGTGACTGCCGTTGATGCCCTCGCCCGCGCGCACTCCGCCCTCGGTTCCGGCGGTGGTGGCGGTGGCGTCGGAGTCCTCACCGGTGCCCGGGGTGTCGGTGTCGACGGCCTGGGTGGCGGTGAGGTCGGTGGGAATGCCGTCGGGGACGAACTCCACCGGCAGCGCGCCCGCCTCGAGCTGGTCGCGGGGGTCACCGACCGGGACGAGCAGTCCCGCATTGGCGTCGGGCTCGGCCAGCACCATGTCCGCGATGCCGCACGGCTTCCCGGACAGCACCCGGAGGTTCTGGAGGCCGACCGAGTAGGCGGGGTACTGGTTGCGGACCGCCGCGGCCATGGAGGCCACGATGACGACGACGACGAGGGTCGCCGCGAGCCCCAGTGGCGCGTGCGAGACCTCGCGCAGCAGCCGGACCACGGGGCCGCCGACGGCATCGGCCGACCCGGGCCCATCGTGCCGCGCGAACGGCTCCCGGTAGTGCAGGACCAGCGCGATCACGAGCGAGATGAGCATCAAACCGAGGAACACCGAGGAGAACGTGATGCCCGCGATCGACGGCTGGACGCCGCCCCACGGGATCCCGTAGATCGAGATGTACCACCAGCCGTTGGTCGAGGTGAAACTCAACGCCAGGACGAAGAACACCGCGGCCAGGAAGAGCATCCGGTTGCGCAGCGACCGTGTGGCCGCCGGGAGGACGGCCATGGTCACCAGGGCCGCCAGCGCGGCGCCGATCGTGGCGAACGCTCCGAAGTGGTGGGTCCACTTGGTGGGGTTGAGAGCCATGAACGCGATGGACATGGCGGCCAGGCCGACGATCCGTCGGGCCGGCCCCACCGCGACGCCGGGGATCCGGCCCTTGCGGAACAGGATCGCGGCGCAGGTGATCAGCGACAGGAACATCGCCAGGACCGCGAACCGTCGGGCCAGTGACCCGTCCGGGGTCGGGTTCATGAGCCACTCGTACCGCCACACCTCCTCGAACCAGCGCCCGGTGGGGCCGACATTCCCGAGCAACGCCGAGGACTGCAGCGTGGTGACCAGGGGCTGGTCGAGGAAGATCAGGTGGAGCACGCCGAGTCCGGCGGCCAACAGCGGCGCCACAGTCGGGATCCAGCCGTCGCGCCTCGCCCGCCGGATCACCAGTAGCAACAGCGGGCGGGAGGCCGCGATGATCGCCGCGATGCAGAACGTGCCCGTGGGTGCGGCCGAGAGCGTGAGTCCACCGATGATGAAGCCGGTCGCCGCGGGCAGCAGCCTGCCGGTGGCCAGAGCCCGCTCCAGCGAAACCCAGGTGGCCAGGACTCCGAAGGCGACGATCGGCTCCGGGCGCAGACCGTTGTTGTAGGTGAGCCAGAACGCGAGGAACACCGCGGCGGTACTCCACCGGACGGCCGCCGCGCGGCGGGCGGCGATGCCCAGTCGCGGGATCACCTCGCGGGTGAGCAGGACCCAGGACGCGATGCCCAGCAGCAGTGCCGGAAGGCGCAGCCACATGCTGCCCACCGTCAGGGAACTGATCGCCGTGTAAAGGTAGTACGGCATCCCGAACGGGGCGTACGGGGCGCCGTAGTAGCGGAACACCTCCGGCATGTAGCCACTCGAGACCGCGGCACGCGCCTCGGTGAGGATGTACCCGTCATCCGCCGTGTTGGCCCCGATGACGTGCCAGACGAGCAACGTGGCCACGACCACCAGGTCCAGGGGCCGCGGCTTCCACCAGCCGCGCGGGAGCACGCGTCGACCGACACGCCCGTCCCGCAGGTCGAGTCGGTGCAGGGCGACCAGCGCCACGATGATGGCGAGGATCCCGACCACGATCGCGATCTGCTTGATGACGGTCGCCTGGGTGGTGTAGCGGGAGTCGACGGTGATGTCGACGGACATGCCCTCGGGGGCCGGCCCCTGGAGGTCCGTGAACACCCCGACCACCTGGGGCCGGAGATCCTGGTCGATCCGCCCTCCGGCCTCACGGCCGTCCGACTCGAGACCGACGAACTCCGCGGCGATCGACCCGGAGTCGGCCACGACGCGGATCACCGAGCACGCCCCGGCCGAGGCGACGGCCTCGGTGGGGGCTGACGCGACCAGCACGTTCCGGCTGCGCACCTCGACGGTGGGGCCGGCCACGGTGACCATGAGTGCGCGGGCACCGGCGTTCTCACCCGCCTCCCGCGGCGCGGTGGACACGAGCACCCCGTCCTCACGACCCTGGTCCCGCAACTCCCCGACCGCCGAGCACGGGACCTCGGCCACCAGGTCGAGCGGGTAGTACGCCACGAGCGGCGCCGTCACCGGGTCCAGTGTCCCGGCCTCCGGCCAGCTGATCGTCGAGGTTGTCTGGGTGACCGGGAGCAACGGGACGATGAGAGCGAGGAGGATCCCGAGCAGACCGCTGACCGCGGCGACGATCCCCCACCGGGGTCCTGTGCGGGACCTGTCCGGGGCGTCACGGACCTCGGCGGCAGTCGATGGCATGGCGTCCACGCTATAACGAGGAACGGACGTTCCCCGAAACGACGAACGCGCCGGAGAGAAACCCTCCGACGCGCTGTACTCGCTGTGGCCAGAGTCGGGATCGAACCGACGACCTTCCGCTTTTCAGGCGGACGCTCGTACCAACTGAGCTACCTGGCCATAAGACCACCGGCGCATCCGGTGAACACCGAATGCGCCGGTTGTCTCCTGCGACCCTGACGGGACTCGAACCCGCGACCTCCGCCGTGACAGGGCGGCGCGCTAACCAACTGCGCCACAGGGCCGTGCGTTTCGCACGAGACAGAACAGTAATCGACGCTGCCCCCCGGACGCAAATCAGTGGCTCGGCGACGGTCCCGGTGCAGGTCGGCGGGGGGAACTGACCCACGAACGACAGAAGTCCCGGCCACCGACGAACGGTGACCGGGACTTCTCTGCCGAGTACCCCCTACGGGATTCGAACCCGCGCTGCCGGCGTGAAAGGCCGGTGTCCTAGGCCGCTAAACGAAGGGGGCCTGAGCCACGTCCGGGATCGCCGGGCCGCAGCGCAATCGAGTTTAGGGCACGGCCCATCGGACGTCGAAACCAGCCGGGAAAGAGCTGTGCCAGAGCCGCTCCCCGAGGCGCTGCCCAAGGCGCTGCCTGCCGACGCGGACGAGGACGGTATCGTGACCGTCGCCCCTATAGCTCAGTTGGTAGAGCTACGGACTTTTAATCCGCAGGTCGTCGGTTCGAGCCCGACTGGGGGCACCACGAGCCGCCGGCGCGCGATGCAGGACTGACCGCGCCCCCGGCGCTGCATTGGACCTGCCCGCGCCGCACTGGGACACTCGTACCCATGTCCGCACCCACCGCCACCGGCGCGCCCGCCCTGCGCATCGGCCCCCTCGAGCTCGCCTCTCCGGTCGTCCTGGCGCCGATGGCGGGCGTCACCAACGTCGCCTTCCGCACCCTGTGCCGCGAGCTCGAACGTGAGCAGCAGGGCTCGGTGTCCGGGCTCTACGTCTGTGAGATGGTCACGGCCCGGGCGCTCGTCGAACGCCAGCCCGGGACCCTGCACATGGCCACGTTCGCGCCGGACGAGTCCCCCCGCAGCCTGCAGCTCTACACGGTGGACGCCGCGTACACCTACGCCGCCGCCAAGATGATCGTCGACGAGGACCTGGCGGACCACATCGACATCAACTTCGGCTGCCCGGTCCCCAAGGTCACCCGGCGAGGGGGCGGATCGGCGATCCCGTACAAGCGACGGCTGTTCCGCTCCATCGTCGCCGCGGCGGTCCGTGCGACCGAGGGGACCGACATCCCGGTCACGGTGAAGATGCGGGTGGGGATCGACGACGAGCATCACACCCATCTCGACGCCGGCCGCATCGCCGTCGACGAGGGCGCCAGGGCCGTCGCCCTGCACGCGCGCACCGCCGCCCAGCGGTATTCGGGCACGGCGGACTGGTCCCAGATCTCCCGCCTGGTCGAGCACATCGGCGCGGTCTCCGATGTGCCCGTGCTGGGCAACGGCGACATCTTCTCCGCCGATGATGCCGTTCGGATGAGAGAACAGACCGGGTGCGCGGGCGTCGTGATCGGCAGGGGGTGCCTGGGCCGACCGTGGCTGTTCTCGGAACTCGCCGCCACCCTGGACGGAAGGCAGGCCCCGACCCCGCCCACGCTGGGCGAGGTCGCCCGGATCATGTATCGGCACGGCCAACTGCTCGCCGAGCACCACGGCGAGGACAAGGGGATGCGCGACATCCGCAAGCACGTGGCCTGGTACCTGCGGGGGTTCCCGGCCGGCTCCGGCAAGCGGGTCGCCCTGTCGGCCGTCCGCACCCTGGACGATCTCGCGGAGATGCTCGCGGACCTGCCCGCGGACGAGCCGTTCCCCGCCGACGGATACGGCCCACGGGGTCGACAGGGATCACCCTCCCGTGTCCTGCTACCCGAGGGCTGGCTGGACGATCCGGAGGACGACGCGGTGGCGCTCGCCGGCGCGGACGCCGAGAACTCGGGCGGCTGAACCACACCCCGTCAGACCGGGGCGACGGCGGCGTGCCCGCCTGTTCATATGCCGTTCATCGCCGTGATCGATTGTGCGGTTGACATGCCCGTATGCTGGTTCTCATGCGTCTCGTCTACTCCGAAGAACTCGCGGATCTGGCCACCTCGATGGCCCGGATGTGCTCCCTCGCCACCGACGACATGGAGCTGGCGACCCACGCCCTCCTCCAGGCCGACCTCACGGCCGCCGAGAGGGTTCTCCAGTCCTCGACGGAGATGGCCCGGTTGGCGACCGAGAACGAGGAGCGCGGGTTCGCGCTCCTCGCACTCCAGGCCCCTGTAGCTCGCGATCTCCGGCAGGTGGTCACCTCCATCCAGCTGGTCCAGGACCTCACCCGCATGGGCACGCTGGCGGGTCACGTCGCCAAGATCGTGCGCCGCAGGCACCCGGAGAGCGTCCTCCCCGAGCCCGTCAACGGGTACTTCGCCGAGATGGGCCGGGTCGCGGTCTCCCTCGGCCGGTCGGCCACCGAGGTGCTGCTCAACCGGGACGCGGAGCAGGCGGCGACGCTGGCCCAACAGGATGACGCCGTCGACGACCTCCGCCGCCATCTGTTCACTCTGCTCACCGTCCGGGAGTGGAAGTGGGGGGTGGCGTCGGCGGTCGACGTGACCCTCCTCGGCCGCTACTACGAACGGTTCGCCGACCACGCCGTCGAGGTGGCCCAGCGCGTGATCTTCCTCGCCACCGGTGAGTACGCCACCACGGCGGAAGACGACCCGGAACACTCCCCCGCCTCCAACGAGGAGTTGGTGCGCCGTTTCAACGAAGCCGACCGGTCGTTGACACAGCGCGTCTCAGGGGAGGACGACCGCGACCCCAGCTGACGGCGGTTCCGGCGGCCCCGGCCACCGAGAACCGAGCGCCAACGAGAAGCGCCCCGGCCCCCGCCTCATGGGCGGGCGCCGGGGCGCTCTGCGGTGTGCGGTGACTCAGCCGAAGCGGCCGGACACGTAGTCCTCGGTCTGCTTGTTGTCCGGGTTCGAGAAGATCTTCTCGGTGGAGTTGACCTCGACGAGCTGGCCCGGCATCCCGGTGGCCTCGAGCGAGAAGAACGCGGTCTGATCGGACACACGCGCCGCCTGCTGCATGTTGTGCGTCACGATCACGATGGTGAACTCGCTCTTGAGCTCGGCGATGAGGTCCTCCACCGCGAGCGTGGAGATCGGGTCGAGAGCGGAACAGGGCTCGTCCATCAGTAGGACCTGGGGCTCGATGGCGATCGCGCGCGCGATGCACAGGCGCTGCTGCTGACCGCCCGAGAGCCCGCCGCCCGGCTTGTCCAGACGATCCTTGACCTCGTTCCACAGATTCGCGCCACGCAGCGACTTCTCGGCCACCTCGTCCAGCGTCTTCTTGTTTTTGACGCCCTGGAGCCTGAGGCCGGCGGTGACGTTCTCCTTGATCGACATCGTGGGGAACGGGTTGGGCCGCTGGAACACCATCCCGATGGTCCGGCGGACGGCGACGGGATCCACCTTCTTGTCGTAGATGTCCACGCCGTCGAGCTTGATGGATCCCGTGGCGTACGCGCCCGCGATCTCCTCGTGCATGCGGTTGAGCGAGCGGAGCACGGTGGATTTGCCGCAGCCTGACGGGCCGATGAAGGCGGTCACCGAGCGCGGGGGGACGTGGAGGTCGACGTCCTTCACGGCGTGGAAGTCGCCGTAGAAGATGTCGACGTTCTCGAGGTCGAGTCGCTTGGCCATGACAGGTCCTTACTTGGTCTTCGGCGCGAGCGCCTTGGAAGCGAACGTGGCGAGGACGTTCGCCAGGGCGATGATGATGATCAGGGTGAGGGCTGCGCCCCAGATGCGGTACTGGCCGGCCTCGGTCGGGTTCGACAGCTGGTTGAAGATCAACAGCGGCAGCGAGGCCATGTTCCCCTGGAACAGGTCGTAGTTGAAGCTCGCCGTGTAGCCCACGAGGATCAGCACCGGGGCCGTCTCGCCCATGACGCGGGCGATCGAGAGGAAGACTCCGGAGATCATGCCCGACAGCGCGGTGGGGACCACAATGCTCACGATGGTCTTCCACTTGGGGACGCCGAGTGCGTACGACGCCTCGCGGAGCTCGTCCGGGACGAGCTTGAGCATCTCCTCGGTCGACCGCACGATCAGGGGCAGCATGAGCAGCACCAGCGCGAGGCTCACCGCGAACGCACTGAGCTGGAACCGCAGAACGGAGACCCAGACCCCGAAGATGAAGATGGCCGCGACGACCGAGGGCACGCCGGCGAGCACGTCGACCATGAAGGTGGTCGGCCGTGCGAGCCTCGACTCGGGGTACTCGACCAACATGATGCCCGCGGCCACGCCGAGCGGGATGGAGATGACGGCGGCGATGACCGCCTGGACGAGGCTGCCGTAGATGGCGTGACCCACACCGCCCGCCATCGAGGACGGCGACACGAGGAAGAACGAATTGGTCCACCAGGTGGGGTTGATGACCGCGGGGATTCCCGACTCGATCACCTTGTACAGCAGCGCCACCAGCGGGATGACCGCCAGCACGAAGCACAGGGAGAAGACCACCGTCGCCGCCTTGTCCTTCGCCCTGCGGCTGCCGGCGATGGGCAGGAATGTCTCCGAGGGCTTGGCGGGCTTGGCGAGGTCGGACGTTGCCTGGGTCATCAGCCGTTGACCTTTCCACCGGACACGGAGCGTGCGATGAGGTTGACGAAGAAGGTGAGGATGAACAGCACCAGTCCGGCCGCGATGTAGGCGCCGGTGGGCAGCGGGTGGTTGAACTCGGCCGCGCCCGACGCGATCTTCGAGGCGAACGTGAAGCCGCCGTCGAAGAGCGACAGGGTGCCGGGGGCGCTCGCCGCACGGAGGATGATCAGGACCGCGACGGTCTCACCGAGCGCACGCCCGAGCGCGAGCATGGACCCCGCGATCATGCCGGACTTCGCGTAGGGGAAGCACGTCATCCGGATCTTCTCCCACTTGGTCGCACCCAATGCCAGCGCGGCCTCCTGGTGGAGCGAGGGGGTCTGCCGGATGGTCTCGCGCGACATGGAGGTGATGATCGGCAGGATCATGATCGCCAGGACCACTCCGGCGGTGAAGATGGTGCCACCACCGGCGATCGAGACGTTGCCGTCGCCGAAGAGGAAGATCCACCCGAGGTTCTGGTTGAGCCACTCGGACAGGGGGACCAGCCACGGTCCGAGGACGATCAGGCCCCACATGCCGTAGATGATCGACGGGACGGCGGCCAGGAGGTCGATGAGCGCCGACAGCGACCTGGAGAGCCGGGGCGGCGCGTACTGGACGAGGAAGGTCGCGATGCCGATGGACACCGGCACCGCGAGGACCAGCGCGAAGATCGAACTCAGGACGGTCACCCTGAACATGTCGAGGATGCCGAACCTCAGGTCGTCCGGATTGGTCGTGTTCCACTCGGACGAGGTGAAGAAGTTGACGTTGTTCGCCATGAGTGAGGGCGCCGCCTGCATGACCAGGACGATCGCGATCAGGGCGATCAGGGCGACGATGACGCCGCCGGCCGCCACCGTGGCGCTGCGGAAGACCGCGTCGGCGCCCCGGGAGGACCTGCCGGCGAGGAGATCGCTCTTCGCGTCCTTCTCCGGCGAGCTCTCCGACCCCGTGCTGCCGGAGAGCCCGCCGGACTGCCCGGTGCTCCGGTCGGCGTGGCGGTCGACGGATTCGTGAACTGTCATTGGACCTTCAGTCGCTCGGGGGGAGATGGTCGGTCACCGGCCTGCCGCGCTCGGCGGCGGGCCGGTGACCGGTGGATCAGGAGATCTCGGAGATCGCGGTGAGGAGCTGCTCGCGGAAGGCGTCCGGCACGGGGATGTAACCCTCGTCCTCGAGCTGCGCCTGGACGTCCTCCGCCACCGCGATGTTGAGGAACGACCGGACGGCCGCGGCGGTCTCGGGATCCTCGTACGACGAGCAGACGATCTCGTACGTGGGGAGGATGATGGGGTACGCGCCCGCGGACTCGGGGACGTAGAACGACGAGGTGTCGATGACGAGGTCGTTGGTGCCCTCGTTCTCCAGCCGCGCGGAGTCGATGGTCACGCCGGACGTCTCGGCGTTGAGTTCCACACCCTCCGGGTCCGCGGGGGTGATGACCTTGACCATCGACAGGTTCTGGTTCTTGGCGTACGACCACTCGGTGTAGGTGATGGTGCCCGGGGTCTGGCCGATGGCACCGGAGACGCCCTCGTTGCCGCGGGCACCCTCGCCGACCCCACCGGTGAAGGTCTTGCCGGCGCCCTGCGTCCACGCGCCCTCGGAGGCCGCCTCGAGGTACTTCTGGAAGTTGTCGGTCGTGCCGGACTCGTCAGACCGGAAGATCACGGTGATGGGCTCGTCCGGGAGGTCCACGCCGTCGTTCTCCTCGGCGATCGCCGGATCGTTCCACGTGGTGATCTCGCCGTTGAAGATCTTGGCGAGGGTGGGGCCGGAGAGCTTCAGCTCGACGCCGTCGAGGTTGTACGCCACGGCGATGGGGCCGAACACGGCGGGGATGTTCCACGCCTCGGAGCCGCACCGCTCCTCGGCCGCCGCGTAGTCGGCCTCCTTCAGCGGGGAATCGGACCCACCGAAATCCGTGATCCCGCCGGTGAACTCGCTCACGCCGGCGCCCGAGCCGTTGGAGTTGTAGTTCAGCGTCTGGCCCTCGCAGCTCAGGGCGTAGGAGTTCGCGAAGATCGTCATGGCGTTGTTCTGGGCGGAGGAGCCCGACGCGGTCAGAGTCGGCTTGCCCTCACACTCCGCGCCGGAGACACTCTGCGCCGCGGTGTCGCCGCCTCCGGTGTTGTCATCCGAGCAGGCGGCCAACCCGACCGCGGTGAGGGCGGTGAGGCCGAGAAGAGCACCGGTGCGCTTGAGGTCCACTGAATCTCCTTGTTTCGTCCGGCGGGGAGCCCTCCGGGACACGTCTGTGGTGACTGCAACACAAAGCCGGGCCGATACCGCGACCCGACGAGGACAGAACCTAAGGGCCCGATATGAACGGCCCCGCCGGAGAAGGTGAACTAGAGATGAAATCAGCGGATGCGTCACGAATAGTACGCTTATTCACGTCTCACGCAATGCGACGACCAGGGCATATAGGTGGGCGGCGGGTCGCCTGACCCGACACCTCACCCCGAGGTGTACGTCACATCGCGGTGCTCGACGGTGAACCCGAGCCTCTCATAGGTCTTGAGGGCGGCCGTGTTGTCGCCCTCCACGTAGAGCACGACCGACTCCGCACCCCGTGGTCCCTCGAGGTGCGCCACCCCGAGCGAGGTGAGCATCCCCCCGAGTCCCCGACCCTGGTCGGCCGGGTCGACCCCGACCACGTAGACCTCGCCCTCCACGGGGGAACCGGGCTCGGTGACCGTCTTGGTCCAGTGGAACCCCGCGAGCCGTGGCGCGGGCCCCGCGGTGTCGACGGCCAGGAAGATCCCCGCGGGGTCCACCCACTCCACCGCGAGACGCTGGTCGAGCAGCTCGCGGCTCCACCCACCCTGCTCCGGGTGCCACGAGAAGGCGGCGTTGTTCACGCGGAGGAACTCCTTCCGCGCGTCCATTCCGGGCCACCGCGCTCCGCCTTCGGAGACCGCCTCCGCCAGGGTTCCCGTCTCGATCCCCTCGGCGGGGCTCGTCGCGGGGAGTGCGGGGCCGTCGGTCGCGCGCCGACGCATCTTGAGTAGTTCGCGGGTGCGCACCAGACCGGCCGATGCGGCGAGCGCTCGCGCGGCCGGCAGGTCGCCGTGCGCCCACACCGCGGCGGCGGGCTCCAGCTCGAGCACGGCGCGCACCAGTTCCGAACCGACCCCTCGCCGACGCTCCCGGGGGGCGACGACCATCTCGGCGGTCGCGTCCCCGCCCTCGCCGGCGAGCTGGGCGTAACCGACGACCCCTCCCCCGTCGCCGCGGATCAGGAGATGGCGGACACCCTGCCCGTCGTCCGACCGGAGGGACCGCATCGGCTGCTCGCCGAGCGGGGGCACCCCGTCCTCGTCGCCGGCCTCACGGGCGACCGCCTCGACCATCGCGGCCGTGGCGTCGTCCACCGAACGCTCGATGGCGGTCATGCGTCTCCCCCGTCCTCCCTGCGGTCGGTCGGCCGGACCGCCTTGTACCCGACGTTACGCACGGTTCCGATGAGGGACTCGTGGTCCGGTCCGAGCTTGGCGCGCAGCCGCCGGACGTGGACGTCGACGGTCCGGGTGCCGCCGAAGAAGTCGTAGCCCCAGACCTCCTGGAGGAGCTGGGCGCGCGAGAACACCCGCCCGGGGTGTTGGCACAGGTGCTTGAGGAGCTCGAACTCCTTGTAGGTCAGATCAAGCGGTCGGCCCTTGACCCGGGCCACGTAGGTCTCCTCGTCGATCACGAGTTCGCCCACCGTGAGCAGCCCTCCGTCGGACTCGCCCTGCGAGGAGTGACGCGCGGCGGACAGTCTGAACCGGGCGTCCACCTCGGCGGGACCGGTGGTCGGCAGGATGATGTCGTCGAGCCCCCAGTCCCCGCTGACCGCGATCAGCCCGCCCTCGGAGACGACCGCGATGACGGAGATCTCCGCGCTCCCCGACAGGAGGCGGCAGAGCGCGCGCGAGGCCGCGAGATCACTCCTCGCATCGACCACGGCGAGCGCGGCACCGGCCAACTCGCCCACGGAGGAGGCGAGGGGCGGGAGCAGCCTGACCGAGTGCGGCAGGAGCGACAGGGCGGGGACCACCGTCTCAGGGTCTGATTCAGCCGTGAGGAGCACTACGTCCATGTGTCGCTTCCTCCTCGTCCGGGCGCCCAGACGATACTAGCGACACGTCCCCCAGTTCCGGCCATCGGAGTAGACCTGAACCCCATGAGAGCTCGTCGCACCGTCGCGGTGGCGGCCGCCACCCTGGCCGTCGCGCTGGCCGGCGCCGTCACCGTCGACTCCGTCAACGCCTCCAGGGTGGAGGCTGACGTGTCCACCCGGATCCGTCCCGCCACGCCGGGAGTCCCGGCCCCGTCGGTGATGCTCGGCGGGGGTCCGACCGCACGGTGGACCGGGCCCGGCACGCTGGAGTCGGCGTCGATCCGCGTCGAGGGTGTCACCCGCCCGGGCCTCGGTCCGGTGGCCGTGGAGGCCCTCGTCACCGATCTGCATCTCCCGGCGGACCGGTCCGCCGACATGACCGCGGTCGTGGAGCGCGTGGCCGTCCAGATCACCGGCGATGCGCTCGGCCCCGCCCTGGGGATGCGCGACGTCCTGGTCGGTGGCGCCGACGACCCGAGTCTGGCCGGAGGTGTCGAGCACCGCGCCCGGGTCACCGGGACGCTCGAGGGGACCGACACCCGGGTCTCGGCCGAGGTCGACCTCGTCGTCGACGACCGCGGCGCGCACCTCGTCCCCATCACCGCCGCGACGGGGCCCTCCGGCCTCCCCGACCAGGACCCCGACCTCGCGCTGCGACGGACCGCGCTCACGCTCTCCCCGGAGCTCCTGCCCCTCGGCGTCGCGGTGGAGACCCTCACCGTCAGGGGCGGGACGATCACCGCCGGCGGCACCGGCGCCCCGGGCACAACGCCACTCGGGGGCCTGGCCCGGCCGGACCACTAGACTCGCCGGCATGAGTCGCGACGACGTACTGGTCAGCACACGCTGGGCCGAATCGCGCCTCGACGACGACTCGGTGGTCTTCCTCGAGGTCGACGAGGACGTGGCGGCGTACCACACGGACGGTCACATCCCCGGTGCCGTCGCACTGAACTGGCGGACGGAGCTGCAGGAGGAGTACGCGCGGGACCTCGTCGGCCGCGAGCGGTTCGCCGAGCTCCTGTCCGCGCGGGGGATCACCCGCGACCACACCGTGGTGGTCTACGGCGGCAACCACAACTGGTTCGCGGCCTACGCGTACTGGTACCTGCGGTTGTACGGTCACGCCGACGTGCGACTGCTCGACGGGGGCCGTATGCGGTGGGAGCGCGACGGGTTGCCGCTCACGACCGACCTGCCCCGACGGCCCGTGACCGACTACGTCGCCGACCCGCAGGACCTGTCGATCCGCGCGTTCCGCGACGACGTCCTGGCGGGCCTGGGCACCGACGCGCTCGTGGACGTGCGCTCCGTCGACGAGTACACAGGCCGGCTCGCGGCGCCGGCCGGGTTGCCGCAGGAGGGCGGCCGTCAGCGCGGCCACATCCCGGGGGCCGTGAGCATCCCCTGGAACCGCGCGGTGACCCGCGACGGCACCTTCCGGACGGACGCCGACCTGCGGGAGATCTACGCGGACCTGCTCGACCAGCCGGGCCGTCGCGTGGTGACCTACTGCCGGATCGGGGAGCGCTCCAGCCACACGTGGTTCGTCCTCCACGAGCTCCTCGACCAGCCCGCCGTGGTCAACTACGACGGCAGTTGGGTGGAGTACGGCTCGCTCATCGGCGTCCCCGTCGAGAGGTGAGGATTCTCCCCTCCCCGCGCGGACGATCGAGTCGCTAATCTCTGGGTCATGTCACTTCTCTCCAGAGCGCTCGGCATGGCCGCCCGTGCCTCCGTCGTCGCGGTCGGCGCCTCCGTCGCCTCCGCCGTCCTCGTCGGCATCGACCAGCGTCGCGGTGCGGTCCCGCAGGTCCCCGACCACCCCGGCCCGTACTCGCCCGCCGAGCGCGAGGCGGCGGTGCGGATGTACCTCACGGCGCTCACGCTCCCCGCGGCGGCGTTCCGGGTGCCCTTCGCCCCCGACTGCGTCCGTCGCGAGAACGGGCTCAAAACCGGGTTCGGCGCCGACCATCTCAAATGGGACCTGCATCTGCACCTGCAGTACTCGACGATCCGGGAGGTGCGCGACATCGTCATCACCGTCGATCCCCCGGGGCGAGAGGGCGTCGTCCACGCGGACTTCACCCTCGTGACCGTCCTGGGGCTACGCGCGCGGGTCAGCGAGGACTTCGTGGTGCCCTCGGACGACTGCCTCATCCACTCGATCGACGCCCGCATCTCACTCGGCTGACGGCCTCGGGGTTAGGATTGGGCCATGGTGCTCTTCTTCGAGATCCTCCTCGTCCTCTGCACGCTGGCCATCACTTGGGTGACCTGCTACATCGTGTACCGCACGGTCACCGACGAGTCGTGACGGACAGCGACCCCACCGGCGCGGTCGACCCCACGCCGTCCACCCCCGAAGGGGGAGACGGCGGTTCGGTCGTGCGCGGATCCGCCAATGCGGCGGTCGATGCCGCGGCGCAGCGTTCCGAGCAGACCGCCGGCCGGAACATCCCGGCCTTCTCCGAGCTCCCGATCCCGCAGGACACGGCCAACCTCCGGTTCGGACCGGACCTGCACCCGGGTCTCCTGGCGCTGCTGCCCCTGGTGGGGGTCTGGGAGGGCGAGGGCGAGGCGGACACCGCCGACCGTGGTGAGCACCGCTTCGGCCAGCAGATCGTCGTGGCGCACGACGGGGAGAACTACCTGAGCTGGAGTTCCCGGGCCTGGACGTTCGACTCGGGCGGGGCGTTGGACGACGCCGCGTACCGGGAGTCGGGGTTCTGGCGGATCTCCGAGGACGACCAGATCGAGTTCCTCGTGGCACACGCCTCCGGTGTGATCGAAATGTACTACGGCACGCCGATCAACCAGGCCGCGTGGGAGATGGCGACCGACGTGGTGCTGGCCTCGCCCACCGGCCCGGAGCGGGGCGGCGCCAAGCGGATCTACGGGATCGTGGAGGGCGGCGACCTGGGGTGGGTCGAGGAGCGCGTGCATCCGGAGAGGGGCCTGGTCCCGCACATGTCGGCGCGCCTGCGCCGCGTCGCGGGCTGACCCACCGCCCGCCTGGCGGTTCACCGCCGGGCCCGGGCGCAGCAGTCAGGCCCGCCCGACGGCGCGGTCGACCATCCCGGCCACGTCGATCCCGGGATCGGCGCCGTCCAGCATCACGTCATCGATGCGGCGGACCCGTGCGGCGAGCGTGACAGAGGAGAGCAACCACACGGCATCGGCGGTGAGCAGATCCGACAGCAGGAGCCTCTCGCGGTGAACCGGGACCCCGTCGCGCCGCGCCACCTCCGCGAGCGCCCCGAGCGTGGTGCCCTCGAGGATCCCCACCTCGGCTGGCGGGCTGACGAGGTCGCCCGATCGGGCGATGACGACCGTCGACCGTGGGCCCTCGAGGACCTCGGCCTCGGCGGACAGGTACACGACGTCGTCGAACCCGTTCGCGGCCGCGTGGCGCAGTGCCGCCATATTGGCCGCGTAGGACAGGGTCTTGGCGCCGAGCAGCATCCAGGGCGCCGACGCCGCGAAGTCCGCCGGGAACCCCCTACCCAGCACGGTCACCGCGATGCCCTGCGCCCGCGCCCGCACGGCGTGCGGGCCGACGGGTGCGACGGTGATGTACGCCGTCTCCGGGCCCCCTCGTTCCGGGCCGCGGGACAGCACCAGTCGCAGCATCCCCTCGGACTCCGGGCCCCATTCGCGGGCGGCGAGGGCCATCCCCGCCTCCCACTGATCGGCTGTGGGCCCACGGAGGCCGAGCGCCGAGGCCGACCTGGCCAGCCGGGCGAGATGCCGCTCGGGTTTGGCCGGCCGACCACCCACCACGAGCAGGGTCTCGAAACATCCGTCCCCCCGCACGGCCGCGAGGTCATCCGCCAGGAGCAACGGCTCACCGGCCGGGTGCACCCGGGGCCGGGGGCCTTCCGGACCCCCCGCGACCAGGACGACCACCCGCGTGTTCGCCGAGCGGTCCGCCGCCCCGTCGACTCCTTCTGACGCCACAGTGCCCATGGCGGCAACACTACGACGACGCACGTAGGATCGCGATCGTGACCGTCCCAGCAGCGCCCGACCGGACCGACCCCGGCTACCGCAGCCCGATCCTGGACCGTCCCGGGGCCGTGGACGCCCCCGGCCCCGGCCCCGACGCCGGGGTCCCGTTCCACTTCGGGGACCCCTTCGCCGAGCAGCGTGCGGCCACCACGGACGTGGTGGTCGTGGATCGCTCCCACCGTGACGTCCTGACCATCGGGGGCGCGGAACGGCTGTCCTGGCTCGAGGGCTTCGTCTCCCAGCACGTGGCGGACCTCCCTGACCGCTCGGGGGCCGAGACGCTGATCCTCGACGCCAACGGGCGGGTGGAGCACCACATGGTGCTGGCCGACGTCGACGGGACGCTCGTGGTGGACACCGAGCCCGGGCGGGGTGCGGCCCTGCTCGCGTTCCTGACCCGGATGGTCTTCTGGGCCGACGCCACCCCGCAGACGGCCGACCTCGTCGTCGTCACTCTCGCCGGCACCGGACTGCCCGGCACGATCACCGCACCGGACGGGACCCCGGTCGAACTCCCCCGCGGGGACTACGCGAGCGCCCCGCTCCCGGGGGGAGGTATCGCCCGCCGGATGCCGTGGCCGGCCGCGGGCTCGATCGACCTCCTCGTCCCCCGGGCCGACCTGACCGCGTGGTTCGACTCGGCCGTCCGATCCGGCGCCCGCCCCGCGGGGTCGTGGGCGCTGGAGGCCATGCGCACGGCCGAGTCGGTCCCGCTGCGGGCACGGCTCGGCGTGGACACCGACGAGAAGACCATCCCCCATGAGGTCCCCGCGTGGATCGGCGAGGTGGCCCAGCGGGGCGCGGTCCATCTGGACAAGGGGTGCTACCGGGGCCAGGAGACGGTCTCCCGCGTCCACAACCTGGGCAAGTCCCCCCGGGTCCTCGTCCGACTGCACCTGGACGGCTCGGGCGGGGACCAGTCCCTGACCCCCGGAGCCGCGGTGACGGCCGGCGGTCGCCCCGTCGGCCGCGTGGGCACCGTCGTCCATCACCACGAGGACGGTCCGGTGGCGCTCGCCCTGATCAAGAGGTCGGTCGCCCCGGGCACCGCACTCGAGGTGGACGGGGTCTCCGCCGCCCTCGACCCCGACTCCCTCCCGGACGACTCCGGTCCGCAGGCCGGACGTGAGGCGATCCGCAGGCTGCGCGGCCAGGGGTAGGTGTCGCGGGCCGCCCCGCGACACCCGGGCGGACATTCCGGGCCGGGCACGCTATCCTGTGGACAGGCAGATACTCACATTGATGGGCACCCCCGAGGTGGCCCAGCACCGTTTCCGAGGGGGTCAGGTCAATGGGCCGAGGCCGCGCGAAGGCGAAGCAGACCAAGGTCGCTCGCGAACTCAAGTACAACACTCCGCAGACGGACCTAGAACGTCTTCAGGCGGAGTTGGCCGGTGGTGGGGCGCCCACCACCCGGGTCAGCACCGATCGGCCGGGTGCTGACGAGGACGAGGACCCCTACGATTCGTGGTCCGACGGCGGCAGCAGGTTCTGACCGCACTTCCAGCCGCGCACACACGTGGGCCGGGCATCCAGCGGGATGCCCGGCCCACGTGCATGAGGTGGGGTCGTGCGGGGCGGGGTTGTCCGAGGCGGGCGGGGTGTCACCCACCCGGTCAGAACCTGGCGTGCGACCCCTCCAGGACGACGCGGGGAGAGTCCGCGGCGTCCTCTCCGGCCTTGTCCACGTGCCCGATCACCCAGTTGTCGACGTGCCGTGCCGTGAGCACGGCCTGGGCGCGGTCCACGTCCTCGGCCGGGAGGACGGCGATCATCCCGACCCCCATGTTGAACGTCCGTTCCATCTCGGCCTGGTCGACACGGCCGTGGTGGGCGATCGTGCCGAACACGGCGGGCACAGGCCACCGACCCCGGTCGAGCCGGGCGACCAGTCCGCGCGGCATGACCCGCGCGAGGTTCTCCGCCAGGCCTCCACCGGTCACATGGCTGAACACCCGGACGTCGGTCTCCGCGATGAGACTCAGACAATCCAGGGCGTAGATGCGAGTGGGTTCGAGGAGCTCCTCACCGAGGGTCCGCCCGAACTCCTCGACGTGACCCTCCAGTGGCAGGCGCGCGAGGTCCAGCAGCACGTGCCGGGCCAGTGAGTACCCGTTGGAATGCAGACCCGAGGACGCCATACCCACGATCACGTCGCCGGGGCGGACGTTCTCCGCCTTGAGCACCTCGTCGGCTTCGACGATCCCGACCCCGGTGCCCGAGATGTCGTACTCGCCGGGCGCCATGAGCCCGGGGTGCTCGGCGGTCTCCCCGCCCAGCAGGGCACATCCCGCCCGCACGCAGCCCTCGGCGATCCCCTCGACGATGGCGGCGACGTGCTCCGGCACGACCTTGCCGATGGCGATGTAGTCCTGGAGGAACAGCGGCTCGGCGCCGCACACCACGAGATCGTCCACCACCATCGCCACGAGGTCGATACCCACCGTGTCGTGGACATCCATGGCCTGCGCCACCGCGATCTTGGTGCCGACGCCGTCCGTCGACGAGGCCAGGAGCGGTTGACGATACGTGTTCTTCAGGGAGAACAACCCGGCGAAGCCCCCGAGGCCGCCCATCACCTCCGGTCGGGTCGCACGCCTGGCGTGCGGCGCGAACAGTTCGACAGCGCGCTCGCCGGCATCGATGTCGACACCGGCGGCGGCGTACGAGGCGCCGCGCGCGGGGTGGTGGTTCTCGGTCATGGTCGATTCTCCTCATCGGCGCCCCTGGGCGGGCGCCCGGTCAGGGTCGGCGGACAGCGTCCGTGGTGTCGTGCAGGACCAGGTGCCGGTCGGGGGTCTCACCGTCGACCTGGGCGGCCAGGGCCAGCACGGCCGCACTCATGGGCGAGTCGTCTGGGAGCGCTATGGGGTAGTGGCCGTCGAAGCACGCTGCGCACAACTCGTCCCGCGGCTGCCCGGTGGCCGAGATCATCCCGTCCACCGAGATGTACCCGAGGGTGTCCGCGCCGATCGCCCTGCGGACCCCCTCGAGCATCCCGTCCGTCACGTCGACGCCGTTGGCGATCAGCTCGGCCGGGCTGGCGAAGTCGATGCCGTAGAAGCACGGCCACCGGACCGGAGGAGAGGCGATGCGGACGTGCACCTCGAGGGCGCCCGCCTCCCGCAGCATCCTGACCAGGGCTCGCTGGGTGTTGCCGCGGACGATCGAGTCGTCCACCACCACCAGCTTCTTCCCCTGGATGACCTCACGCAGCGGGTTGAGTTTGAGCCGGATGCCGAGCTGACGGATCGTCTGACTGGGCTGGATGAACGTGCGGCCCACATAGGCGTTCTTGGTCAGCCCCTGCGCGAAGGGGATCCCGGAGCCCTGGGCGTAACCGACCGCGGCCGGGGTGCCCGACTCCGGCACCGGGATGACCAGGTCGCCCTCGACGGGGTGCTCGAGCGCAAGCTTGCGCCCGATCTCCACGCGAGCGGAGTTGACCAGTCGCTCGTTGATCACCGAGTCGGGACGCGCCAGGTAGACGTATTCGAAGACGCAGGCCTTGGGGGTGGGTTCCGCCAGTCTGCGCGACCGGACGCCGTCGGCGTCGATCGCGATGAGCTCCCCGGGCTCGATGTCGCGGACGAACGACGCCCCGACGATGTCGAGCGCGGAGGTCTCGGACGAGACCACCCAGCCCCGCTCGAGCCGGCCGAGCGCGAGGGGCCGCACCCCGTGCGGGTCACGGGCCGCGTACAGCGTGCTCTCGTCGGAGAACGTCAGGCAGTAGGCACCGCGCAGTCGCGGCAGCAGCCGGGCCGCCGCTTCCTCGAGACCCCCGTCCCCCGCGTCGTGGGCGAGGAGCGTGGAGACGATGTCCGAGTCCGAGTGGGTGCTGTTCTCGGAGTACCCGCGGATACCGATCGACGTGGCGTAGCGCTTGAGTTCCTGCGTGTTGACCAGGTTGCCGTTGTGCCCCAGCACCACGGACCCTCCACCGGGGGTGGGCCGGAACATGGGCTGCGCGTTGTCCCAGGACGCCGCGCCGGTCGTCGAGTACCGGCAGTGGCCCACGCCCACGTGGCCGCTCATCGATTCGAGGGTCTTCTCATCGAAGACCTGGCTCACCAGACCGAGGTCCTTGTAGACCAGGACCTGCTCACCGTCCGCGACCGCGATCCCGGCGGCCTCCTGGCCCCGGTGTTGCAGCGCGTACAGGCCGTAGTAGGTGAGCTTGGCGACGTCCTCGCCCGGAGCCCACACACCGAAGACACCGCACTCCTCGACCGGGCCGATGCGCTCGGCGTCGACCGGCAGGCCGGTCGGACCGGGAACGGACGGGTCGGGCAGACCCAGCCCGACGGCGGCCCGGCCCGTGGCGCGGCGGAGTGGTCCGGACGTGCCCGGACGTGACGACGTGCTCTCCACCTGGTGGTGCTCCCTCATGGTTCGGGGCGGTCCGCCCGGACAGACCCCGGCGGTGCTGTTCGAGTGTACGTTCCCGGACCCCCGTGACCCCAGTCCCGTGTCCCCGGTCGCACCACCGGCAGCCCCGACGCGACCTCACCGGCCCTCGTCCCCGACGCGCGGACCAGGCCGGCCGAGACGGCGGACTGCCAGCTGCGGCGACCGGTGGCGAGCTCGAGCCAGGTCCTGGCGTCGGTCTCGACCACATTGGGCGGGGTCCCCCGCGTGTGGCGCGGCCCCTCGATGCACTGCACGGCCGCGAAGGGCGGCACCCGCACCTCGACCGCACGGCCGGGGAGCTCGGCCGCCAGCACGGCAGCGGTGGCGCGGACCGCCGCCGCGAGTGCGGACCGGCCGGGGGCGTCCACCTCGTCGTCGTCGAGCCAGGGCGCCACCTCCTCGACCGCCGCGCGAACCGTCGCGCCGTCGGGGGCCCGCCTCATGTGCGATCACCCGCGTCCGGGGGAACCGTAGCGGACCCCGGCGCCGGCGTGCGCGCCCGGCGGGCCCGCCGCGCCCGCCGCCGTTCCTGGGCGGTCCTGCGGCTCCACGTCCGCGTGGCCTGGCTGGTGAGCAACAATAGGATCAGGACGTTGATCGCCAGGGCCAGGTAGCCGCCGAGAACGGTCCCCAGTTCTGCGTCCGTGGTGACCCGGCCGGACTCCGTCGAGACGATGCTCACCACCGTGAGGGTGAGAAGCCACACCCTCGGGCGGGCGAATCCCAGGTAGGTGAGCAGGGCCAGGACGCCCATCGCCCCGTAGACGCCGCCGATGAACACCGCGAGCGCGATGATCGCCGGCACCACCTCGGACTGGTCGAGACCGGCGAAGTCCTCCATCCCCTGGTCCCCGAAGATGTCGCGGAGCGCGAGGACGAGCAACACGAGCACCGTCCCCAGGACGAGTCCGCAGCCGGCGGTGAGCGCGGCCGGACGGGGCAGGTGGCCGGGGTCGGGGGCCACGTCGTCGGCCGGGCGATCGGCATCCCCCGACGCCACCCCGCCCTCGGCCTGGGGGTCGTCGTACCCGCGGGCGGCCCGAACCACCCCGACGGGCAGGTCGGCCGCCGCGACCTCGGGGACCGGAACGGCCCGGAGGTCCACCACCGGCAGGTCACCGTCGGTGCGGATCGCGTCGCCCCCGCCGTTCCGGGAGTGATAGCCGGCCGAGAAGTTCTCGAGCACGCGGACCCCTGCGGCGGGGACGTGGTAGCGGATCGAGGCCACGATGTAGTCGCGCTCCACGTCGATGTCCGCGTCGATCTTGTGGGTCACCTGGAGGGTGAACAGCGAGAGCCCCACCGCCCTGTCGTAGGTCCCCGCCCCGAGCCACTGCACGCGATGGCCGCCGGGCAGCAGCCACCCGTCGGGGCAGCGCCAGAACCGGACGTGGTGCCGCTGCGCCGCGTTGCCCTCCACCTCCTGTTGGTAAGCCAGGCACTGCCTCCGGCCGAAGAGCCGTAGGGGGCTCACCGGCGCGGACGGGTAGGACCGCCGCAGCACCGAGGACAGGATGATGCCCCAGGACGAGCGGACCGTGACGTCGTCGGCCAGCACCCAGCCACACGCCGTCATGGCCTCGTGGATCTGCCGGGCCGTGCCGTCGACGGCCAGGTTGACCGGGTCCCCCAGCAACCCGTCCGACGTCCGGGTGCGGGCGATGAAGTACCCGGGCACGTAGACCGACGTGATCATGGTCTGCAGTCGGGGCAGGACCAGATAGGCCACGAGCGCCCAGAACGGGATCAGCAGGAACAGGTGCCACCACGTGTGGCGCCACACCTCGTCCAGCAGCCGCCAGCCCAACCATCCGGCCGCGAGGGTGGCCAGGGCGAAGAACACCGTGTCGACGACCTGACCGGGCAGCGCCGGCCGCACATCCTCGTCGCGCACCTTGGACGGCAGGCGGACGTAGACCGGGGGCCCGGCCGGCCCGGCGTGGGTGTCCGGCCCGGCCGGCCCGGCAGGGTCGTCCGACTCCGCGCCGGGCGACGTGACCGGTCGCTCACTGGTGGGCATGGCTCGACGATAGTCGGCGGTACGGTCCGCGTGGAGCACGATGACTGCCAGAATATCCCCCGTGCCCACGACAGATCCGACGCCGGCCAGCAGCCTCGGCGCCCACGAGGATCACCTGCGGGACCTCGGACTGCCGATGATGATCGTCCCGTCCACGCGGGCCCGGGAGGTCCTCGTCCGTTCGGCCGGGGTCAGTGCGGGCCTCGCGGTGGCCACCTCGGGCCTCTCCGCGCTGGACCGCTCGAACGACTTCGCGGTGGCGCTGCTCGACCGGGTCGGCGAGGACTCCCCCGAATGGGAGGAGATGGGAGTGAGCGACCCGATCATCCTCCTGCTCCTGTTGGCGCTCGGACTGTTCATCGCGGCGCCGATCATCGGCTGGCTCGTGGCCCGCGTGGTCCGTCGCGTGGGCCCGCTGCCAGGGTCCGTCATCGGGCTCGCGTCGGCGGTCGCGCTCGTCGTGGCGGCCCCGCTGTCCTTCCAACCCCATGACGGCCCCGGCCCGGGCACCACGGTCCTGCTCACCGCGGGGGTCCTGGTGGGCACCTACGTCGGCGCGGGCTCGCTCGTGCGCTGGTCGGCACGGCGGGTCCGGCGCGAGCTGGGGACCATGGGCCACATGGTGGCCCGGGTCCTGCCGGTCCTGATGCTGGCCGTGCTCTTCCTGTTCTTCAGCGCGGAGATCTGGCAGGTGATGGTGGCCCTGTCCTGGTCGCGAACTCTCGCCGTGGTGGGCGTCATGGGCCTGCTCACGGTCCTGCTGGTGGCCATCACCACCCGGGACGACCTCCACGACGAGTTGGAGGCCCGGGCGCCGGGCCGGGAACTGCGGATGGCCGAACGGGTCAACATCCTGCTGGTCCCGGTGATCGCCACCCTGATCCAGGCCGCGCTGTTCGCCTGCCTGGTCTTCCTGTTCTTCGTGTTCCTGGGGTGGATAGCGATCCCCGAGGCCACCGAGACCCGATGGACCCTTCGCACCATGGAGGATCTCGGCGGCCTGTTGGCCGGCGTCCCGGTCAGCGTGACCCTGGTGCGGGTCTCGCTCACCCTCGCCGCGTTCTCCGCCCTCAACCTGGCCGCCGCGGCGGCCTCCGACTCCGCGCACCGCGCGCGGTTCGTCCGCCCCATGATCGACGAGGTGGTTCACGGCCTCGCCGCGCGCGAGGCCTACCTGCGGGCACGACGACGAGGCTGACCCAGGCCCTCTGGTCTCGGACCCCTTACTCAGGCCCCTCGGCGCTCCCGCCCGCGCACCCACACGGTCACGAGCAGGGCGCCGGCCACGACCGCCGCCGCGACACCCAGCGCGGCCACGCCGAGAACGATCTGCAGTACCGCGCCCGCCACGCCGCCCAACGCGAGCGCCGCCCAGAGCGAGACCTGCTGACGATAGGGCGCCCACGATCCCCCCGCCAGCGCGTCCACCAGGCGATGCGCGGACTTGACCACCGCGCCGGTCATGTAGGTGACCCCCAGCGAGACCTCGCCCCGCGAGTGGAACACCGAGTTCATGGCCCCCATCGAGGCCGCGACGACCGTCATCGACGCCGGCGTCCCGACGACCGTGGCCGCGGTGAGCTGGTGCACCGCGAGCGACAACAGCAGCAGGGAGGCGACCAGGGCCAGGACGGCCGGGCGGTCGTCCCCGGGACGCAGCCGGGTCACCACCGCTCCCGCGACCGCTCCGAGGAAGAACGAGACCAGGACGACGGCCGCGATGCCCGCGCCCCCGAGGTCCCCCTCCACCAGATCGACGGCCAGCCGCGTGGAGTTGCCGCTCATGAACGAGACGAAGTAGCCGCCCACCACGAGAAAGCCGACCGCGTCGACGAAACCCGCCGTGCCGGCCAGGACCACCGCGAGCACCCGCTCGCGCGTGCGGAGGTCACGCATCGGATCGCCTCCGAAGGAGCGGTCTCACACGGGGTCGACGCCGAACAACGTCGGCAGCGTCCCCTCGTGGGCCGCGCGCAGTTCGGCGGTGGTCAGGGTGAACTGCCCCTGGACCTCGAAGGTCTCCGAGTCCGGGTCCGTGACGGCGATCCGGGTGTGGGGGATGTCCTGTGCTGTGAGCATCTGCTGGAATCGGATCTCCTCGCCCCGGGGAACCGACACGATCACGCGGCCGGCCGATTCGGAGAACAGCCACACGAACGCGTCCGCGTCGGCGGGCAACACCACTCTGAGGCCGCACTCCCCGGCGAGGGCCGACTCCACGAGCGCCTGGGCGAGCCCGCCCTCCGACAGGTCGTGTGCACCGGTGATCAGGCCGTCCTTGGAGCAGGTGGCGAGGATCCGGGCGAGCGTGGCCTCCCATGGCAGGTCGACCGACGGGGGCATGCCTCCCAGATGCCCGTGGGCGACCTGCGCCCAGATGGACCCGTCGAGCTCGTCCCGGGTCTCACCGAGCAGGTAGACGCTCTCACCCGGGGTGTCGCCGAAGGCGGTCGGGGTACGACGTGCGACGTCATCGATCACCCCGAGCACACCCACGACGGGTGTCGGGAGGATCGGCGTCGACCCGGTCTGGTTGTAGAAGGAGACGTTGCCCCCGGTCACGGGGATACCGAGCTCGGCGCAGCCATCCGCCAGGCCGTGGACGGCCTCGCGGAACTGCCACATGACGCCGGGGTCCTCGGGTGAGCCGAAGTTGAGGCAGTTGGTCACAGCGACCGGGAGCGCGCCGGTAACGGCCACGTTCCGGTACGCCTCGGCCAACGCTAGGCGGGCGCCGGTGTACGGGTCCAGCCGGGTGTAGCGTCCCGAGGCGTCGGTCGACAAGGCGATGCCGCGGCCCGACTCCTCGTCGATCCGCAGGACGCCGCCGTCCGCGTTCTCCGCCAGGACCGTGTTGCCGCGCACGTAGCGGTCGTACTGCTCGGTGATGAACTTTCGGGAACACAGTGCGGGGCTGGCCACCATGTCGAGCAGCGTGCGACGCAGTTCATCGCCGGTGGTCGGCCGTGCCAACGAGGCGGTGGTGTCCGCCTGCAGGGCGTCCTGGTCCGCCGGGCGCTCCAGGGGGCGGTCGTAGACCGGGCCGTCGTGGGCCACGGTGCGCGGGGGGACGTCCACCACGGTCTCGCCGCGGAACTCGATGGTGAGCCGGTCACCGTCGGTGACCTCCCCGATGTCGGTGGCCAACACGTCCCACCGGCGGCACACCGCCAGGAAGGCGTCCACGTTCTCCGGCGCCACCACGGCGCACATCCGCTCCTGGGACTCGCTGGACAGGATCTCGGCCGCGGACATCCCCTCGGCGCGCAGCGGCACGTTGTCCAGCACGACGTGCATGCCGCCGTCGCCCGCCGCGGCGAGCTCGGAGGTGGCACAGGCCAGACCCGCTCCCCCGAGGTCCTGGATCCCGACCACGAGCTCCTCGCGGTAGAGCTCGAGACAGCACTCGATGAGCACCTTCTCGGCGAACGGGTCCCCCACCTGGACGCTGGGGAGCTTGCGGGGCTTGACGGGCGCGCCGTGCTCGTCCTCCTCGAAGGTCTCGGAGGCGAGGACGGACACCCCGCCGATCCCGTCGAGACCGGTGCGGGCACCGAACAGGATGATCCGGTTGCCGGTGCCGGAGGCGAACGCCAGGTGCAGGTCCTCCACCCTCATCACGCCGGCACACAGGGCGTTGACCAGCGGGTTGGCCGAGTAGGACTCGTCGAAGACGGTCTCCCCGCCGAGGTTGGGCAGACCGAGGCAGTTTCCGTAGCCGCCGACACCCGCGACGACGCCCGGGAGCACGCGGTGGGTGTCGTCCGCGTCGGCCGGGCCGAACCGCAGCTGGTCCATGACCGCCACCGGGCGCGCGCCCATCGCCATGATGTCGCGGACGATCCCGCCGACTCCGGTCGCGGCGCCCTGGTACGGCTCGATGTAGGAGGGATGGTTGTGTGACTCGACCTTGAACGTCACGGCCCACCCGTCTCCGATGTCGACCACACCGGCGTTCTCGCCGATTCCCGCGAGCATGGTGGATCGCATCTCATCCGTGGTCGTCTCGCCGAAGTAGCGCAGATGCACCTTGGAGGACTTGTACGAGCAGTGCTCCGACCACATGACCGAGTACATGGCCAGCTCGGCGTCCGTGGGTCGACGGCCGAGGATCTCGCGTATCCGGGCGTACTCGTCCTCCTTCAGCCCGAGTTCGGCCCACGGCTGGGCGAGCTCGGGGGTGGCGGAGGCGTGCGAGATGGAATCCACGTGAGTCGTCACGGGGGCGAGTCTAGTCGGCCCGCGGCAGCCCGCGAATCCGCTCCCGGCCGGGGCTAGGTGTGGTGTCCAGCTAGGTGGACAGCACCTCGAAGGTCAGACCCCCGCGCTCGACCCGTTCCAGGAGCGCGTCCCCCATCGCCTGGGCGGTGGTGAGCTGACCCGCGAGAGCGGGGAGCTCGTCGAAGGCCAGGCACAGGGCCGACTCCGCGATCATCATGGAGGTCTCGGTGTATCCGGGGTCACCGCCGCAGACCCGGGTCACCACCCGACGCCCACCCGCCAGTGCCACAAAGGTCACGTCGAACGACGACCGGGCGCGGCGGGACTCGCTCGGCCCGGCGCCACGATCGATCCTCTTGAGGAGCTGCGACCTGATGGGGCCGATCTGCGCACCCACGGCCAGCGCCCCGACCCCGGCCATGCCCGCCGTCGCGGTCAGCGGGGACTTGACCGACGCGTAGTGCGCGTAGGAGAAGTCGGGGCCGTAGCTCTCCAGCGCGGCCGCCGAGCGCAGGACGATCTGCGGGTCGATCGTGGGCAGGGGGACCAACCAGCGACCGAGGACGCTGTCGTGGTGCGGCTTGCCCGTCACCGACTTGATCCGCCGACCCTCGACCCTGCCCTCCTTCGTGCGCCGTGCCTTCGCGGTGCGGGCGGCCTGGCGGAGCCTGGCGAACTGGCCGATGGCCGAGTGGAAGGTGCCGCCGGAGAACTGGGCGTCGGCGTGGACCGCACCGTAGACCGCCACCGGCACACCCTCGGGTACCTGCTTCATCGTGTAGAACACCCCCATGTCGTGGGGGATGGAGTCGAACCCGCACGCGTGGATGATCCGTGCGCCGGAGGCCACGGCCTTGTCGTGGTACTCGAGGTACATGCGGTCGGCGAACTCGGGCTCGCCCGTCAGGTCCACGTAGTCGGTCCCGGCCTCGGCGCACGCGGCGACGAGCGGCTCGCCGTACTCGAGGTACGGCCCGACGGTGGTGATGACGACCCGGGCCGCGCGGGCCATGTCCGCCAGCGAGCCCGGATCCTCGGTGTCCGCCACCACGACCCCCGGGGCCGGGACGTCGGGCATCTCGGCGGCGAGGCGGGCGACGAGCGCGTCGAGCTTGGTCCGGTTCCGACCCGCCACGGCCCACGACCCACCCTCGGGCAGGTTCCGCAGCAGATAGTCGGCCACCAGACCACCGGTGAATCCGGTCGCCCCGTAGAGGACGATGTCGAACGGCCTGGCGGCCTTCTCGGACGCGGACACGGGCTGGGTGCTGGATTCGCTCACCCCACGGTTCTACCGCATCTCGCGCCACCGACGGATGGGCCGGTGAGTAGATGGTCAGACCGCACGGCCACCATGTCTATTCTCGGTTCACTCCAGACCCATGAGTGACTTCTGTCATATCGGCCAGAAAGGTGAACGAACGCCTAGTAGTTGTGCAAACCTTCACCGATGCGTGCGATCATCCGGGTCGCCGCAGCTCATCCCGCCGAGCGGGATACCAACCTTAGGAGAACCCTATGGACCTGACTGGTTCGATCGGCGAAGCATTCGCACCCCTCAGCACCGAGTTGATCGGAAGCGCCGACCCCGTCGGCTCGTCCTTCGTCGACACCCTGTCGGCCGCGCTGTACATCGGCCCGAACCTGCTCCTGAACTTCATCGGCGACCTCGGCGCCGACCTCGGCAGCAGCGGCAGCCTCGGGGATATGCTCGCCTGACGAATTACCACCGCACAGGACCCGCAGGATCTTCCTTGCGGGTCCTGTGCTGTTCTGGCGGGGCGCGCGAATCAGACCCCGACCACGGAGTCCAGCGCGGAGAGGAACAACCCCAGCCCGTCGTCGGAGGGGCCGGTCAGCGGGTCGATCGCGTGCTCGGGATGGGGCATGAGGCCCACCACCCGTCCGTTCTCGGAACAGATGCCGGCGATCCCGTTGGTCGAGCCGTTGGGGGCGTCGCCCGCGAAGCGGAAGACCACGCGCCCCTCGGCCTCGAGCTGCTCGATGGTCTCGGGCGTGGCCATGTACCGGCCCTCTCCGGACTTCAGCGGGATGAGGATCTCCGCCCCCTCCTCGAACCGGCTGGTCCACGCGGTGCCGGTGTTCTCCACTCGCAGCCACTCGTCACGGCAGATGAAGTGCATGTCGCGGTTGCGCCCCATGGCGCCGGGGAGCAGCCCGGCCTCGCACAGGATCTGGAAGCCGTTGCAGATGCCCAGGACCGGCATGCCGCCGCGGGCCGCCGTGATGACCTCGCCCATGACGGGGGCCATCGAGGCGATCGCGCCGCAGCGAAGGTAATCGCCGTAGGAGAAACCGCCGGGGACCACCACCGCGTCGACGCCCTGGAGGTCCGCGTCGTCATGCCACAGCGAGACCGCCTGCGCGCCGGACCTGGTGATGGCGCGTGAGGCGTCGATGTCGTCGAGCGTGCCGGGGAAGGTGATGACGCCGATCCGTGCGGTCACGAGGCCGCCTCCGCGGTGTCCACGAGGACGACCTTCCAGTCCTCGATCACCGTGTTGGCCAGCAGCGACGAGGCGATCTCCTCGAGCTCGGCGTCCGACACGCCGTCGGCGACCTCGAGCTCGAACCGCTTGCCCTGACGGACGTCGGTGACGCCCGGGTGGCCGAGACGGCCCAGGGCCCGGTGGATGGCCTGGCCCTGCGGATCGAGGATCTCGGCCTTGGGCATGACTTCGACGACGACTCGGGCCACGGTGGAACTCCTCGATCGGTGGAAACGCGGGGCGGACCCGGACCTGCCGGGGCTCGACTGCCGATCCTACCCGGACTCGGCGGGGCCACCGAACGGCTCGGGCCGGAGGCCTGCACCCTCGCTCAGGCCGCGGAGGACCGCACCCTCGCTCAGGCCGCCGAGGCCAATGCGACCGCCGGCCACTCGTAGCGGCCGGCGACGGCACGGTGCTCCCCGGTCACCCGGTCCACCGCGTCCAGCAGCGCCGATCGCGGCGCCCGGCGCGAGAGCTGCGTGGCGGAGACGTTGACCCGCACCAGCCCTCCGGCCGCCGCCGTTCGACAGGCCGCGGTGACGAGGGCTCGGCACCACCAGGCATCGGCGATGAACCCCTCCCCGATCGACAGTGCCCGGCCACGCTCCGTGGTCCCCCGGACCACGTCATGGATACCGGTGAGGGAGGCGCACACCCGGAAGCCCGCCCCGGGCAACGCCTCGAGACACCCCGGCGAGGCGTTCCATCGCGGTGGGGCGAACAGCCGCGTCCGGAGGCCCATGTCGGCCATGATCCGGTCCGCGGCGGCCAGGCGGACCGCGGCCTCCGCGGGCCCGATGGAGGCGAACTCGGGCCGGCGCGGGCGGGTCGCGGCCTCGTCGTACCCGCCCAACACGATCGAGTCACCCTGCTCGCGGCGGTGCCGTAGCCACCCCTGCGTGGCCCGGTCCTCCGTCATCCGGTACTCGCGCCCCCGCCTCGGCGCGACGAGCAGCGAGACGGGCACCGACCGCCGCTCGAGTTCGCCGACCAGATCCACGGCACCCTCCAGCGTCGACTCCCGCAGGCCCGAGACGGAGACGATGAGGCGGGCGGTGGCCGGGCACGGTGTCATGGAGCCCATCGTCGCAGCCGGTGATGACAGCGTGACGACGACGAGGTGTAGGTCCGGTGTCCCGACCGGACGCGTGTCTTGACCGGAGGTGACGTCCCGGCCGGAGGTGACGCTCCGGGACGGGGTCAGACCGGGAGGACGTCCTCGATCGCCTCGGTGAGCTCGGGGGCACCGGGCTCCACCTTGGGGCGGAAGCGGCCCACGACCTCACCCGTCGGGGACAGCAGGAATTTCTCGAAGTTCCACTGCACGTCACCGGCCTCACCGTCTGCGTCGGCGACCGCGGTCAGTTCCGCGTACAGCGGGTGCCGGTCGGGGCCGTTGACGTCGACCTTGGCAGCCAGGGGGAAGGTGATGCCGTACTTCTCGGTGGTGAACTCCTTGATCGCGCCCTCGTCGCCGGGCTCCTGCCCCATGAACTGGTTGCACGGGAACCCCAGGACGAAGAACCCGCGGTCGCGATAGTCGTCGGCCAGCTCCTGCAGGCCCTCGTACTGCGGGGTGAGCCCGCACTCGCTCGCGACGTTGACCACCAGGACGGCGTGCCCCGAGTAGTCACCGAGTCGGGCCTGCTCGCCGTCGATGGTCGTGAAGGTGATGTCGTGGAGGCTGCTCATGTGAGCCAGCTTACGCGGTTGCCACCCTTGACATATCGTTGGATTTTTACAACACTGCATTGCATGAGCCCAGTGCGACGGGGAGAAAAGCTCCCCATCTACAACCGGATCGCCGTCCTGCGGGCCGAGCACCGACTCAGCCGGGCCTCGCTCGCGGAACGGATCGAGGTCAACCCCCAGACCGTGGGTGCGCTCGAACGGGGCGACCACTACCCCAGCCTGGATCTGGCCTTCCGCATCTGCGCTGTGTTCGACCTGCCGGTCGAGGCCGTCTTCTCCCGCGAGGAGTTCCAGCCGATGTCCACCGAGATCTACCGCCGCACACGAGAAGACACTCCATGAGCACCGCGACCGACCACACCCTGACCTCCGCCGAGCGTCGCTACGAGAAGACCGTCGACCGGCTCTCCACCAGCCTGCTCTCGTGGCGCACCCCGGAACGCCGCCGACTGCTGGTCCGGTTGAACTGGGCATGCGTCGCGGTCATGGCAGCGATCGCCGTCGCCGGGTTCTTCTGGCTCCCGATCGTGATCGCCTGGCTGCCCATGACCGTGGCCATCTGCACGGTGTGGACGATGCTGCGCACCGTCATCGACGTCAAGGACTCCGCGCCGCCGCGCTACCTCGACGAGTTCGAGACACAGACCCTCCTGCACGCCAGATCCACCGCACTGTCGGTGCTCGTGGGAATCTGCTTCGTGATCGGACTGGTGCTGGTGTTCGGCTCCACGATGGAACTCGGCGACGGCCACCGCCTCGCCTACGCGATGGGCGGACTCGCTGTCCTGGCGGTGTTCGTCGGGGGGATCATCCCCGCCGCCGCGATGGCCGGGACCATGGACCCCGCCGACCCCGCCGACCCCGCCGACAGCTGACCAGGACTGACGAGGACGACCGCGCTCGAGCGTCTGCCGGGCTGAACGGCTGCGGGTCCGGCCCTATCCGGCGCCGGCCGTGCGGACCGTCCACGCGTACTCGAACGCGGTCTGGCGCCACCGCTCGTACCGTCCGGACACGCCCCCGTGGCCGGCGCTCATCTCGCAGCGCAACAGCACCGGGCGGTCCGCCGAGTCGGCCGAGGTCGACACCGCCCGGAGCCTGGCCACCCACTTGGCGGGCTCGACGTAGAGCACCCGGGTGTCGTTGAGCGAGGTCACCGCCAGGATCGCCGGGTAGTCCTTGGCCTCGACGTTCTCGTACGGCGCGTAGGAGGCCATGTAGTCGTAGACCTCCTCAGAGTGCAGCGGATCGCCCCACTCGTCCCACTCGATCACCGTCAGCGGGAGCTCCGGCATGAGGATCGAGGTGAGCGGATCGACGAACGGGACGACCGCCTGGATGCCGACGAACAATTCCGGCGCGAGGTTGGCCACAGCGCCCATGAGCAGGCCACCCGCGCTGCCGCCCTCCGCCACCAACCGGTCCGGGGCGGTGAGCCCGGAGTCGACCAGGTGCCGCGCGCAGTCGACGAAGTCCGTGAAGGTGTTCCGCTTGGTCAGGGTCTTGCCCTGCTCGTACCAGAGGCGCCCCATCTCACCGCCGCCCCGCACGTGCGCGACCGCGTAGGCCATCCCCCGGTCGAGCAGCGAGAGCCGGGCCACCGAGAAGGCGGGGTCGATGCTGGTCTCGTACGAACCGTAGCCGTACAGCAGGGTCGGAACCTGCTCGCCCGCGTCGATCCGGGCTGCGGTCTCCAGCGACATCACCAGGGAGATCGGCACCTGGGTGCCGTCCCCGGCGGTGGCCCAGTCCCGGCGCTGCACGTACCCGGCCGGGTCGTAGCCGCCCAGCACCTCCTGCTCGCGCAACAGGGTCCGCTCCCCCGTGGCCAGCGCCAGGGAGTAGATGCGGCCCGGGGTGACGAACGAGCCGAACCCGAACCTCAGCACCGGTGCGTCCCACTCCGGGTTCGACCCCGGGCCGGAGGTGAACAGTTCCTCGTCGAACTCCACGGGAGTGAACCCGGAATACGCCTCCACACCCACGGTCGACGCGGGATCCAGCGGCATCAGGGAGAACCGGGGCAGCGCCTGCTCCCGGTACCCGAGCACCAGCACACGGGCGAACGCGTCGACCCCCTCCACCCGCACGTCGTCGCGGTGCGGCACGAGCGGGTCCAGTTCGCGGAAGTCGCCGTCGACCGGGCCGGCGGGCGCCTCGACCACGGCGAAGTTGGGAGAACCGGCGTTGTGGGTGATCAGGAAGCGATCCTCGCCTCCGACGACCGCGTGCTCGACGTCGTACTCGACGCCCTCCTCGCGAGGTCGTACGCACCAGAACTCGCCCGCCGGGTCGGCGGAATCCAGGCACCACACCTCGGTGGTGATCTTGGACCCCGCGGCGATCTGCAGGTACTTCTCGCTGCGCGTCTCACCGACCCCGATCCAGTAGGACTCGTCGGGCTCGTGGAACACCTCGTCGTCGTCGTCCCGGGTCGTCCCCAGGCGGTGACGCCACACGGTGTCGGGGCGCCACGCCTCGTCGACCGTCACATAGAAGACGTACTGGCCGTCGCGGGACCAGGTCACGCCGGCCGCGATGCCCGAGATCTCCTCGTCAGGCGCCGTGTAGTCGGGATCCAGGGATCGGAAACGCAGGGTGTAGCGCTCGTCGCCCTCGGTGTCGGTGGCCCAGGCGAGGACGCGGCCGTCGTGGCTGACCGAGAACGCGCCGAGCGCGAAGTACTCGTGCCCCTCGGCCTCGGCGTTGCCGTCCAGCAACAGCTGCTCCCCGGGGAGCTCGACACCGGGCGAGACCTCAGGCGGGACCCACCCGGCCGGGTCGCCGGGATCCGCCACGAACTCGGGAGGCACGGGGACGCGGTAGTGCCGCGCGTAGGACAGGCCTTCCGATGTGCGGGAGAAGTACCACCAGCCGGCGGCCCGCACGGGAACCGACATGTCGGTCTCCTTGACGCGGGAACGGATCTCCTCGTAGACCTCGTCCTCGAGCGGCTTCTGCCCGGCCGTCATCGCGTCCGTGTACGCGTTCTCCGCCTCCAGGTACTCGCGGGTCGCCGGGGCGTCCTTGTCGCGCAGCCACTCGTAGTCGTCCACGAAGACGCGGCCGTGGTGCTCACGGCGGTGGGGGCGGCGCTCGGCCCGGGGAGGCGCGGGGACCCGCTGATCGGTGGCGGTGGTGTCGGTCCCGCTGCCGGTGGCGTCATAGGCGCTCATGCGGACTCACCGCCGAGCCACTCCGAGAACCGCAGGCCGGAGATCCGCTCGTACGCCTCGACGTACCGTGCCCTGGTCGCCTCGACCACCTCCGGTGGGAGCGGGGGCGGCGGTGAGTCCGAGGATCGGTCCCAACCCGAGTCCGGGCCGGTGAGCCAGTCGCGCACGAACTGCTTGTCGAAGCTCGGCTGGACGCGGCCGGGCTCGTACCCGTCCGCCGGCCAGTACCGGGAGGAGTCCGGGGTGAGCACCTCGTCGGCCAGGATCAACTCGCCCCCGGACACGCCGAACTCGAACTTGGTGTCCGCCAGCAGCAGCCCGCGGTCGGCGGCCATCTCTGCCGCCCTCGCGTACACCTCCAGGGTGGCGGTCCGGAGCCGGCCGGCCAGCTCGTCGCCGACGATCCCGGAGAGCTGCTCGAACGAGATGTTCTCGTCATGGTCGCCCACCGCCGCCTTGGTGGCGGGCGTGAAGATCGGCTCCGGCAGTCGGCTGGCCTCGACGAGCCCCTCGGGGAGCTCGACACCGCACACCGACCCCGACTCGCGGTACTCGACCATCCCGGACCCGGTCAGGTACCCACGGGCGACACACTCGGCCTGCACCATGTCCAGGCGGCGCACGACCATCGCCCGGCCGAGCACCTCGGCGGGAATCCGATCGTCGTCCAGAGGCCCCGCGAGGTGGTTCGGCACCTCGAGGGCGTCGAAGAAGTAGGCGCTCATGGCGGTGAGCACACGGCCCTTGTCGGGAATCGGCGTGCCGAGCACATGGTCGTACGCCGAGATCCGGTCGGTGGCCACCAGGAGCAGCGTCTCGCCGTCGATCTCGTATAACTCGCGGACCTTCCCGGCGGCGAGATGGCGGTAGGAGGAGAGCTCGGGTCGCATGGGGGCCAGCGTAGTCGGCGCCCCTGCGGCCGCCCCGCCGGACGAGCGGTATCGGCCCGGACCCAGGGGACCTCAGACCAACCGCGCGTCCAGCCACTCCCCGAGCGCCGCGTACGCCTGGTCCGCACACAGGTCGTTGAACAGTTCGTGCAGACCGCCCTCGAACTCCCGGTAGGTGATCTCCGGCCGCGGGTCGTGGTCCGATCCCGCGACCTGGGCGAACCGACGGGCGCCCGTCGGCGAGGTGATGGAGTCCGCCGACCCGTTGAT
This sequence comes from Dietzia sp. UCD-THP, assembly GCF_000349585.1. Taxonomy (NCBI): domain Bacteria; kingdom Bacillati; phylum Actinomycetota; class Actinomycetes; order Mycobacteriales; family Dietziaceae; genus Dietzia; species Dietzia sp. UCD-THP. Next base: position 40,829 of record NZ_AOSR01000008.1, read on the forward strand.
CACCAGGGTCGGCAACCGCAGGGCGCTCGAGCGCTGCAGGAACTTCTGCCCGCCCGCGAGGAGGGTCCCGGCTGCCAGCGCCGGCACCCCCTTGTGGTGCACGAGCGGGTCGGAGGTGTAGTCCGCCACGTACTCGGGAACGCGGGAGATCTCGTTCGGGTCCAGCTTCTCCACCGGGAGGAACGGCAGGAGGCGGGCGATCACCGGGGCCACCGCCCGGAGCGGCGCGGGTGTGCTCTCGCCCACGACGATGCCGGGAGAGGACAGGATCAGCCCCGCCAGGTCCCACGGACGCCGGAGAGCGGACTCCCCGGCGATCAACCCGCCCATCGAGTGCCCCATCAGCAGTCGCGGCAGGGACTCGGCCCCTCCGCCCCGCGGGGAGCGGCACCACTCCACGACGGCGTCGCGGACGGCCAGGTTGTCCCGAATGTGGGCCTCCGTCGCGACCCTGGCCCGCGGTCCGGGGGCGGTGCCGTGTCCCCGCAGGTCGTAGGAGACCACGCTGACCCCCCGGTCCACCAGGAACCGGATCGTCCGCCCGTAGCGACCGGAGTGCTCTCCGAAGCCGTGGACCAGGAGCAGCAGTGCCCGCGGCTCCTCGGCGTGGTGAAGTGTCGCCTGCAGGCCTTGTGTACCGGGGACGGGGATGATGGTCTCGCGCATGCGCCGAGACTATCCCCCGGCCAGGTCCCCGCGGCGCGGATCGGCCGGCCGCAGGTGTGTCAGAGGATCGATCCGGGTGTGTATCCGGCCGCCTCCGGGTTGCGGGCCACCAGCGCCTCGACGCGCGCGGCCACGGCGTCGACCTGATCACCGGCGGCACCGATGAACGCGGCGCGATCGGCCAGTGCCCCCTCGAGCGCCGCGCGGTCCAGCGGCAGCCGGTCGTCGGCGGCGAGCCGGTCGACGAGGTCGGGCTCGCGGCCCTCTTCCCGCATCGCCAACGCCACCGCCACCGCGTTCTCCTTGATCGCCTCGTGCGCGACCTCTCGGCCGACCCCGGCCCGGACGGCCGCCATGAGGACCTTGGTGGTGGCGAGGAACGGCAGGTAGCGCTGGAGCTCCTTGTCGATCACGGCCGGGTACGCCCCGAACTCGTCGAGCACGGTCAGGAACGTCTCGAACATGCCGTCCAGCGCGAAGAACGCATCCGGCAGAGCGACACGACGCACCACCGAGCAGAAGACGTCGCCCTCGTTCCACTGCGCGCCGGCGAGCTCGGCGGCCATGGAGCCGTACCCGCGGAGGACCACCTGGAGCCCGTTGACCCGCTCGCAGGACCGGGTGTTCATCTTGTGCGGCATCGCCGACGACCCGACCTGGCCGGGCTGGAAACCCTCGGTGACCAGCTCGTGTCCGGCCATCAGCCGGATCGTGTGGGCCAGCGAGGACGGGCCGGCGCCCAACTGGACCAGCGCGGAGACGACCTCGTGGTCGAGGGACCGCGGGTACACCTGGCCGACCGAGTCGAGGGTCCGGGAGAAGCCCAGGTGCTCGGCGATCCGGCTCTCGAGCTCCGACATCTTCCCGGCGTCGCCACCCAGGAGGTCGAGCATGTCCTGTGCGGTGCCCATCGGGCCCTTGATGCCGCGCAGGGGGTACCGCTCCATCAACGATTCGACCCGCTCGAGCGCCAGGAGCAGCTCATCGGCTGCGGAGGCGAAGCGCTTGCCCAGGGTGGTGGCCTGGGCGGCGACGTTGTGGCTGCGGCCGGCCATGACCTGGTCGCGCTGCGCCACGGCGTGCTCGGCCAGCCGGCGGGCCGCCGCCACCCCGCGGTCCCGGATCAGCTCCAGGGAGCGGATGACCTGGAGCTGCTCGACGTTCTCGGTGAGGTCCCGGCTCGTCATGCCCTTGTGGATGTGCTCGTGCCCGGCGAGGGCGTTGAACTCCTCGATCCTCGCCTTGACGTCGTGCCGGGTCACCCGCTCGCGCTCGGCGATCGAGGCGAGGTCCACGCGGTCGAGCACGGCCTCGTAGGCCTCGATCACGCCCTCGGGGACCTCGATCCCCAGCTCGCGCTGGGCACGGAGGACGGCGATCCACAGCTGACGCTCGAGCACGATCTTGTGCTCGGCGGACCACAGGGTCGCCAGCTCGTCGCTGGCGTAGCGGGAGGCCAGGACATTGGAGATGCGGGGCGGGCTGTTCCGGGCGGGTACGGCGTTCTGGGCGGTCACGCCCCCCAGTATCGCAGGGGACTCAGGAGATCATCGAGCCACCGGTGGACCCGGCGAGGATCTCACGGGCGTTGAGGTAGACCTGATCCACCGTCAGCGGCGCCTGGAGCAACAGCCACGGGCGGGTGATGTAGACGATGGTGGTGATGATCTCGGCGGAACCCATGCGCCGACGTTAACCCGTGGGCCGCTGCCGCGGGTCCAGTACGGCCTCCAGCCGGTCCATCGCCTCGGCGATCTCGGCGGTGTCCCCGGCGAAGCTCAGGCGCACCGTGTGCCGACCGTCGACGGTGTCGAAGTCGACGCCGGGTGTCAGCGCGACCCCCGTGCGCTCGAGGATCTCGGCGCACCACGCCACCGAGTCGTCGGTCCACTGCGAGACGTCGAAGTAGGCGTAGAAGGCGCCGTCGGGAGGTGCGGTCTCCCCCACTCCGAGACCGGCGAGCCGGCGGAGTACGAGCTCGCGGTTCCGGGCGTATCGCTCCACGTGGGAGTCGAGCTCGGCGGCCGAGGCCTCGGTGAACGCGGCGACGGCGGCGAACTGGGCGTGCGCCGGCGGGCAGATGGTGAGGTTGCCGATGAGCCGGTCCACGGGCGCGCGCAGGTACCGCGGCAGCAGCATCCACCCGATCCGCCACCCGGTCATGGAGAAGTACTTGGACACCGAGCCCATCACCACGGACTCACGGCTGGTCCGCCACGCGCTCGCGCACTCCCGGCCGTAGGTGACACCGTGGTAGATCTCGTCGCTGACCAGCAACGTGCCGTTGGCCTCGCACCAGCGCGCGAGGGCGGCGAGTTCGGCGGCGTCGATGATCGTCCCGGTCGGGTTGGCGGGACTGGCCACGATGAGGCCGGCGGGCGGGTGGCCCAGCTCCGCCGTGACCGCCTCGAGCTGCGCGACCGTGGGTTGGTACCGGGTCCCGGGGCCGCAGGCGATCTCGTGGACAAGGCAGCCCAGGGCCTGGAGGGTGTTGCGGTAGGCGGGGTACCCGGGGCGGGCCATGACGACGGTGTCCCCGGGATCGAACGCGGCCAGGAAGAGCACCGTGAATCCGCCGGACGACCCGGTGGTGACGACGACGTCGTCGGCGGTCACCTCGACACCGTCCACCCGCCGGTGGTGGTCCGCGATCGCCTCCCGGAGCGGTCGGATTCCGATCGCCTCGGTGTAGCCGAGGATCTCGCCGTCCACCGCGCGCCGTGCGGCCTCCAGCACCGGCCCGGGCGCCGGGGTCGAGGGCTGCCCGGCACACAGGGTGATCACGTCGCCGTGGGTCTCCTGACGCCGCGCCGCCGCGGCCAGGACACTCATGACGTGGAACGGCTCGACGGCCGACCTGAGAGAGGGGGTACGCGCGACGCTCATGCCCCCGACGCTATCGCCCCCGTCAGGAGGTCAGTCCGAACACCCACACCAACAGGGTCATGGTGACGAGCGTGATGAGCACGATCCCCACGAGGTTGAGCCACAACCCGCCGCGGATCATCTGGCCGATCGTCACGTATCCGGATCCGTACGCGATGGCGTTGGGCGGGGTCGCCACCGGCAGCATGAACGCGCAGGTGGCGGCCAGGGCGACCGGGACCGCCAGCAGCATCGGGTCGAGCCCGAGACCCAGCGCCACCCCACCCGCGACCGGCAGGAACCTCGCGGCGGTCGCGGTGTTGCTGGTCAGTTCGGTCAGGATGAGGACCCCGCCGGCGGCGACGACGACCAGCAGGACGACCGGCAGGCCACCGAGGGCGGCGGACTTCTCACCGATCCAGTCGGTGAGCCCGGACCCGGAGAACTGGGCCGACAGCGCCAGCCCGCCGCCGAAGAGCAGGAGCACCCCCCAGGGCAGGGCGAGCGCGGCCTCCCACGTCAACAGGCGAACGCCACGCGCGGTGCCGGCGGGGAGCAGGAACAGCACGAGTCCGGCGATCAACGCGATCCCCGCGTCGGAGACGGGCGGATCCTCCCACACCAACGGCACGGTCATCCACGCGACGGCGGCGGCGACGAACACGGCCAGGACGCGTTTCTCGCCCGACGAGATGGAGCCGAGGCTGCGCAGCTCGTCGTCGAACAGTTGCCGCCCCCCCGGGGATCCGCTCCACCTCCGGCTTGAACAGCACCTTGGTGAGCAGGAACCAGGCGACCAGGAGCATCACGATCGACAGTGGGAGACCCACCATCATCCACCGGCCGAAACCCAGGATGATGCCGTGCTCGCTCTCGAGGTAGCCGGCGAGCAGGGTGTTGGGCGGGGTTCCGATGATCGTCGCCAGCGATCCGATCGACGCGGCGTAGGCGATGCCCAACATGAGGGCGGTCCCGAAGTTCGACCGGATGACGGCCTTCTTGACCTCGTCGGACGTCGGGTCCGACGAGGAGTCCATCCGGGGCATCGACCCCTCGGGGTCGTCCTCCTGCCCTCCGGACCCGTTCCCGCCCAGTTCGGAGGCGAGCATGAGGACGGAGACGCCGATCGGCAGCATCATCACGGCCGTGGCGGTGTTGGACACCCACATGCTCAGGAAGCCGGTCGCGATCATGAACCCGGCGATGACCCGTGTCGAGCGGGTGCCCATCGCCCGGACCGTCAGCAGGGCGATCCGTCGGTGCAGGTTCCACCTCTGCATGGCGATCGCGATGAGGAATCCGCCCATGAACAGGAAGATGATGTTGTTGCCGTACTGGGCGCCGACGTCGTCGACCGAGATGTCCTGACCCAGCACCGGGAACGCGATGAGCGGCACCAGCGCCGTGGCGGGGATGGGGATGCACTCGGTCATCCACCAGATCCCCAGCAGCACCGCCACGGCAGCGGTCAGTCGCGCGTTGTGCTCCAGGTCCCCCGGCATGACCGTGTAGACCAGCACCGCGGCCGCGACCCCGGCGACGGTTCCGATCACACTGCGGACGAACTCGCCGCGGGGCACGGCGCCGTCGCGCTCACCGGGCGACTTCTGCTCGATCTCCGCGCCGCGGGCCGGGTCCGGGTCCAGGCCGCTCAGGTGCGGGGCCATGACCATCTTCCGGCCCCTCGGTCGATCACGGTCGCCGGTTGCCATCGCCTTCTCCCTCGCGCGTCACGCGTCCCGGAGCGGCCCCCCGGGATGTCGTGCACACACCGTAAACGCGATCTCGGTCGGGGTCAGCAGATCACTGCCCGAGCGATCCCAGCGGCGCCGAACCGAGCGCCCCCGAGCCCATCGAAAGCGACCCGTCGGGGGCCACCTCGAGGCCGAACACGGCCAGCTCGCGAGCCGGCCCGCCGGCGTCGCCCACGGACACGACGAGCTCGTACCGCCCCGGCACCGGTGGTGCCGCGGGGCGGAAGGTCAGCGCTCGGGTCACGGTCGCACCCGCGCCGACGGCCAGGGGGACGGACGGCCGGGGTTGCCCGTCGATGAGCACGGGCAGCTCGAGCCGGCGCTTGTCGGGTCCGGTGAGTGCGGCGCGCAGGTCGCCGGAGTAGGCGGACCCCGTCGAGTCCATCCGGACCGAGGCGTCGAGCACCTGTCCGTCCCGGTCCGGCCGCAGCACCGCTCCACCGACCGCAGTGAGCCGTACGGGCAGGGTGACGACGGGGTCGGCGGACCGGGTCGAGGACGGGGTGCCGTCCCCGACCACGGGCCACCCGCCGACCCAGTCCAGGCGGTCGAGCATCATGTACCGTCGCTGCACCCCGTTGGGGAGCACGGCGCTGCCGCGGGGGGCGGCGTGATAGAGCATCCAGTCCTGCCCCGCGTCGTCGGTGGTCACGTCGACGTGACCCGGTCCCACCCAGTCGGCGTCACCCTTGAGGATCACATCCCCGGGCAGCGGCGCGCCCGGCCCCTGCACCAGCGGACGCTGCTGCCGGTCGGTGTACGGCCCCATCACGCTGTCGGCGCGGCCGCCCAGAACCCGGTACTGCGACTGCTCGCCGTCGCAGCACAATCCCGCGCTGGTGAACAGGTGGGTCCTGCCCTCTCTGGTGAGCACGGCGGGCGCCTCCACCCCCGTGCCCGCCACCAGGACGGGGTCCCCGACGAGCGCGGTGCCCGCGGGGTTCATCGGTACCGCGTGGATCCCCTCGAAGTTGCCCATGAACATGACGGGCCCGTCGTCGGTGAACACGACCTCGGGGTCCATGGGGTCCAGGTCCTGGTAGGGGGCGTCGGCACCGAAGCAGACGATCGGCGCCGAACCGTGGGTCCACGGGCCCTCGATCCCCGGCGCGGTGGCCATGCCGATACAGGGGGCCGGGCCTCCGGTGGTGTAGTACATGACGGCACCGGTGTCGGTCACGTGGACGTCCGGGGCCCAGAGGAACGAACCCTGGGGCGCCCACGCCGGACGGGAGCCGAAGGCGTCCCCCACGTACTCCCACTCGACCAGGTCGAAGGAACGGAAGTGCGGGACGAGCCGGTAGCCGGCGCCGTCCGACCAGTCGTCGGAGGACGCGTAGACGTGGAACGCCCCGTCCGCTCCCCTCTGGACGGACGGATCCGGCGCGATCGACGAGATCACCGGGTTGGCGCCGGCGGGGACCGCCGCGGTCGCGGAGACGACGGGGATGACGACGGCCAGAGCTGCGGCCCCGAGGGCGCGGGCACCGCGCGAGATTCTCATCGGCCGATGATAGACCCGGAATTCACTTTCATGTGACGGTATGTCACTTCGGTCCCGGGCGTCGTTCGCCTACTATCCCTGACTCGCCCGGCGTTCCTTGCGCAGCAGGAAGCGCTGGATCTTGCCCGACGGCGTCTTGGGCAGCTCGCGGACGAAGTGGACCTTCCGAGGGAAGGCGTGGGCGGCGAACTCCGTCTTGACCCACTTCTGCAGGTCCGCCACCGTGTCGTCGTCGCCCTCGACACCCTCGCGCAGCACGACGTACGCCTCGAGTACCTCACCGGCCAGTTCGTCGGGGACGCCGATGATCGCCGACTCCAGCACGTCCGGGTGCTTGGCCAGGACGGACTCCACGTCGAACGGGCCGATCCGGTAGCCGGACATGATGATCACGTCGTCGTCGCGGCTGGAGAAGTAGAAATGACCGTCGGCGTCGAGCTTGGCCGCGTCGCCCGTGTAGTACCAGCGGCCGTCCGCGCTGAACCGCTCGGCCGTCTTCTCGGGCGCGTCGTGGTACCCCGTGAACCACATGAGCGGGCTGGCGGGGACGTCGATCGCGACGCGGCCGAGCTCCCCCACCGGCGCGGTCTCGTCGGAGTCGGCCGCGAGCACGGTGCACCCCCACCCGGGAAGCGGCACTCCCATGGACCCGGGACGGACGTCCTCGCGCAGCGAGTCGTGCCAGGGGTTGATGATGAACATCCCGTGCTCGGTCTGGCCGTACTGGTCCCGGACCTCGACACCGAACTGCTCGATCGACCACTCGATCACCTCCGGGGTGAGCGGCTCACCGGCGGCGGAGGCACGGCGGAGCCTCACGTCCGGCGCGATGTCGCGCTTGGCGCGCATCGTCCGGTAGACCGTCGGCGCCGCCGCGAAGTTGGTGACCCCGTAGTACTGCAGGACGGCGAACGCCAACTCCGGGGTGTAGCGGGCGTGGAGGAGCAGGCTGCGGCGGCCCACCGCCAGCGGACCGAGGATGCCGTAGTAGAGGCCGTACGCCCAGCCCGGATCGGCACCGTTCCAGAACACGTCGTCGGCGCGCACGTCCAGACCGGTCTCGATGTACTGGTGGAACGCGGCGAGCGCGCGGACGGGGACGACGACCCCCTTGGGGGTGCCGGTGGTGCCCGAGGTGAAGAGCATCACCATCCCGGCGTCCGGGCCGGTGACCGCGGCGCCGCGACCAGGCTCCTGGTCGCCGACGATCGTGTCGAGATCGAGGTCTCCCTCCCGGGCACCGGGGCAGTCCGCCAGCCCGGCCACGACCACCGGGACGGATGTGCTCTCGAGCTTCCCCCGCTGGTCGGCGTCGGACACGATCACCCGGGCGTCACCGCCGACGATCCGCATCTCGATCGCGGGCCAGGCGAACGCGGTGAACAGCGGCATGTGCACCGCGCCCAGGCGCCAGATCCCCATGAGCGTGAACACCAGGTCCGCGGACTTGGCCACGAGCGTGGCGACCCGGTCCCCCTCGCCCACACCGAGAGCCGCCAGGGCGGCGGCCACCTTCTCGCTCCTCGACCTCAGCTCACCGTAGGTGATGTCCCGACCGGACAGGTCCGCGCCGATCACCGTGAACGCCACGGCGTCGGGGTCGTGGCGGTCGCACAGGAACTCCGCCGCACTCGCACCGGGGACGTCGTAGATCGCCAGGAGCTCGTCCGGGGACAGGGGCGTACCGGTGGGCGGCGTGGTCTCGGTCGTATCTGCAGACATGTCTGCAGATACTGCTGCAGAGGCCCGCCGCACACCACCCACCGACGGGCACCCCCGCTTTCGGGGCTGGTACGACCGCACGGACGCCGTGCACTCTAATGAGAACAGCCCCAGCGAGACCAGCCGACCATTTCCGCAGCCACCCGGAGGGACCCCCATGGCCGTCGACAGACTGCTCCCCAGCGACGAGGCGTACGAACTCCTCGAGATGACCCGCTCAGTCGCGGACAAGCTGCTCGAGCCGATCGCGGCCGAGCACGAGCGGAACCACACCTATCCCGAGGGGCTCTTCGCGCAACTCGGCGAGGTGGGCCTGCTGGGGCTGCCCTATCCGGAGGAGTTCGGCGGCGGCGACCAGCCGTACGAGGTGTACCTGCAGGTGCTGGAGGAGCTCGGTGCCCGGTGGGCGGCTGTCGCCGTCGCGACGAGCGTGCACGGTCTGTCCTGCTTCCCCCTGGCCACCGCCGGCTCCGACGAGCAGAAGGCCGAGTGGCTGCCCGGGATGCTCGCCGGCGAGCAGATCGGCGCGTATTCGCTCTCGGAGCCACAGGCCGGGTCGGACGCGGCGGCGCTGCGGTGCCGCGCCGAGCGCGAGGGTGACGAGTTCGTGGTCACCGGCACCAAGTCCTGGATCACGCACGGTGGGATCGCGGACGTGTACAACACCTTCGTCCGCACCGGCGAGGGGTCCCGCGGCATCTCGTGTCTCCTGGTCCCCCGCGACACCGAGAACCTGACGTTCGGGAAGCCCGAGGACAAGATGGGCCTGAACGGCGTCCCCACCACCACCGCCGCCTACGAGGGCGCCCGGGTCGACGCCGCCCGTCTCCTGGGCGCCGAGGGCGACGGACTGCGCATCGCGTTCTCCGCCCTGGACTCGGGCCGGCTCGGGATCGCCGCGGTGGCCACCGGCATCGCGCAGCGGGCACTCGACGACGCGGTCGCCTACGCCAATGAGCGCGAGGCGTTCGGCAAGACCATCATCGGCCACCAGGGCCTGGGCTTCCTGCTGGCGGACATGGCCGCGGCCGTGACCTCCGCCCGCGCCACGTACCTCGACGCCGCCCGACGCAAGGACGCCGGCCGTCCCTACTCCCGCCAGGCCTCGATCGCCAAGCTCACCGCCACGGACGCGGCGATGAAGGTCACGACGGACGCGGTCCAGGTGCTCGGCGGCGTCGGCTACACCCGGGAGTTCCCCGTGGAGCGGTACATGCGCGAGGCCAAGATCACCCAGATCTTCGAGGGCACCAACCAGATCCAGCGACTGGTGATCGCCCGCGACCTCGCCGTCTGAGTCCCCGGCGGCCCGTCCGGCCCGGAGCGCCTAAGGTTGGCGGCATGTCCTCCCTCCCCGACGCCTCCGCTCCCGCGGGCACCGAGTACGTGGTCCTCCTCTCGGAGGACGGCCAGCCCGTCGGCACCGCGGACAAGGCCACCGTCCACACCACCGACACCCCGCTGCATCTGGCGTTCTCGTGCCACGTGGTCGACGAGGAGGGCCGCGTCCTGCTCACCCGTCGCGCGCTGCACAAGCGCGCCTGGCCGGGCGTGTGGACCAACTCGTTCTGTGGTCACCCCGCACCGGGCGAGGACCCCGCCGAGGCGATAGTACGACGGGCGGAACAGGAACTCGGGACGCGCGTGGACGGGATCGAGCCGGCGTTGCCGGACTTCCGGTACCGGGCGGTGGACGACTCCGGGATCGTGGAGAACGAGATCTGCCCCGTGTTCACCGCCCGCATCCGCGCCGACCTGGCCCCGCGGGCGGACGAGGTGTGCGCCCACCACTGGGCCCGGCCCGAGGACGTACGCAAGGCCATCGACGCGACGCCGTTCGCGTTCAGCCCCTGGCTGGTGGCACAGGCGCCGCGCATGGCCCTCTACGCTCGTTGAGGACGGACGCGTTCAGCACGGCGGATCGGCCGTCAGCCCGGCGGGCTGCCGCGGTCAGCCCGGGATACTGATGTGTCCCTCCTCGGCCGCCAGGCCGATGTCGCGACGGAAGTGACCGCCGCCCAGCTCGACCCCGTCGAGGATCCGGTAGGCCTCCGCGCGCGCGGCGGCGAGGTCGGGACCGGTCCCGACGACCGACAGGACCCGCCCCCCGGCCGAGACCAGTCGCCCGTTCTCGTCCCGGGCCGTCCCGGCGTGGAAGACCCCCGGCTGCTCGGCGCCCTCGATCACGTCCCCCCGGCGTGGCGAGGACGGGTAGTTCTCCGCGGCCAGCACGACGGTCACGGCGGCGCCGTCGCGCCACACCAGCGGAGGCAGCTCGGCGAGACGGCCGGTGGCCACCGCGTGGAGGGCCTGCCCGAGGGGCGACTCCAGTAGCGCCAGGACCGCCTGCGTCTCGGGATCACCGAAACGGCAGTTGAACTCCACGACCTCGGGGCCGGACGTGGTGATCGCCAGACCCGCGTACAAGAGACCGGAGAAGCCGCATCCCCGTGCGACCATCTCGCGGGCGACCGGCTCACACACCTCGGAGACGATCCGGTCGACCATCCCCTGCGGCAGCCACGGCAGGGGGGTGTAGGCGCCCATCCCGCCGGTGTTGGGTCCGCGGTCCCCCTCCCCGACACGCTTGTGATCCTGAGCGGGGAGGAGCGGGACCACCGTCTCGCCGTCCACGAGACAGAACAGCGACACCTCGGGGCCGTCGAGGAAGGACTCGAGCAGAACCGGGTGCCCGCCGTCCAGGCAGGCGAGCGCGTGGGCGTGCGCGGCGGCGCGGTCGGGCGTGACCACGACCCCCTTGCCGGCCGCGAGGCCGTCGTCCTTGACCACCCAGGTGGGGCCGAACCGGTCGAGCGCCTCGTCCAGGTCGGCGGGCGAGTCGACGACCTCGGCGCGCGCCGTGCGGACCCCCGCCGCGGCCATGACGTCCTTGGCGAACGCCTTGGAACCCTCGATCCGGGCGGCGTCGGACGACGGGCCGAACACCGGGACGCCGGCTGAGCGCAGGGCGTCGCCCACCCCCGCCACCAGCGGGACCTCCGGGCCGATCACGACCAGGTCCACCTCGAGCCGGCGGGCCAGCGCGGTGACGGCCGCGGGATCCGTCACCGCGGTGTCGTGGCACGTGGCCTGAACCATGCCGGGGTTGCCCGGCGCGGCGTGGAGCTCCGTCACCGCGGGATCCGCGGCGAGGGCGACGAGCAGGGCGTGCTCACGGGCACCGGAACCGATCACGAGAATTCGCACAGCGCCCACACTAGTCGCGGCCCCGCTCCGACGTGGCCCCGGTACTGCGGTTACCCGGGGAGTTCGGTCGCGATCCCGTCCGGCAACTCGGCCTGCTCGCGAAGGGCGAGTCCCTCCGGGGTGAGCATGTCCGTCATACAGAGGTCGAGCGTGCGGGCCGTCGCGTGGTCCGCATCCGGGGACCCCATCGGCGCGAGTCCGAACATCGCATGCGTACAGAGGCCGCCGATACCGGCCCAGAGCACCTGATGGTCGCTGACCTGGGTTCCCGGCCGGAAGGTCCCGGCCGCGATCCCACGATCGACGATCGCCTGCATGACGGCGAGGACCTCTGCCGCGGCGAGTGCGACGCCCGGCGACCCTCCCACGGTCTCCACCATCAACCGCGCCCAGGCGGGCTCCGCGACTGCGAACTGCACGACCGCGATCCCCGCATTGCGCAGATCCACGTAGGCGGCGAGCCCCGGGGCGGAGTCCGCGCCGCCGACCCCGGGCAGACTCACACACTCACCCAGCGCGTCGAACCCGCGGGAGGAGACCTCCTCGACCAACTGCTGCCTGTTGGTGAAGTGGCGGTAGGCGGCGGTGGCCGACACGCCGATGACCGGGGCGATCTCCCTCAACACGATCGCCTTCTCCCCCGACGACCGCGCACGCGAGATGGCCTCGTTGATGATGGCGTTACGCAGGTCACCGTGGTGGTAGGACTTCTTCTTCACGGCGTCGTCCGCAGTCCGTGCCGATACCTCGATCATCTGCCCGTCCCTCCGCCATCCTCCGAGGACCCTGCGCCGCTCGTTCACCGGGTGGCCTACCCGCCATTACACCACGAGAAGCCCTACGAGAACCGCAAGCAGCCGCCCCTGATACGTACGCTGAGAACATGTCGTCCGTATTCAGCAAGATTATCTCCGGCGAACTGCCCGGAAGGTTCGTCTGGGAGGACCCCGAGGTGGTGGCGTTCCTCACCATCGCGCCCGTCGCGGCCGGTCACACCCTCATCGTCCCGAGGGAGGAGATCGACAGGTGGACCGACCTGGAACCCCGACTTCTGGCGCGACTCAACGAGGTCGCCCAGGCGGTCGGCAAGGCGGTCGTGGAGGGTTTCGGGGCGTCGCGAGCCGGGTACCTCATCGCGGGGTTCGAGGTACCGCACACCCACATCCACGTCTTCCCCGCCGAGGACATGTCCGTCTTCGACCTGTCGCGGGCGGACCCCGACACCCCTGCAGAGGTCTCGGACGCGGCGGCCGCCACGATCCGTCGCGTGCTGCGGGACCTCGGCCACGGGGAGTTCGTGCCTTCGGACTGACCGGGCCAGGCGGGCAAGGTCAGTGCCCGAGGTCAGTGCCCGAGGTCAGTGCCCGAGCGCGCGCGCCAACTCGCTCATGTCCAGGTAGTCGATCCATTCCCGGACCAGGCCGTCGCGCACCGTCAAGAACGCGCCCGCGCCGAGTTCGATGGCCTGCCCGTCGACGTCGAGGAACATGGTTCTGCTCATCGCGACGGTGTCACCCGAGACCATGATCCGGTGGATCTCGACACGGACGTTGGTGGCGACCTCATGGTTGAACTCGATGAGGTTCGCCAGTCCCTCGCGGCCGTGCGCCTCATAGGACCCCTCGATCCGCATCACGATGTCGGGCGCGCAGAGCGAGGTCGCGGTGGTCACATCCCCACGGAACCTGGACTCGACGAGGGCCCTGGCCACGACGGCGGGGTCGTCGCGGCGCCCATCCTGGCCCATCGGACCGCCTCCGTTCACCGTCTACTCCGTGATCGCGTTCAGCGTGCGCAGGTCCTTGTAGTCCTCCCAGCGCGTGACCAGCCCTTCCTCGACATCGACGAAGGCCAGTGCCGGGATCTCCACTCCCCCCTGGGGCAGGGTGTAGGTCTCGAGTCGCCGGAGGGCGACGGTCCCGGGTTCCGCCACCACCGACTGGACGGTCACATGGATGAACCCGGCCAGGCGCGCGACGTCCTCGATCATGTCGCGGATGCCGTCGTGCCCCTCGTAACGACTGAGGTGCCCGCCGTTGGTGTAGAGGATCGTCGGGGCGGAGAGCTTCAGTGCGGCGGCCTCGTCACATGCCGCGACCGCGCGCATCCACGCTTCCGCGACACGCCGTTCGGGATCCACGATCCCGGTTCGGGAGCCCTCGCTCTCGCTGCACACGAGTCACACCCTACCCAGAAGCCTGAGAAACCTGAACCAACGTCCTACGAACGTGGGGCACCCTCGCCGCGCTCCGCTGGGCGAGGTGAGAGCTGGAGACGAGACTTGAACTCGCAACCGCCCGTTGTAATCGTCGACTCTAGACAGTTCCGGGGTGGCTCCGAAGATTCCGTTAGACCTGCGTAAAGCCCTCCCCTTGTTCCGACCGTTCCCAGTCCACTCCCCCGTTCCACCGATGTTCCAGGGTGGTAAAAGGGTGGGACTCGCGCGGGGATTCGACAGAACGCAGCAACCCCCGACACGCCACACAGACGCATCGGGGGTTGTGTGCTCGGCGGCTATCGCCAGAGAGGCACCGAGCTTCAGTCAGGGTTCGGTTACCAGCCGTCTCCTGCCTGCTTCCCTACTGTGCTGCTGAGCATTGTGGGGAAGTTGAGTGCCGCAGGTTGTTGGTGGATTCGTGTTCCTGCGGGGGTTTGTAGGACCGGGCTTGTGTTGGGGCGGGGCCGGTCGGGTCGCCACATTCGGTAGTCGGTGGTGGTGCTGATGGCCTGCATGAGTGCCATGGCTAGGTCGTCGTGTCCGAGGCGTTCGGGTACGGCGATGCGGGTGTTGCCGCTGTCTTTCAGTTCGTATTCGAGCGACGAGAGTTGCTTCAACAGTTCGGGTTCTCGTGGGAGGACGAGCCTGCCGGACTGGAGCAGTGTCTTGATCTTGTTGAAGCCTGACATCTTGCGGCGTGCGGTGGTGGCGATGGGGACGACGCCGCTGGTGTGTCCGCCTGGGCGTTCGGTCCAGAGTCGGCGGGTGAGTAGTTCGGTTGGGAACTGTCCGACGCCGTTGGTTTCGCTCACGATGGCGGGCAGGTGGTAGCGGGATGCGACGTGGACGATGCGGTCGATGAACACGCTGTACGGGGTTTTGTAGTGGGATTCGAGCCACGGCAGGTAGTAGACGAGTTCGTCGCCGTGTTTGCCTCTGTTGAGTTCTTCGTCGTCGAGGATTGAGACGAGGACGAGGGCGTGGGCGTCGACTTGTGCGCCCCAGTCGAGGCCGGCGGCTGCTACTTGTCCGCGCGCCTTTTCGGGTGGGGTGAGTTGGTAGTCGGCGACGGCTTGGTTGATTTCGTCGGCGGTGAAGAACACTCCGATGTCGTCAACCCACTCGGCCAACACTTCGCGGGTGTAGTCCCGATCCGTCATCGTGGCTGCGAATGATTCGAGCAGGGCGGCGTCGACGAGGGGGGAGGCGTGTGATGGCCAGTGGAACGCGGCGAACTCGGCGGTGTGTGTTTGGCCTTTGAGCCAGGTGGAGCGGAAGAAGTGGTCGCGGGTCCAGGGGCTTGAGGCCATGACGACGCGGCTGCCGGGGCGGGCGAGGACGGTGAAGCTTGCTGCGGTCCACAGTTCGTCGGCCATGAAGTTGGCTTCGTCGAGGATGAGTAGGTCGACGGAGCGGCCTCGGACTTGGCGGGTGGAGGCGGGGACACACACGACTTCGGAGCCGGTGGAGAGTGTTATTCGGGAACGGTTTTCATCAACGGTGGAGCCTCGCAGCAACGGGGCGGAAGCGAGGTCCGCGATCTGCCGTAGTAGCCCTTTGGCGGCTTCTTCGCCGGCGGAGAGGATGAGGATGCGTGCTCCGGGTTGGGCGAACGCGGTGTGAAGGGCGAGCATGGCGAGGGTGTGGGATTTGCCTGCCTGCCGGCCGGAGCAGACGGTGCGGATGCGGGCCGGGGACTTGGCGAGGTCGAGTTGGTGGGGCCACAGGGGGGCGTGGACGAGTTCGCGGGCGAAGACGTCGATGTCGGTGGCTGCCGCCCGGAGTGTTGCGCCGTCAATCCTGGTCATGCTGCACCGCCTGGGCCATGAGTTGAGCGAGGTCGACCTGCGTGGAGGCGGTCATTTGCCGGATTTTCGCGCGGGAGAGGGGGTCCATTCCGAGGCGTTCGCGCTGTTTGGCGGCTTGTGCCTCGAAGCGTGCGAGAAGGTTTGCGGCTCCGCGCACTTGGCCGGTCTCGTCGTCGACCATGCCGTGTTCGTCGAGCCACGCTTCGAGTAGTTCGATGCGGGCTTCGGTTCGCGCCCACGCGGACAGGGCCGGCAGGTATGACGGGTCTTGCAGGTAGTCGACCGATTCGACTGCGGTGACGAGGTAGCGTTCGGCGACTGGTGACACCGCCCGGTCGGACCATGCGCCGTGTGTCCGTGACAGGGTGTTGCCCTTCTCGAACGGTGGCCGCTGCCACGACGGGCGGGCCGGGACAGCATCGTGGCTGCCCCGGCCCTGCTCGCCGCTGCTGGTGGTCACGGCTGGGTGACACCGTTCAGAAGCACGACGGCCTCGGGGTTGAGGGGTGCCGCGTCGTAGCGTGCCACCACGCGGACGGCCTGCTGGTCGTAATCCCCATAGAGTTGGTCCAGGACCGTAACCGTGGGGTTGAGGTCACGCGCGACGGCCACCTTGCTCGGGTCCCACAGGACAATCGAGGATGCGCCGTCGACGACGGGGACACGGTTGGTGACAAGCACCGGGTGCCCGAGCAGCCGGTACGCGCCCGCCTCGGTCGGATCGGGCTGGACCTGGTACCGGCCGTTGGTGTCCTTGAGCTTGCGGATAGCCACGAAGTCACGACTGTGCATAAGCCACTTCAGTGAGGAAGGGTCGACCTCGGCTCCGAGGGCGAGGGCTTCGGCGTCGTGGAGGGCATCAAGGCCAATCTCGCCCACGGCGTCGATCTTCTGAACACCGGAGTAGTTCAGGAGTCCGGTCGGGGTGGTCCGGTCAGGCGACACCGCGCCCGCGATGAATGCGTCGTCGAGCTTGCCGGCCACGTCGGCAACGATGCGTTGCTGGAGCGCGGAACCGACCGGGACGACGGCCTGGCGGGCAAGCTCATTCGAGTACCTGGTCAGCGTCTTAACGGATTTCATGGAGTGGGGCAGAAGAACGATCTCGTCGAACGTGGGATCAACCTCGTCGATCTGCTCGTTTTCGCCGTGCCACGACGGGGCGGTCATGGACGTGAGCATCGGCACTCGGACGGGGTTGCCGCCGTTGGTGTCGATGATGCGGACGCCGGCGTTGAGGAACACGGACGCCTTCTGGAGCGGAACCGTGATGAGCTGATCGACGGTTTCCTGAGTAATTTCAGGGGTACCAAGGGCAGAAGTTGCCATGGGGAATCACCTTCGCAATGGAAAGAATGAGTGAAGCGAGAGGACCCGTATGCCTCGGGCTATGCGGGTGAATGGCGTCTACGCCGAATGTCACCTTTTGGGGATCAACCCCTCGGATGAACCCCAATTATCCGCTAATGGCGCGGGTCCCAGTCACACGTCGCCGCGCATGAGCGACGACATGATTTGGCCGGGATCGGCGTCGGGTGTGTGCCACGTCGCGGTAGCTGTCGCCTCGGGAGCGGTGCCCGACGACGGGGGCGGGGTAGGTGCCGGTGCGAGGCGGGGGCGGTCTGCGACGAGTTGTTCAGCCGCCGCCCGGTACTTGTCGGGGTCGGCGGTGCCGGTGTCGTCCACGAGGGTGGTCAGGTCCAGGTGCCGCCCCAGGTCCTCCGGGTCGTCAAGAAGATCCGCGACACTGTCGAGTGCCTGCTTGCTGCGGAAAGACGAGAGGTCTTGCTTCAGGGAATCTAGCTCGGCTTCGGCCTCCCGGAGCCTTGTCCGGTAGCGGGCGGCTTCACTTCTCAGGGACTTGATTTCGGCTCGGGTACGTTCGGGCAGCTCAACGTATCCGGAATCGTCCACGGGCGTCGTGGGGGCCGTTGTGGGCATGTTCGCGGGGGTGGGGGTGTCGGTCACTGGTCCTCCTGGGGCTGGTTGAGGGATTCGAGGGCGTCGCCGGCTGCGAGGATCACGGCGATGAGTGCTTCGACGGCAGGTGGTGGGGTCGCGCGGGCTGGGATGCGCCAACGCGCGTCGAGGCTGCAAACTACGTGCATCAGGCAGAGTTCGAGCTGGTGACGGTCGAGTTTCCGGATTTTGCTGGCGGCGGTCACCGTGGGGGCATCGATGAGCTGGTCCACCAGTTCAGCGGTCTTGGACGCGCGAGCCTCCCGGAGCGTCACCCGCGGGAGCTTGGGGTCGGTCACGCGGCTTCCCCCTGGATTCGGGAGGCGTTCTCGGTGACGCATGCAAGGCACTTGCCTGTCCTCGCCCCCAGGACTTCTTGCGGGTGGGTGGGGCATCGGGGTTCGTCGTCATGCCGGGGCAAGGTGGCGTTGAACCCATCCGCGTCAAGAGGTGTTGCAACCGTCGCAACTGTTGCATCGAGAAGACCGCCACCCTGCGTTGCAACACTTGCATCACTTGCAACACCCAGTGTCAGACGGGCATACGTGCCGCGTTTCGGTCGGGCGATCCGCTCGGACTCGTAAAGCCGACTCAGGTACGTACGCGCATCCTTGACGCCGGTGCCGTTGGCAACGTCGGCAGCGGAAACGGGGCCAGGTTGCGCATTAACGAAGTCCAGAATGGTTTGTGAGGTCTCGCCTAGGGGCTGTGTTATCTTCGCTTCAGCGGCGGCTTCAGCGGCCTTTTCGAGACTGTCCCCATCGAGTGCCCAGAAGCCGTTTTCGACGGTGACTTTGTACTCGCCCTCTTTGATGTCGCGCCCGGTGATACGAATCATTCCGCTGGCCTCATTGCGCTTGCGTGACAAGTTCATCGTGAAGTCCGCCGCGCCATTGAGGCCGTTAGTTCCGCTCGTGGAGTCCATCCAATCTTCGCCGGCCTGCTTGCGAGTGTGATGAACCACGAGAAGCGTCGATCCGGGATTCCGGTCGGTGTACTTCTTCAGCTTCACGCCGATGCGGTAGTCACGCTGATAGTCGCTCTCCCCCGGCATCGAGGGCGGCATCACTCGGCCCAGAGTGTCGAGGATGACAAGCGGCTTCTCGTGCCCGTGCTGTCCCATCCAGGCGTCGATCACTTCAAACACCAACAACGGAGGAACCTCAGTTACGAAGTCGATCATCTCGGGGATCGGCTTGCCTTCGAGAAGATGTCGGGACCGGGCCTGTAGCCGCCTATCGCCGTCCTCCAAGGCGAGGTAGAGAACGGGCCGTGGGATGCCAACGGGGATCGCTCCGAACGCCTTGCCGCCTGTTGCCAGAGCAAGGCCAAGGCCACCGACTGCGTAGGACTTGCCGACCTTCGGCGGGCCTGTGAGAAGTCCGAATCCTTCGGGGATCATGCCGGGGACCGCGTACGCCAGGGGCGGGAAGACTCTCTCGTCGAGCCACTTTCCGGACTTGATGAACTTCAGAGGGTTGATGCCCTCGGGATTGTCCGTCATGCCGACACCGCCTTCAGGTCCGGGCGCACGGTGCCGCGCGTGGAGTCCAGCCGTTCATGCACATCTCGGAGTCGCCGCCACAGTTCACGTTCGAGGTCTCGCAGTTCGTCATGGGACAGAAGGTGCCCACGCTCCAGTGCGTCGGTAGCCCACGACTGGACGACACGCACTTCAGCGGCTTCCAAGATGCGCTGTGCATGGTGCCGCACCTGGAGTGGTTCTGCGGGGGTGGTGATGAGTGCGGCGAGCCGGTCCCCGATCCTGCGGTCGATGTCGCGGGCGAGGTGTCCGTCGTCCTGGAGCTGAGAGAGAACGCACGCGCCGCCGGCGAGGCCGTTAGCGGCTGCGTCACGAATGGCTTCGAGGATGAGTCCATCTACCGTGTCGGGTAGATCACGGGCGCAAACATTGCCGATCCCATCGAGAGCCACCTTCGGGGTCACCCCCGGCGCGAGGAGACCCGCCAGGAAGCATGTTGGGTGATCGAGTGTCATATCTCGGTCTTTCATTCCCGCGTCCTGCGTGTAGAATCGGACGCACAATCGGTTTCGACGCCCTCGCACATGGCCTGCCAGCCTGCGGGGGCGTTGCCCTTTTCTGTAGGGCTCGTGAGAGTGCCGTAACGCACCTCCAAAACTCAGGCCGGACGAACACGCAGAAGCTCGTCCAGCTCGTCGAGGTCGATCAAGACCAGGCGGTCATCGTGTCCGGACTTGAACGCAGTGAGGCGTCCGTCAACGAGTCGCTGTCGAATCCATCGGGGTGAACGTTTCGCGTAGGCCGACGCCACGCCCAGCGGCTCCCGCCGCGCCTTTGAGGAAGTCATGCGCCCATCGTGGAGCATGCGGGAGGGTCCGAGTCGCAGCCGGAATCACACCTCCGACACCGCCTCGGCAATCGCAGCGAGAAACGCCGCACGATCCCTCTCCAGCAGATGCGACCGGACCACCGCCGCCCCCGAGTCCTGAAGCTTGCGGAACTCAAGTTCCACCAACCGCCGGCACACACCATGAGGCAGGCCGTGCCGCTTGTAGACCTCCAGAGCGATGCCGTCCGTCGAATGCCAACTCACGACAATCCGCCCCACAACTGGTCCTGAAGGCGCTCCCGCTCCAGTCGGCGCTCCGCATAGATCAACGCGGCCGTCAACAGTTCCTCTGGCAGGATGTCCCCTGCCACGTATGCGTGCGCCTGATCGTGAACCAGCATCGCGGCACTCGACTCCCGACGGCACACCCTGTCGATGTCCTCACGGGCGCTCATGCCGCGTTCCCGAGTCCGAGGAGCGCGCGAAGGTCGGCGGTCGGCACCACGTAGCGCGATCCGATCTTTACCACCCGCGTGGGGAACTCCCCCTTCTGCGCGAGGGCGTAGGCGGTGCTTTTGCTTACGCCGAGGGCACGGGCAGCGGTTCGCAGGTCACACGAGACGCCCAGGGCGTCGATCTCTTCGGTCTTCACTGTTCCAACCTTTCCGGGATTCCGTCCATGCATACCTTGCATGATTGGAATTCCGAATCTAGCCTGTCGTTACCGGGTTTGCCAAGCAACTACGGCAAAATTGTTCGACATGACGGATTGGGATGCGGACGTGACACAACGAATCGCCGGCGAGATCAAGCGACAACGAGGCCAACGGTCAGGGCAGTGGCTCGCCGACAGGACCAAGGAACTCGGGCACGCAATTAGCAAGACGGCCATCTGGGAGATTGAAGCGGGGAAGCGGAAGTCGATCTCCGTTCCCGAACTCCTAATCATCGCTCGCGCCTTGGAGGTGCCGCCCACGCTCCTCCTGTTCCCCGGCGTCCCAGACCGAGAGACCTGGGCGTTGCCGAACTGGCACACGTCCGCGTCCGTCGCCGAACATTGGTTCATCGGAGACAGGACACCCGCACCCATTACCGGCGGTGGAGACTGGGAGGACGAAGAAGCCTTCGAGGAGATTGGGCGCCTCAGCTCATTGGCGAGGGTCGCAGGACTTTCCCGTCGGCTCGAATCGGCCCGCTGGGCATGGCTGGAGGCCCGAAGTGAGATCAGCGACGAGGGCGACACTGACGACATGGAGAAGTTCGAGCGGCTCGCAGTACGGGAAATGCGGGCATGGCAACTAGTCCGCCACCTCGAATCACAGGTGGAGGACTTAGGTGGCGAGGTCAGCGAAGACTGGAGGCGGTACCTGTGAGCCGGCCACCGCTCGCAGTCGGCACCTACGGCAGCATCACCACCCTGGAGACCACGCCAGGCACCTGGAGGGCACGCGCAAAGTACCGCGACCACGACGGAGTTACGCGGCGCGTCGAACGATTCGCCAACAGCAAGGGCGGGGCCGAACGTCGGCTACGCGACGCAGTACGGGACCGCCTCCACCGTGACGGCGATGAGGACATCACCCCTGACACCACGCTCGCAGTCGTGGCTCAGGTGTGGATCACCGAATACCCGACGACGACGAAGATTGCACCGCAGTCACTGGAGAAGTATCAGCGGGTCATCGACAAGATCATCGTCCCCGGCCTCGGCGGGCTACGTGTCCGTGAGGTCACTGTCGGGAAAGTTGACAGGTTCCTTGGTGCGATCCCCTCGGACGCTAACGCACGGTGGGCGCGGATCATCCTCACCGGCATGTTGTCCCTTGCTGCGCGTCGTGACGCCATCCCCCTCAACCCGATGAGGGACACCTCCAAGCGTGTGTCAGATGCTCGGGAAGTTCGGGCCATGACAGTGGAGGAACTCGCACAACTTCGGGACAGCATCGCCGACTGGTCCGGTGCCAACAGGATGGGACCGCCACGCGGTGACGACCTCGCCGAACTGATGGAAGTGCTCATCGGTACCGGCATCCGCATCGGTGAAGCACTCGCACTCAAGTGGGGCGACATCGACCTCGACGCTGACGTGCCCACCCTCCTCGTGTCCGGCACCGTTGTCATGGCCGGGGGCAAGACCTTCCGGCAGGACCACACCAAGACCGCAAGCGGCCGGCGGATGCTCGCACTACCCGCCTTCGTCGTCGACGCACTACGCCGTCAACTAGAGCGTGATCTTCCCGCCGATGACGGGCTTGTATTCCCCTCTGCGCGAGGCGGGGTCCGCTCCCCCAACAATGTCCGCAGGCAACTCCGGCAGGCCCGTAGCGAGGCCCTGGGGTGGGTTACACCGCACGTGCTGCGCAAGACAACCGCCACCGTCGTCGCTGAAGCCAACGGGACGGACGCTGCTGCCGACCAACTCGGCCACAGTGTCAACCGCGTCACCGAGCGGTTCTACATCGACACCCGCCACAAGATCATCGACAACCGCAACGCCCTGGCAGTTCTCGCTCCCCATTCGGGGGGGTTAAAGGGTGGAGCAAGGGTCAAGTCCACCGCAGCCTGACGATCACCGCAGGTAGTTGAGCTGGAGACGAGACTTGAACTCGCAACCGCCCGATTACAAGTCGGGTGCGCTACCAATTGCGCCACTCCAGCACGGACCCGGCTCAGCCGGGGTCCGGCACACATCCTAGCCGGATCCCGGCTCGTTCCCCCGACCGCTCCGCCGTGCCCTCGACCGCCGTGCCCCGACCGCCCCGGACTTGACTACGGTGTCCACGTGGAGATCCGCGACGCCGCTGCACCGTTCACCCGCCCGTTGGCGTGGCTGGGTCTGCGCAAGTCCACGATGGACCTGGCGGTCGAACCGCCGCTGTCGCCGATGGCGCCGGTGGACCTGGACGACGACGGCGCCGTCACCGACGTGCTCAATCTCGCCCTGGAGATCGCGGGCATCCTGCTCTCCTCCGGAGAGGGCGCGGCGGACACGGTCGCCCAGGGGGAATCGGTCGCGGCCGCGTTCGGCCTCCCGGGCGCCACCGTCGAGGTCACCTTCACCTCACTGACCATCGGCGTCAACCGGCGTCGCGGCCGACCACCCATCTCCGTCATCCGGGTCGTCGACTACCGCACCATCGACATGACGAGGGTGACCCGTGTCGCCCGCCTCATCGACCTCATCGTGCGGCGCCAGTTGACCGTCGAACAGGCGACGGCAGAGGTCGAGCAGATCATCGCCTCACCCCACCCGCACACCTTCCGCGTCGCGGTCCTGGGCTGGGCGATGCTCGGCTTCGCCGTCGTCATCCAGCTGGGGGGCAGCCCGCTGGCCGGTCTCCTGTCGATGGTGTCGACGTTCGCCCTGATGTACGCCAACAGGTATCTCGACGGCCACCGCCTGCCGAAGTTCTTCCAGCAGATCGTGGGCGGGTTCATCGCCGCCGCCTGGGCCCTGTTGGCCTACGTGATCCTGAGCGACGACTTCGTGGACATCCAACCGTCCGCCCTCGTCGCCGCGGGGATCATCGTGCTGCTCGCCGGGCTCACGCTCGTCGGTGCGATCGAGGACGCCATCACCGGATTCCCCGTCACGTCGGCAGGCCGTGGCGTGGAGACGATGATCCTCACGGGAGGGATACTCGGCGGCATCACCATCGCCCTGGCGGTGTTCGGACGCCTGGGCTTCTCCCCACCCCCCATCGATCCGACGATCTCCGGCAACGCGCCGCTCTTCCTCACCGTCTTCGCCGCAGGCGTCGGGGCTGCAGGTTTCGCCGTGGCCAGTTACGCGACCGTCCGCGCGACGTGGCTGGCCGCGACCGTCGGGGCCGTCGGGATGCTCATCTTCCAGGTCGTCATCACGACCGGGTTGGGGGTGGTGGTGGGATCGGCTCTCGCGGCCTGTGCGATGGGGCTCTTCGGAGGCATTCTCGCCCGCATCGCGACCGTCCCGCCCCTCATCGTGACCATCGCCGGGATCACGCCCCTCCTGCCCGGGCTCTCGGTCTACCGGGGACTGTCCGCGCTCACCAGCGATCAGACCGGTATCGGCGTGGGGCTGATGTTCCAGGCACTGGCGATCGCGGTGGCCCTGGCCGCCGGCATCGTCTTCGGCGAGTGGGTCACGCGAAATCTGCGCAGGTCCGCGGCCGCCGACCAGTGACGTACGATGTCACCGGACGCCTGCGCCCATCCGGGCCCGCCGTCCCATAACGACACGGGAGGACACACACATGTCAAGCGCCGCAGCGGCCAGCAAGGAGCCCGAGCTCGACGTCGACCTCGAGCCCGTAGCCGACGAGACCGCGTACCAGGCCCAGAGGATCGTGGCCTCGTACGCCGCCGACGCGGACGAGTGCCTGATGCTGCTCGAGATGCTCGGGATCGGTCCCGAGAAGGTCGACCCGGCCGACGCCGAGTAGACCGCATCACGACGATCAACGGGGGTACGGGGATGACGGGCGCGACCGAGCAGGCGCCGGCCGACGCGGGTGCGGACTTCGTCGTCGTGGCCAACCGGCTCCCCGTCGACCTCGTGCGGGGTAAGGACGGCCAGGAATACTGGAAGGCCAGCCCCGGCGGGCTCGTGACGGCCCTGGAGTCCATCCTCAAGGCCAACCACGGGGCCTGGGTGGGCTGGCCCGGAGTGGCGGACGCCTCCCCCGAGCCGTTCGACGCCGACGGGATCCGGTTGCATTCGGTCACCCTGTCCGCCCGGGACGTCGAGCTCTACTACGAGGGCTTCTCCAACGGCACCCTGTGGCCACTCTTCCACGACGTGGTGGTCCCTCCCGAATACCACCGTGAATGGTGGAACGCATACGTGGCGATCAACCGGCGGTTCGCCGAGGCCACCGCCGCGGCCGCGGCCACCGGCGCCACCGTGTGGGTGCAGGACTACCAGCTGCTCCTGGTCCCCCGCCTGCTGCGCGAGATGCGGCCCGACCTCACCATCGGGTTCTTCCTCCACATCCCGTTCCCGCCGGTCGAGTTGTTCATGCAGCTCCCCTGGCGCTCCGAGATCGTCGAGGGCATGCTCGGCGCGGATCTGGTGGGGTTTCATCTCCCAGGCGGCGCGGACAACTTCCGGATCCTCGCCCACCGGCTCTTCGGCCACCCCTCGGCGCGGCTCCGCTCGACGCGGGGGCGGGCGTCCGAGATCCGGGTGGACGACCGGATGGTGCGGGTGGGGGCGTTCCCCATCTCGATCGACTCGGCTGCCATCGACGCGGCCGCCCGCGAGCGCGACACCCGGGCCCGAGCGGAACGCCTGCGCAGCGAACTCGGCTCCCCTGAGATCCTGCTGCTGGGCGTCGACCGCCTCGACTACACCAAGGGGATCGACGTCCGGCTCCGCGCCCTGGAGGAGCTGTTCGAGGAGGGGCGTCTCGAGACCGCCGACGTCACCCTGCTCCAGCTCGCCACCCCCAGTCGCGAGAGGGTCGAGCAGTACCAGATCATGCGCTCGCGCATCGAGGAGTCCGTGGGCCGGATCAACGGCAGCTTCGGCGAGATCGGACACCCTGTGGTGACCTACATCCACCGACCCGTACCCAAGTCCGAGCTCACGGCGTTCTACGTGGCCGCGGACGTCATGCTGGTCACCCCCGTGCGGGACGGGATGAACCTGGTGGCCAAGGAGTACGTCGCCTCCTGCACGGACGGTGAGGGCGCGCTCGTGCTGAGCGAGTTCACCGGCGCCGCCGCCGAACTACGGCAGGCCTATCTGTGCAATCCGCACGACCTGGAGGGCGTCAAGGACGCCATCATGGCGGCCGTCACCGAAACGGAGTACGACCGCCGTCGACGCATGCGGGCGCTGCGCCGGCAGGTGTTGGGCAACGACGTCCACGCGTGGGCACGG
The DNA here is from genome assembly GCF_000349585.1 of Dietzia sp. UCD-THP. NCBI lineage: Bacteria > Bacillati > Actinomycetota > Actinomycetes > Mycobacteriales > Dietziaceae > Dietzia > Dietzia sp. UCD-THP. Next base: position 66,710 of record NZ_AOSR01000008.1, read on the forward strand.
CGGTTCTTCGAGACGCTCGACGCCACCTCCGACGAGTAGTCGCACTCAACTCCGACGAGTAGTCGGCGCGCCGCTCACAGCGCCTCCAGCTCACCCAGCTTCCACGTACCGTCAACGCGCTCCATCGACAGACTGAGTCGCGATGCGGAACTGGCCGCCTCGGGATCCTCCCTGGTCGACACCATCCGGTTGAGCATCACCAGTACCGTCACGCTGTCGGCATCCACGACCTCCTGCGGGGCGGCCGCCGCCACGGTCGCGTACACACTGGCCTCCTGCTGTTTGGCCGCGGAGGCCACGGCGGGCATGGATTGCTCGACGAACTCCGTCAGCGCGGGATCGGTGAGTCGCTCGCGGACCGCCGCCAGTTCGGCGTCGACCGTCCGGTGATCGTAGGTGAACATCTGGGTCGCGATCTCGCGCGCCGCGTCCGTCGCCGCGCGGGGGGCGTCCGCGATCTGCTGCTCGGTGGCCGCTTCACCCCTCGCCTCGACGTACTGCCAGGTCGACAGACCGGTGACGACGAGGAGGACCACGGACACCGCGGCCAGGGCGGTGGTCAGCCTGCGCTGACGGGTGGGATCGAGTGGTTCCCGCGACGAGACCGGTGGCGCGGGGGGCGCCGATCCGTCACCAGTGGCCGCCCCGGAACCGCCGTCGGACTCCGCCGCAACCTCGGCCGAACCGGTGCGCGGCATCGCCTCCATTCCCTCGAACAGCCCCCCTGCACGGGCCGCTTCCAGTGCGCGCTCGCGGGCGGCGTCGGCCTTGCGCTGGGCGCGGGCCGCGCGCTCGGCTTCCCGCTGCGCACGCCGGGCGGAGCGGACATCGGGCATGTCGCTGTCGCTCACGGGATGAAGTTCACCCCCGAGACCTTCATCTCGCCGTCATCGTGGCGGTTGACCGTCACCCGGACGCGGTACTGCCGGTCTTGGTCCTCCTGTGACCTCGGGTTGCCGATGGTCTGGTCGATCGCCATGATCACCTCTGCACGCTCGGGGGTGGACTGTTCGACCGCGGCGGCGGAGACGACGCCGTCGGCGACCACGGCTGTGGTCTCGACGACCTCCTCATAGGAGTCCCGGCGCGGGGTGAACTGCTCGGAGAAGTCTCCCTCGATCATCTCGACGATCCGGTCCACGTCCTCGGTCAGGGTCTCCTGGCGGATGGTCATCAGCCTGGTCAACACGTCCGAGGCGAAGTCACGATAGGACGCGTCCAGTTCGGTCGCGGAGGCCCGGTCGGCGCGGATCGAGGCAGCCTTACCGCGCTCGGACACCCACAGCCCCGAGGACACGAGGGCCGCCACCAGGCACAGGGCCGCCACGACTGACGTGACCACCAGCCAGCTCCGCCCACCCTCGGCGGGGGTGTCGTCCGGCTGTGGCACTAGATCACTCCGTTCGTCATGATGTCGGCGAGGGCGGCGTCCGCGGCCAACCTGCTCCCGGTTCCCAGGTTCAGTTGACGATACGTCTTGCCGTCCGCGCCCAGATACTCGCCCGTCGAGGGGTCGTACATCGCCGCGGAGGTCCGGATCTCCCGCTCGCCGGTGCCCGACGAGGGCACGACGTTCCACCCGTTGGGGTTGTTGCCGGGCGGACCGACCTCGCTGGTGTCCGGGGGGTTGTGACCCTCCGGCCGGTAGTCGTTCGCCGCGCACTCCTCGGGTGAGGCGCCACGGCGGCCCGGGTACTCCATGCAGGGCAGGTTCCGTGCGCCGCGGACGGCCATCTGCGAGTCCTGGGGCACCTTGCAGTAGATGCCGTTAATCTGTGGCGGCACCGACAGGTCGGCGGGTGAGCGACGGTCGGCGGCGGGGAGGAAGCCGGTCGTACACGGGGGTGTCTCGTTGATCTGCAGGTTGAAGTCCACCTTGATCTCCCCGGTGTCGCGCGCGCCGTCGATCGCCGTGATGATCGAGGAGACCAGCGCGGGGTAGATCACGAGCAGTTGCTCGATCGAGCGGTTGTAGACCACACCGACCTCGCCCACGCTCATGAGGTTGGCCACGAGCACCGGCATGGTCGGCTGCAGATCGTTGAGGACCCGGGTCGCGCGGGCGAGTGAGTCGGGCCCCCGTTGGATGATCGAGGTGAGCTGGGGCTCGTTGACCCGGAGCTGGTCCGTGACGTCCGCGAGGTTGCGGGTCCACGCCCGGATGGAGTCCGACGACCGGAGCTGCGAGTCCAGGACGGGCTCGGCGTCCTCGATCAGTTGACGGGTGACGCCGGTGTTGACCCGGGCCTCTTCGAGCAGGAGCTGCGCGGAATCGAGGAACTGCTGCAGGTCCCGCTCGGATCCGTTGAACGCGTCGAAGGACTCGCTGATCACGCGGCGCATCTTGGCGTCGTCGATCGAGGCCATGAGCACCGTTGCCTGGTCGAGGACGGGGCCGATGCCCTGCGGCATGTCCACCCGGTCCTCATCGAGCACGGTGCCGTCGCGCATCACTCCCCGCGGCTCGCCCTCGGGGACGAACTCGACGTACTGCTCGCCCACCGCCGAGACGCTACGGATCTGCGCGCGGGCGTTCTCGGGGACGTCGGCCCGGGAATCGAAATGGAGGTCGGCCACGACATGGCCGGGCTTGAGGGTCACCGCGTCGACCCGCCCGATCACGTTCCCCAGATAGGAGACGTTGGCGTTCTTGTACAGACCGCCCGTGTCGGGCATCTCCAGCGCGACATCCGTCCGCTGCCACCCGAACGCCGTCGGCAGTCTGAGGTAGGCGACCGACATGACGGTCAGCGCGATCACCGTGACGACGGCGAAGATCGCCAGCTGGATCTTGACGAACCGGGTCATCGGGGAGCCTCCTCTGGCGTCGCGTCCGGTCCCGGCTCCTCCGCCGGCAGCTCGGCGAAGGGGTTGTCGTCCGTCGGTTCCGGCCGGGGGACGTCGAGCGAGAACGGGTCCACGCTCGCCGGCGGGGCGGGTGCGAGACCGACGTATCCCTCGAGCCCGGCCATCCGGTTGCCGAACTCGGTGCCCAGCAGCAGAGTCTCCGCCAGCCGGGGCATCGAGGCATCCGCGTGGATGTAGAGGTTCGCGTAGTCGCCGCGGAGGAAGTTGTCGATGCCCGCCTGGGGGAACGGGAACGTGATGAGCACGCTCAGTGCCCGGGTCAGGTCGCGACCGGCGTTGGCCAACGCCTCGAGAACGGGGGTGATGTCGCGGAGGTTGGCCACGAGATTCTGCCCGCCTCCGGCGTCGATCACCTGGTTGGCCTTGTTTCCCAGGTCCCCGAGCGAGACCATCGCGGTGGTCAGTTCCTGCTTCTGATCGTTGATCAGAGCCACCGCCTCCGGCATCTGGGCCAGCGCCCGGGCCAGGGTGTCGGTCTGGTCGTTGATCTGCCGGGAGAGCCGGTCCAGCCCGTCCATCGCGGCGATGATGTCCGCCCGCTGGGCGTCCAGCCCGCTGACGGTCGTCTCGAGTTGCTCGATGACCTCCCGGGTGTCGACCTCCCGACCACCGAGTGCGGCGTTGAACTCCTGGGCGATGGTCTCGAACTGTGCCAGACCGCCGTCGGTGAGCACGACCGACAGCGCCGACAGCGTCTGCTCGGTCGTCGGGTACACACCGGCACGGGCGAGCGGGATCACGTCCCCGTCGGCCAGGGTGCCCTGGGGATCGCCGTCCGGCGGTGGGAACAACTCGAGGTGCTGTGATCCGAGGAGGCTGGTCTGGCCGATTTTCGCGTGCGCGTTCGCCGGGAGTCTGACCTCCTCGTTGAGCGAGACGGTCACTATCGCCGTGTAGTCCTCGACCCTCATGCCGGTAATCGACCCGACGTTCACGTCGTTGACCCGGACCGGGGAGTTGCGGGTGATGGTGGTGACGTTGGGCATCTCGATGGTGACCTCGTACGCGCCGTCCCCCCGGCCCTGGGCACCGGGCAGCGGGAGGGAGTTCAGGCCCTCCCACGTGCATCCGGCTCCGGTGATCAGGACGGCTGCGCCGAGAGCGCCCGTCGCCAGCAGTCGCCCCCGGGGGCGGTCGCCGTTCATCTACGCCCCTCTCGTCACGAGGAGGGTGTCGGTGAGGTCGTCTCCCCGGTTGACCACGTTGACCAAGGGGTCCGGCCGGGCCGATACGGGCTGCACGCCCGGTGGGGTCCGCGTCCCGGGTTTCTGGGAGTCCCAGATCTGCTGGGGTTCCGCGGTCGGCGTGATGGGCGGGCTGACGACCCCGTACGGGTAGTTGGAGGTGAACGAGTTGAGAAGCGGCCCCATGTACTCCGCGCAGAGCTGGGCGTCGGACTCCGCGGTGTTGTTCGCGAGACCGGCGATGGCGCCGCAGAGGAAGTTGGTCGGGTTGGCCATCTGGTTGGTGGACAGCACGCCGGTGAGCACGCCCTGGTACGGGCGGTAGATGTTGTAGAAGTTCGACATCCCGGTGGGGCCCACGTGGAGGACACCCTCCAGGTCGGCCCTCCTCTCGCGGACCACCGCGGTGGCCTGGCCCAGTTTGTCGACTGCGGTGCTCACGCGTTCTCCGTTGTTCTCCAGGAATCGATTGATGTCCGTGACGGCGAGGTCCAGGTCGCGCAGCGCGGAGTCGATGTCCTCGGTCTGGTCTCCGAGCACCTGGGAGACGCTCGCCAGTCTCCCTCCGAAGGACACGATCTGCTCCTCGCTCTGCGAGAGCGCGGTCACGAACAGCTGTAGGTTCTTCAGCGTCGTGAAGAGGTTCTCGCGCCCGTCCGACATCAGTGCCATGGTCTGGGAGACCTCACCGAGGGCGTCGCGGACCTCGGCGCCGTTGCCGTCGAGCATCGCCTCGGCGGAATCGACGAACTCCCCCAGCGGCCCCGTCTCTTCGTCCCCCGTGGGTCCGAGAGCGGTGGACAGCTTCATGAGCTGGTCTTTGACCCCGTCCCATTCGACCGGGATCGCCGTGCGGTCGACGGGGATCGAGCCCCCGTCCGGCATCTGGTCGCCCCCGGTGAAGGCCGGGGTGAGCTGGATGAACCGCTCGGCGACGAGCGACTGGGCGACGAGCAGTGCGGTGGCCTCGGCCGGCACGGGCACGTCCTCGTCGACTTTCATCGTCACCACGGACAACCCACCTTCGGTGGCGATGTCCGTGATGGTCCCGACGCGCACCCCCAGGACCCTGACGGTGTCGTCGACGTAGACGCCGCGGGTCGACTCGAAGTAGGCGGTGATCGTCTTGGACCGCGAGGTGAAGAACCACACCGCGGCCACCACGATCAGGACGACGACGACGAGGGCCACGATCCTGGCCAGCGTGGTCGAGAGGAGTCGGGTCATCGCGGCAGCCTCTTCTCGCCCCAGCCGGGGAACTCGTCCATCAGTGTCAGCTCCGGGGTACCCGGCATAGTCGGTTCGCGCACGAGCCCCGGTTCGGGACGCACCCGGTCGTCGATGAGCGGCATGACATCACGGAGGATCGTCTGCTGGTAGTGCCCCAGGGACAGGTTGGAGACGTAGGCGTTGAACCACGGCCCGGAGGCCACGGCCTCGCTCAACGCGGTGGAGTAGGGGACGATCCGGCGTAGACCGAGGTCGATGTCGTCCTTGTTGCGGATCAGCAGGTCCGAGACCCTCTCCAGCTTGTCCAGCGCGGGTCCCAGTTGCGCCTCGTTGTCCTGCACGAGTCCGGACAGCTGCCGGGCGAGCTCGTCGATGTTGACGATCAGTTCGCTCAGCGCCCTGCGGCGCAGGTCGAGCTGGGTGAACAGGACGTTGCCGTCCACCATGAGCTGGTTGATCTGCTCACTGCGCTGCCCGAGCACGTCGGTGGTCCCGGCCGCTTTCTCGAGGAGCTGACGCACGCCCTCGTCGCGTTGGTTGAGGGAGGCGGAGAGCCTGGTGATCCCGTCCAGCGCCCCCCGGATCTCCGGCGAGGACCCCTCCATCGTCTCGGCGATCACCGTCAGCGCCTCGTCGACCTTCTCGGTGTCCATCGCCTCGACGGTGTCGCTGAGATCCCCCAGGGCCGAGGTGAGGGAATAGGGAACGGAGGTCCGTTCCAGGGGGATCGTGTTGTCCGGTAGGTCCCCTCGCCCGTCCGAGAACACCCCCAGGGCACGACGGCCCAGGATCGAGTCCGTCTTGATCTGGGCGGAGGTGTCCGCGCCGAGGGCGACGTCGGTGTCGATGGCGAAGCGCACCCGGACCCGGTCGCCGTCGAGGTCGATGCCACGCACCGAACCGACGTTCATCCCGGCCACCTGGACCGCGTCGCCGGTGTTGAGCCCGGCGGCGTCGGCGACGTACGCCGTGGCGTTGCGCGTCCCGTTGACGTAGGGGATCCGGTCGTAGTTCAGCGAGATCGCCATCAGCGCGACGGCGCCCAGGGCACCCCAGGCACCGATGGCCCTGGGGTCGCGGTCGCGGAAGCGCAACCGGCCCCGTGGCGCTCTCGGAGCGGCGTTCTTCGTGGAGTCACTCATCGGGGAAGGCACACCGTCCCGTCGTCTGCTCGTACTGGGGGAGGTAGACGCTCCGGCCCGTGGCGGGGTTGGTGAACTGGACGATCACACCGCAGAGATAGAACTGGAAGAAGCTCCCGTAGACGCCCAGCCGACTCATCTTCTCGAAGTCGGACGGGAGCCTGTTGATGACGTTCTCGACGAACGGCTCGTCCTCGTTGATCAACGTGGCCACTCGATCGAGTTGTGCGATGTCCTCCTTGAGCGCGGGTCGCACGTCGGCCAGGAGGGTCGTCATGTTGGCGCTCGCGTCGTTGAGCCGGCTCACCGACTCCCCGATCGGCTCCGAGTTCGCGGCAAGGCCGGAGACGAGTTGCTGGAGGTCGTCGACGATCGAGTCCACGTTCTCCTGATTGTCGGACACCGTGGTGAGTACTCCGTTGAGATTGGCGATCACGTCGCCGATGAGCTGGTCGCGGTCCGCCAGGGTCTGCGTGAGGGACGACGTCGAGGCCAGCAGGTCCTGGACGGTGCCGGCCTCACCTTGGAAGACCTTGACTATCGACTCTGACAACTGGTTGACCTGGCCAGGGTCCAGAGCGCGGAAGAGCGGGCGGAACCCGCCCAGCAGGGCGTCGAGATCCAGCGCCGGGGAGGTCTGCGAGATCGGCAGGGTGCCGCCCGGGTCGAGCGCGGACTGGTCACCCTCACCCCGCTTGAGCTCCATATACCGGTCACCGGTCAGGTTCTCGTAGCGGATCATCGCCTCGGTGCTCTGGTGCACGATCTGGTTGCCCGCCACCGAGAACTGCACTGCCGCGATGTTCCCGTCCTCTAATCGGATCCGGTGGACACGACCAACCTCGACGCCGGCGATGCGCACCTTGTCCCCGGACTCGAGACCCGACACATCGGTGAAGACGGCGTTGTACCGCTCCGAGTCGCCGGTGCGGTACTCGCTGAACACCATGACGAGCCCTGCGAGGATGAGCACCATGACCGTGGTGAAGATCGACAGTTTGATCAGCGTGGCACGGGCGGAGCGTGCGGACGAGCGCCCGGCGGTCATGGGGTCGCCCCGTCCATGCCGAGCATGACCTGCAGTAACGTCGGCGGGGCGGGACGGCCGGGCTCGCTGGGAGGGAGCGGACCGAACAGCGGGGCGGGGCGGGACGTGAACACGTCGGGCATTCCCTCCACAGGATTCGAGCCGGTGTCGGTGACGACGAACGGGGCGTGGACCGAGGGGTCCGGGAACGGCAGGCCGTAGCAATTGGGCCCGGTGCTGGCGTTCACCTTCGGCAGGTCCTTGGGGTACTCGTACGCCCGGGCTCCCTGCTGGAAACCGGACTTGAACACCAGACCGGGTTGGTCCACCCCGCCGAACGCCGACGTCGCCCCCTCGACGCCCTGGTTCAGCCCGACGATCAGGCAGGTGAGCATCGGGTGGTACTCGGCGAGCAGGCTGGTCGAGGCCCGCATGTCCGCCAGGGTCTTGACCAGCTCGTTGCCGTTCTCGGACAACAGTCGCTTGCCCGTCTCCCCGGTTCCGATCGCCGAGACCAGCAACTGCTCGAAACGCGCCTGATTGTTGACGACGTTGGCACCGACGTCCGTACCGGAGTCCAGCAGGCGCATGACGTCAGGGGTCACGTCGGCGTACAGATTGGCCACCCTGGACCCCTTGGCCAGGTCCCTCTGCAACGTCTCGATCTGCGGATTGATCTCCTGCAGATACTCGTTCAGATCGGTGATGGTGCGTCCCACCTGGTCACCGCGGCCGTCGACCGCTCCGGAGATCGCGCCGAGAGTCGCGTTCAGCTTCTCCGGCTCGATCGCGGTGAGCAGGTCGGTGAGGTCCTGGAACAGAGTGTTGACCTCCGAGGTGACGTTGGACGCCTCCACGACGGTGCCCGCCGCCATCGGCGTGGGGTCCGGCCGGGCCGGGGACTCGAAGTCGACGGACTTGGCGCCGAAGACGGTGTTGGATCCGATCGTCACCGGGGCGTTGGCGGGGATGGCCTCTAGGGCCGCGGGATCGACCTCGATCTCGATGGTCGCTCCGTCGAACTCCTGGCGGATCGCGGTGACGTTACCGATCTCGACTCCCCGGGCACGGACCTTGGCGTCGGCCTCCATGACCAGCCCCGCGCGGTCACTGCGGACGGTGAGCGGGACCCGGCTGTCGAAGGCCCGCGCGAACATCAGCAGGGAGAGCGCGATGACCACCACGATGACCAGGGCGAGCACGATCGCCGCGATGCGCCTGGGCACCGTGTCACTCTGACTGAGACTTCTCGCCACGACCGCCTCCTATCCCGACAGGTTGAAGTTGCCGTCTCCGCCGTAGATCGCGAGGGAGACGAGGAGGGTTACGGTCACCACGGCGATGAGCGAGGTGCGGACGGCGTTGCCCACGGCCGAACCGACCCCTGCCGGGCCGCCGGCGGCGTTGTAGCCGTAATAGGTGTGGATGAGCATGATCGTGATGGCCATGGCGATCGCCTGGACGAAGGACCACAGGATGTCCGTCGGGATGAGGAACGTGGAGAAGTAGTGGTCGTAGACGCCGCCGGACTGGCCGTAGATCTCCACGGTGGCGAATCGACTGGCGAGGAACGAGGCGATGACCGCCAGCGAGTAGAGCGGGACGACGGCGATCATGCCGGCGACGATCCTGGTCGAGACCAGGTAGGTGATCGAGTCGATCGCCATGACCTCGAGCGCATCGATCTCCTCAGACACCCGCATCGCGCCCAGCTGGGCGGTGGCACCGGCCCCGATGGTGGCCGCGAGGCCGATCCCGGCGATCACCGGGGCGGCGATGCGCACGTTGATGAAGGCGGCGAAAAAGCCCGTGAGCGCCTCGACGCCGACGTCGGTCAACGAGGAGAACCCCTGGACCGCGATCACGCCGCCGGTGGCGAGGGTGAGGAATCCGACGATCACCACGGTGCCGCCGATCATCGCGAGCGCTCCGGTACCCATGGCGATCTCGGCGATGAGACGCAGGGTCTCCTTGGGGTACTGGGTCAACGCGCGGGGGGTGGCAACCAGAGAGCGCCAGAAGAAGAGCGCGACGGCACCGAAGTCGTCGACCCGACCGACGGAATACGTGCGGGCCCGCGATAGCCGAGGGAAGCGCGTGGTCTCGATCACCGCCATCCTATGCCCCCAGCACCTTGACGCCGACCGCCGTCAGGACGGTGTTGACGACGAACAGGGCCATGAAGGCGAACACGACGGTCTCGTTGACCGCGCTGCCGACCTCTTTGGGCCCCCCACGGACGTAGAGTCCCTTGTAGCAGGCCACGAGGCCGGCCAGCATCCCGAATATGCCCGCCTTGATCTGCGCCAGGATGAGCTCGCCCAGGCCCGTGAGCAGGGTGATCCCGTCGACGAACGCACCCGGATTCACGCCCTGCAGGAGGACGGAGAACAAGAAGCCACCGAGGATCCCGATCGTGCAGACGAGGCCGTTGAGCAGGAGGGCCACGAACGTCGAGGCGGCGACGCGGGGGACGACCAGGCGCTTGACGGGGTCGATGCCGAGGACCTCCATGGCATCGATCTCCTCGCGGATGGTCCGGGCCCCGAGATCAGCGCAGATCGCCGTGGCACCGGCCCCGGCGACGATGAGGACGGTGACCATCGGGCCGACCTGGGTCACGGCCCCCAGGGCCGCGCCGGCGCCGGATAGGTCCGCCGCGCCGATCTCCCGGAGCAGGATGTTGAGGGTGAAGCTCACCAGGACGGTGAACGGGATCGCCACGAGGATGGTGGCGACCATGGAGACCCGGGCTATGAACCAGGACTGGTCGACGAACTCCCGGCCCTGCCGCAGGATCGACGGGAACGAGACGAACGTGTCGAGACTCATCGCGACGAAGTCGCCGACTCCCCTGAGCGGCGCGTCGAGAACTCTCGGCATGTCGCCCCCTCCTGTCGCGTGTCGGCACCCGCCAACCGCCGATCTGAACAAGTGACCGGTTCTGTGTGACGCCGATTACACAGTAGCTAGAACACGTTCTCATTGGCAAGCGGGGTCGACCACCCCCGGAGAGTGCCCCTGCCGGCGTGCCGGGAATCTAACCTCGGTCTTTCACGCGGGACGTGAGGTGAGGGCTCAGAAATGACATGGGAAGTGCTCCGGAGCTGGGATGATGTGACTTGTCTAGGGTCAACGTCATATCAGTTCGAGGAGCACTTCCCAGGTGAAGTCTAGCGGGTCATTTCGGCGGTTGAGGGTCAGTGCGGACGGGTCGGGCGTGGTCTCGCACGCCGGGTTGGGGATGCTGCGGGAGCTCGCCGAGCACTCTGGCCTGGTCGCTGCGCTCAACGACGCTCTGACGGACACCTACCGCGGGGCATGGGTCCACTCCCCGGGCCAGGTGCTGACCGATCTGGCCGTCGCGGTAGCCGATGGCGCGGACGCGATCACCGGGATCGGGGTCCTGGGTGATCGCCAGGGCGTGTTCGGTCCGGTCGCCTCGATGCCGACGGCGTGGCGGGTGCTGGACCGAGTCGACGCCGAGCACCTTCCGGCGGTGCGCGCCGCGCGGGCGGCAGCCCGGCAGGCGGCGTGGGCCGCGGGCGCCGGCCCGGATTTGAGTCAGGAACTGTGCATCGATCTGGATGCCACGATCACCGTCGCCCATAGCGAGAAGGAGAACGCGGCCGCGACCTGGAAGCGCACCTTCGGGTTCCACCCGCTGCTGGCGTTTCTGGATCGGCCCGACATTGCTGGCGGGGAGGTACTGGGCGGGCTGCTACGTCCCGGCAATGCTGGTTCGAACACCGCGGCCGACCACATCCAGGTCCTGGACATGGCTCTGGCCTCGCTCCCTGCACATGCGCGTCCCATCCCCGGCGATCCCGGCGGCCCACGGGTGCTGGCCCGCTCGGATTCGGCTGGCGCCACCCGAGCGTTTGCGGCCGCTTGCCGCGAGCGTGGGGTCGGGTTCTCCTTCGGGTTCCCGGTGGACTTTCGTATCAAGAAATTCGTCGATGGCATCCCTGAGCAGTGTTGGTCCCCGGCCATCGACACCGATAGCGGAATCCGGAACGGTGCCTGGGTAGCCGAGGTCACCGCCAACATCGACCTGTCGGCCTGGCCAGACGGATCACGGTTGATACTGCGCAAAGAACGGCCGCACCCCGGGGCGCAGCTGACGTTCACCGACTCGGACGGCATGCGCATCACCGCGTTCCTCACCGACACCCCACCCGGAGTGGTCTGCGGCAATATCGCCGGCCTGGAACTGCGTCACCGCCAGCACGCCCGAGTCGAAGACCGTATCCGACAGGCCAAAGCCACCGGGCTACGCAACCTGCCCTGCCGCGGGTTCAACGAGAACGCCGCCTGGCTCGAGGTCGTCATGATGGCCACCGACTTGATCGCCTGGACCAAACTCATCGCATTTGATGGCGACCCAGTGCTGGCCCGCTGCGAGATCGCCGCGTTCCGCTACCGAGTGCTGCACGTGGCTGCCCGCATCACCCGCAGCGCCCGACAGACCCGACTACGCATCGACAAGACCTGGCGCTGGGCCGCCGCCATCGACACAGGCTGGCACCGAATACGCACCGCGTTCGGCTGACCGCCGACCCTCTGCACCGACGACCCCGAAGGACCCCCGGAACCCGCACACCCGGCGCGACAGCCGGGCCTCAACCATGCCCCGCCCTTTAAATCAGCCCGAACAGCTCACTGACGTGCGTTCAGCGGCTTGAGTCACCGGCCCGTGAAAGACCGAGGCTAACACGCGGGCGCAGCACGACAGAGGTCCCCGACGCGTCTCTCAGCAAACGCATCGGGGACCTCATCAGGTCAGGTCAGAGCGTCATGATCTCCGCCGCCGAGAAGGACTTGCCCTCCGGGCGCCCTGACCAGTGATCGGACACCGCGTCGGCGAACGCCCGGCGGCCCCAGACGCCCCCCTCGGCGTCGAACCGCTTCTCCACGACCGGAGCCTCGACCAGCGCGACCATCCCGCCGTATACCACGAACAGCTGACCGGTGACTTCGGCGGCCGCCGGGGACGCCAGATAGGACACCAGGTCCGCGACCCGGTCGGGCGACAGCGGGTCGGGCCCCTTCGAGTCGTCCCAGTCCTCGAAGACGCCCTCGGTCATCCCGGTGCGCCCCCGGGGGGCGATCGCGTTGGCCGTGCAGCCGATCCTGGAGAGCGCGCGGGAGGCCGAGAGTGTGAGTGCGGTGATCCCCGCTTTCGCGGCGCCGTAGTTGGCCTGACCGGGAGGTCCGAAGAGCCCCGCCTCGGAGGAGGTGTTGACGAGTCGTCCGTAGACCGGCGCGTCGGACTTCTTGCTCTCACCCCGCCAGTACGCCGCCGCGTTGCGGGTGAGGAGGAAGTGCCCGCGCAGGTGCACCCTGACCACGGCGTCGAAGTCGTCGTCGTCCATGTTGAACAACATCTTGTCCCGGGTGATACCGGCGTTGTTCACCACCACGTGCAGGCCCCCGAGTCGCAGCGCCTCGGCCACCATCGCGTCCGCGGTCTCCCGCTCGGACACGTCGCCCACCACGAGCGCCGCCTTCGCTCCCGCCGCCTCGATGTCGGCGATGACGGCGTCCGTCGCCTCGGACGACCGGATGTCGTTGATCACCACGGCCGCCGCGCCCGAGCGCGCCAGCTCCACGGCTTCCGCGGCTCCCAGTCCGGAACCGGACCCGGTGACGACCGCTACGCGTCCGTCGAGGGAGAGGTCCGTCCCGAGGCCCTCCCGACCCGGACCCGGCGTCACTCCGCGACCTTGAGTGCTGCCATCGGACACTTCTCGACGGCCTTGAGTGCTCGCTTCTGCAACTCCTCGGGGACCTCGTCGACGACCACGCGCACCACCTCGTCGTCGTCGTCCAGCTCGAAGACCTTCGGGGCGAGCCCGACGCACACGGCCTGCCCCTCGCAGCGGTCGGGATCCACGTCAATTCTCATACCCGTCCTCCTTGGCCGGGCCCGCGGCCACTGTGGCCGCGGGCATGATTCGATACTATGTGAGTCACGACACTAGAACGTGTTCCACTCGAGACGAGCTTAGGGCATATGGACATCACCTACACCCCGGACCAACAACGGCTGCGCGGAGAGTTGCGCGAGTACTTCTCCGCCCTGATGACCCCCGAACGCCGGGAGGCCTTCACCTCCACCACCGGCGAATACGGCCACGGCAACGCCTACCGCGAGATCGTCGCCGAGATGGGCCGCGACGGCTGGCTCACGTTGGGCTGGCCAGAGGAGTTCGGCGGGCGGAACCGCCCGATGGTGGAACAGTTGATCTTCACCGACGAGGCCGCGATCGCCGGAGTGCCCGTGCCCTTCCTCACCATCAACTCGGTCGCGCCGACGATCATGGCGTTCGGCTCCGATGAGCAGAAGAGCTACTTCCTGCCCCGGATCAGTCGCGGGGAGCTGCACTTCGGTATCGGCTATTCCGAGCCCGAATCGGGGACCGACCTGGCCTCCCTCAAGACCCGGGCCGTCCGCGAACCCGGGACCGGCCAACACGCGGGGCACGATGTCTACCGCATCAACGGCCAGAAGATGTGGACCTCACTCGTGGCGTACGCGGACTGGATCTGGCTGGCCGCCCGCACCGATCCGGACGCCAAGCGGCACAAGGGCATCTCGATGATCATGGTGCCCACGGACGCCGAGGGGTTCTCGTGGACCCCGGTGCACACGATGGCCGGCCCGGACACCAGCGCGACGTACTACCAGGACGTGGTGGTGCCCGCCAGCAACCTGGTCGGGCCCGAGCACGGGGGCTGGCCTCTGATGACCAACCAGCTCAACCACGAGCGGGTCGCCCTCACCGCCGCCGGTCCGCTCCAGGCCTCGCTGAGGCAGGTCCTGGAGTGGGCGCGCACCACCCGGTCGAGCGACGTCGGGCTCCCCGGTGGCGGCGACGTGATCGACAACGAATGGGTGCGCAGCCACCTGGCCCGGGTCCACGCGATGGCCGAGTACCTGGCCCTGCGCAACTGGGAGATCGTCTCGGCCGACTCCGCGACGCCCACACGCATCGCGGCGTCGGCGACGAAGGTGTACGGCACCGAGACCGCGTGCGAGGCATACCGGCTCCTCATGGAGGTGCTGGGCACCGCCGGGGCCCAACGCTCCCACTCCCCCACCACGGCCCTCCACGGCCGCATCGAGAGACTGCACCGGTCCGCGCTGATCCTCACCTTCGGCGGAGGCACCAACGAGGTCCAACGCGACATCATCGCCGCCGCCGGGCTGGGACTCCCCCCGGCGCCCCGCATCGCCCCCGCCACGGCCAGCAAGGAGCGCTGACATGGATTTCCGCGTCGACGACACCACCACCGACCTGACCGCCCTCGTCCGCGACATGGGTGAGCGGCTGGTCACCGACGATTCACTCCGCGAACTCGACGCCCGCTTCGGACCCGGCACGGAGGCCGACAGCGGAGGAGACCGGGCGACCGCGCGGTTCCATGCCCGCTACTGGGAGGAACTGGTCCGCGCCGGCGTGCCCGCCGCCCTCGCCCCGGAGTCGCTCGGCGGCGCCGGGCTCGGCGTCGTGGGCGAGGCCCTGGTCCTGCGCGAGCTGGGCCGCGTCCTCGCGCCCGTTCCGCTCTCCCCCGCGATCCGCGCCGCCCACCTGCTCGACGCCGCCGGCCTGTCCGACCGGGCCGCGACCATCGCCGAGGGCCGCGAGATCGCGGCAGTCGGTGACGGGGCCTCACCCGAGGTCGACTGGGCGCCGATCGCCGACGTGATCGTCCAGACCACGTCGGGCGGCCTCCGGGTGACAGACCGGGCCTCCGCCTCGGTCGAGCGGACCGTGCCCGTTGACTTCTCGTGCGCGGGTCTCGTCTCCGACACCGGGCCGGAGCCCAGCCCCCTCGAGCCCAGCCCCCTGGCGGGCACGGCCCTCGAGGTCGACGCCCTGCGCCGACGCGTGCACCTGGCCGCCTACCAGTGGGGGGTGATCGAGGCCGCTCTCGAGCGCACCGCCGCGTACGCGAGCACCCGCCACCAGTTCGGCCGACCCATCGGCTCCTTCCAGGCGGTGGCCGCGAGACTGGCCGACGGGTCGATCGACGTGGACGCCGTACGGCTCAGCACCCTGCGCGCGGCCTATGAACTCGACGCGTGTAGCGGGCTGCCCGGGGCGCCCGCCCACGCCGCGGTGGCATCCGCCCATTTCTGGGCGTGCGACGCCGGTCACCGCCTCGCCCACACCGCGGTCCACGTCCACGGAGGCGTCGGGCTGGACCGCTCCGAGCCCGCCCACCGCTTCTTCCTCGCGGCCAAGGCCGGGGAGTTCCGTCTGGGCGGGGCCACCCGGCAGCTGATCGACCTGGGCGGGGTGCTCGCCGATCACGGCGACCCCTGGGAGTACTCCGCGTGACCGGGTCCGTGCGGACCATCGCGGACGTCGCGGCCGGGCCGCACGCCTCGGTGGCCCGGGCGGTACACGCTCTTCGCGACGTGCGGGACCGCGGCATCTGGTCCGACGGCGAGTTGACCCCCTGGTCGCGGGCGGTCGTCGAGGTGGCGGTGCGGATCGCGGCGCTGCGTGAGGTGCTGGGGTCGTCGTCATCATCACCATCGACCGGTCCGCTGCCCCATGTCGGCCTCCTGCTGTCCGGGACCCCCGAGTATCTCCATCTGCTCGGTGCGGCCGCGTGCTCGGAGATCGTCGTGGCCGGGCTCAACCCCACCCGCCGCGGCGCGGCCCTGGCCCGCGACGCCGCGCTCGCCGACTGTGCGCTGATCCTCACGGACGCCGACCACGCCGGGTTGCTGGACGATCTGACGATCGACGTGCCGGTGATCTCGGTGGATTCCCCGGAGTGGACCGATCTTCTGGCCCGCCACGCTGGCGCCGAGGCGCCGGACCTGTCCACTGTTCCGGCGGGTCCCGACGACCTGGTCGCCCTGGTCTTCACCTCGGGCACCAGCGGCGACCCCAAGGCCGTCCGGATCACCCAGTCCAAGATCTCGGTTCCGGGGCGCATGTTGGCGGACCGGTTCGGGATCGGCCCCGACGACTGCGTGTACAGCGCCATGCCACTGTTCCACTCCAACGCGGTCATGGTGGCCTGGCCGATCGCCCTCTTCACGGGCTGCTCGATCGCCTTGCGCCGCCGGTTCTCCGCCTCCCACTGGCTCGACGACGTCCGTCGCCACGAGTGCACCTTCGCCAACTACGTCGGTGCGCCGCTGTCCTACATCCTCGCCACGCCGGAGAGACCCGACGACGGCGAGAACCCGATGCGCGTGGTGTACGGCAACGAGGCGCCCGCGCAGGTGCGCCGGGAATTCGCCCGCCGCTTCGGTGTGACCGTGGTGGACGGGTTCGGCTCGAGCGAGGGCGGGGTCTCCGTGTCCCGCACCCCGGACACTCCCGACGCCGCACTCGGGCCGCGTCCGGCCGGTGTGTCGATCATCGACCCCGAGACCGGTGCACCGTGCCCACGCGCCCGGTTCGACGCGGCCGGCGTACTGCTCAACGCCGACGAGGCAATCGGCGAGATGGTCGCCGAAGGACCCGGCCTGTTCGCGGGGTACTACGGCGACCCCGCCGCCGACGCCGAACGCATGCGCGGGGGGCGGTTCCACTCCGGCGATCTGGCCTACGTCGATGACGACGGGTGGATCTACTTCGCGGGACGGTCCGGTGGCTGGATGCGGGTCGACGGGGAGAACCTGGCCGCCGCCCCGATCGAACGCGTCCTGCGCCGACACCCCGACGTCGCCGAGGTGGGCGTGTACGCCGTCCCCGCGGGCGAGGTCCGCGGCTCGGGCACGATCGGAGACGCCGTGGCCGCGGGGGTCGTACTGCGGGACGGCGCGGACCCCGTCGGGATGGCCGCGGGCCTGGGGGAATTCCTCGCCGACCAGTCCGACCTGGGCCCCAAGCAGTGGCCGTCACTGTTGCGGGTGACCACCGCGCTCCCCCGCACCGCGAGCTTCAAGTTCAGGGCCCGCGACCTGACCGAGCGGGGGACGGATCCCGCCGGGGATCTCGTCTGGTCGCGTGCGGACGGTCACAGGACGTTCACGCCCGTGTGAGGTGCCGGTAGGTTCTGCGTGTGAACTCCGCACCGCGCCCGAGGGCCGACCGGGCTGACAGGGCCGACGACATGCCCGGCGATGAGGACTTCGGGGTCCCCGCGCTGCCCGAGAAACCGCTGCTCCGCGGGTGGATCCACGCCGGGACCCTCCCGGTGGCCGTGGTCCTCGGTGTGGTCCTGACCGTCCTGGCGGACGGTGCCGCTCTGAAGTGGGCATGTGCGGTCTTCCTGGCCACGTCGTCGCTGCTCTTCGGGATCTCTGCCCTGTACCACCGCCGGACCTGGGGCCCGAGGGCCACCGCGGTCCTGCGTCGGCTGGACCACTCCAACATCTTCCTGCTCATCGCGGGCACCTACACGCCCATGACGGTCGCCGCGCTCGATCCCCCGGCCAGCGCGATCCTGCTGGCGATCGTGTGGTCAGGGGCACTGCTGGGTATCGCGTTCCGCCTGTTCTGGCTGTCGGCGCCCCGGTGGCTGTACGTGGTGCTGTACATCGTCCTCGGGTGGACCGCGGTGTGGTTCGCGGGTGACCTCGTGGAGGCCAACCCCGTGGGGGTCGGCCTCGTCCTCGCCGGCGGTCTCGCCTACACCGGTGGAGCCGTGGTCTACGGGCTCAAGCGCCCGAACCCCGTCCCCGGGGTCTTCGGCTTCCACGAGGTCTTCCACTCCTTCACGGTCCTCGCCTTCGGCTGCCACTGGGCGGCGATGCTGCTGTTCATCACGCAGGCCTGACCACACGAACACAGCCGCCCCCGTCGCAGAACTCTCGCGCGCGCATCAGTGCAGGCAAGAGTTCATGGACGGGGGCGGCTGCGGGAGAGGGCGCCTGCGGGGAGAGGGGTCAGCCCAGGGTGCCGCGCAGGCGCTCCACCGCCGCCTCGTACTCTCTCGCGATCTGGGCCATCGTCTCGGCGACCGGGACGACACCCTCCAGGGAACCGATGATCTGGCCCGCCGGCATGGCCACGACCGACGGATCCTGCGCCTCGGAGATGCGCTGGTGCGCCTCGGCGACGAGGACGTTCTGCAGGGGCATCGGCAGCGGGCTCGGGGCGTCCTCGGCGGCCCACGCCTCGGTCCACTTGCTCTTGAGCAGGCGCGCGGGCTTGCCCGAGTAGATGCGGGTGCGGACGGTGTCGGCACTGGTGGCCGCGACGAGCGCCTCCTGCATCGCCTTGGAGCCGCCGTCATCGCCGTACTCCGCGGCGGTGAGCCACCGGGAGCCCATCCACGCCCCCTCGGCGCCCATGCCGATCGCGGCCGCGACCTGCGAGCCGCTCCCGATCCCGCCGGCGGCCAGCACGGGCGCGCGCCCGTCGAGCGCGGCGACGATCTCCGGCACCAGAACGAGGGTCGCGACCTCGCCGGTGTGGCCGCCGGCCTCCCCGCCCTGGGCGATCACGATGTCGACGCCGTTGTCCACGTGCGCGAGCGCGTGCTTCTTCGCACCGGCGAGCGCGGCGACCTTGATCCCGTTGGCGTGCGCGAGGTCCACGATGTGCTTGGGCGGGGAGCCGAGCGCGTTGGCGATGAGCACCGGGCGGTGCTTGAGTGACATCTCGACGTGCGCCTCGGCGACCGAGTGCAGCCACCCCAGGACACCGGCGTTGTGCTCGGCGTCGTCACCGAGGGGTGGCACCCCGAGGTCGTCCAGGACACGGGAGACGAACGCCTTGTGCTCCTCGGGGATCATCGCGGCGATGTCGGTGGTGCTGCCCTCGGTGGGCACCTTGTTGGGCATGACGATGTCCACGCCGTACGGCTTCCCGTCCGTGTTCTCGTCCATCCAGGTCAGGACCTCGTCGAGCTCGGCCGCGTCGTTGTAGCGGACGCACCCGAGGACGCCCATGCCCCCGGCGCGCGTCACCGCTGCGGCGACAGCCTTGGACGGGGTGAAGGCGAAGACCGGGTACTCGATCCCGAATTCCTCCGCGAGGGGGGTACGGATGCTCACTTGCTGATCTCCTGGCTGTCGTCTGCGGGGCGGGACGCGGCGATCTCCGCGGCCCATCGGTAGTCGGGTTTGCCCGCGGGATTGCGCTTGACCGATTGCTCGACCCATAGCGCCCGCGGGCACTTGTAGCGGGCGATCTCCCGCCGCGCGTGGTCGTTCAGCTCGTCGATCGGCGGACACTTGCCGTCGCGCGTGTGGAGCACGGCGGCGACCTTGTGGCCCATCCGCTCGTCGGGGACGCCGATCACGAGCGCGTCGTACACGTCGGGGTGCGTCTTGAGGGCGGCTTCGACCTCCTCCGGGTGGACCTTCTCGCCTCCGGTGTTGATGGAGACCGATCCGCGACCGAGCATCGTGACGGTGCCGTCCTCCTCGACCCGGGCGTCGTCACCGGGGATCGAGTAGCGCTTCCCGCCGTACGTCTTGAACGTGGCCGCGGTCTTGACCTCGTCCTTGTAGTACCCCACCGGGATGTGCCCGGTGCGCGCGACCTTGCCGATGACCTCGGAACCGGGCTGGACCTCGTTGCCCTCGGAGTCGAGGACCGTGGTCTCCCCGTCGATTTTCACGCGGGGTCCACCGGTGTGGGTCTTGCCCTTCTCCGCGAGCGCGATCCCGGAGAAGCCGGTCTCGGAGGACCCGATCGAGTCCGAGAGCATGACGTTCGGGAACGCCTCGATGAACTGGTCCTTGACCGAGGGCGAGAACAGGGCCGCGGAGGACCCGATGTAGAACAACGACGACGAGTCGTACTTCTCCTCGTCCCATTCCTCGATCAGGGGACGCGCCATGGCGTCTCCCGTGATGAACAGGAGATTGATCTTGTGCTCGGTCACGGTCCGCCAGACGGTCTCGGCGTCGAATTCGGGGATCAGCACGGTGGTGTGGCCCGCGAACAGTGCCATGAGGATCGCCCACTGGGCACCACCGTGGATGAGTGGGGGCAGCGCCGCGCGGACCAGCACGCCACCGTCGACCGCCTTGTTGGCCAGCTCCCACTCGTCGGCGACCTTCTCACCGGTGAGGAAGTCGATGCCGCCGCCGAGGACCATGAACACGTCCTCCTGCCGCCACATCACGCCCTTCGGGGAGCCCGTGGTGCCGCCGGTGTAGAGCATGTAGATGTCGTCGTTCGAGCGCTCACCGAAGTCGCGCTCGGGCGACTGCGCCGCCAGCGCATCGTCGTAGTGGGCGACGGAGACCCCGTCGGGCGTCTGCGGGTCAGGGGTGTCGGTGCCGTCCTCGATGACAAGGCAGTGCCGGACCCCCGGGGTGTTGGGCAGCGCCTGGGCGAGTACGTCAGAGTAGCGGCGCTCG
This sequence comes from Dietzia sp. UCD-THP, assembly GCF_000349585.1. Classification (NCBI taxonomy): domain Bacteria; kingdom Bacillati; phylum Actinomycetota; class Actinomycetes; order Mycobacteriales; family Dietziaceae; genus Dietzia; species Dietzia sp. UCD-THP. Next base: position 87,452 of record NZ_AOSR01000008.1, read on the forward strand.
TGGATCACCACGACGGAGTCGGAGTTCTCGAGCAGGTACTCGAGCTCCGCCGGGACGTACCGGTAGTTGACGTTGACCATGACCGCGCGGATCTTGAAGATCGCGACCATCGCCTCGACCGCCTCGATGGTGTTGCGGCTGTACACCGCCACCTTGTCGTCGGGCCCGACGCCGACCGATGTCAGGTGGTGGGCGAGCCTGTTGGCCCGTTCCTCCAGTTCCCTGAAGGTGAAGGACCGCCCCTCCTGGACCAGGACGACCCGGTCCGGAACGCGATCGACACTGTGCTCGACGAGATCTCCGATGGTGTACGCCATACACCCAAAGTAGAACGTGTTACCGTCAGCCATGGGCGAAAGCCGTGAACCCGTGTAACTAATTTTTGGAGGCCCGATGACCCGCGTCGAGACGCCCGAGGACCAGCACCTGCTCACCGAACGACGTGGGCACGTCCTGGTGGTGACCATGAACCGACCCGAGGCCCGCAACGCCCTGTCCGGCCCGATGATGCGCGGCATGGAGACGGCGTGGGACCTGGTGGACTCCGACCCGGACATCCGTGCGTGCATCCTGACCGGTGCGGGCGGGTACTTCTGCGCGGGCGCGGATCTCAAGGCCATGAACAAGGACGCCCCGGGCGACAAGTTCGCGGGCGGGGGCTGGGACCTGACCCGTCTGCCCGCGCTGCTCAAGGGGCGCCGGCTGAGCAAGCCGCTCATCGCCGCCGTCGAGGGGCCCGCGATCGCCGGCGGGACCGAGATCCTGCAGGGCACCGACATCCGGGTCGCCGGCCGGTCGGCGAAGTTCGGCGTCTCCGAGGCCCGCTGGGGCCTGTACCCCCTCGGCGGCTCCGCGGTGCGGCTCGTGCGTCAGATCCCCTACACCGTGGCCATGGAGGTCCTCATGACGGGCCGCCATCTCAGCGCCGAGGAGGCGGAGCGGTTCGGGCTGATCGGCCACGTGGTCGAGGACGGCACCGCCCTGGACAAGGCCCTGGAGATCGCCGAGCTCATCGCCGCGAACGGGCCCCTCGCGGTGCAGGGGATGATCGAGACCATCCGCCGCACCGAGGGCATGCACGAGGAGGAGGCCTTCCGCGTCGACGCCGAGGTCGGCGGCCGGGTCTTCGCCTCCGCCGACGCCAAGGAGGGCCCCCGCGCGTTCGCGGAGAAGCGCAGGCCCGAGTTCCGCGGAGAGTGACCGGCGGCGCGGGCCCGGCTGCATTCCCAGCAGGGCCCGCGCCCGGTTACAAGCCCAGCCGGGTCCGGGCCCGCAGCGCCCCGAGGCACCCCGAGGCCAGCCGCTTCTTGGCCGCGGTGAACGGGGGCGTCATGAACTCGGAGACGTTGACGTTCCAGGAATGCATGGCCACGGCCCGCTCGTGGCTGAACGTGCGGAAGCCGTAGTGCCCGTGGTAGCCGCCCATGCCCGAGTTGCCGACCCCTCCGAAGGGGACGGCCGGGGAGGCCATCCCGATGCCGAAGTCGTTGCCGTAGATGTTCCCCGAGCGCGTGCGGTCGGCCACGAGGTCGAAGCGACTGTTCTTCTCGCCGTACCAGTACAGGACCAGCGGGCTGGGTCGCTCGGTGATGTAGCGCACGGCCTCGTCGAGCCCCCGGTAACCGAAGACCGTGAGCACGGGCCCGAACACCTCGTCCGAGTCGATCTCCATCTCCGGCGTCACGCCGGTGAGCAGCGTGGGGGCGATCTTCCGGACGGACGCGTCCGGTAATCTCTCCCCCGCCGGGGTGGCGTCACGCCGCACCGCGCCCTTGGCCACTGCGTCCTCGATCAGGCCGACGACGCGCTCATAGTTGGACGTGTTGACGATCGCGGTGTACTCGGGGTTGCCCACGATGGCGGGCAGTGTGCGGCGCCACTGGTCCAGGACGGTGTCGCAGAACCTGCCGACGTCGCCCTCGGGGACGAAGACGTAGTCCGAGCACATGCACACCTGGCCACCGTTGATGATGCGGGAGGCCGCGATGCCGCGCGCGGCACGATCGAGGTCGACGCTGGCGTCCACCACCACGGGGTTCTTGCCGCCGAGTTCGAGGGTGACCGGGGTCAGGTTGTCGGCTGCGTCCCTCGCGACGGACCTGCCGACGCCCGGGGACCCGGTGAAGAACAGGTGGTCGAAGGGCAGGCCGGAGAAGTCCGAACCGCGCCCGTGCTCGGGTCCCGCGACGGCCAGTTCGTCGACGGCGAAGTATTCGGGCGCGCGGTCGCAGAGCACCTCTGTCGTGTGGGCGGTGACCGACGACGGCCGGATCATCACCCGGTTGCCCGCCGCGAGCGCCGACCCGGCCGGGACGATGGTCAGGTACAGGGGGAAGTTCCAGGGGCCGATGATCCCGACGACGCCCTTGGGATCATGGCGGACCTGCTGGGTGAACCCCGCCGCGTCGAGGGCCCGGGAGACCCGCGTGGGCTTCATCCACCGGGTGAGGTGGCCGCGCTGATGGTCCAGGTCCGGGATCGACGAGGCGATGTCGGTGATCGTGGAGAACGCCTCAGGCCGGCAACCGTAGTCTTCCCGGATCGCCTCGTTGAACTCGGCCGCGTTGTCCAGCACGAGGCGTTTGAGCCGTTGGATCCGGTCCCGCCGGATCCCGGCGGCGGGCTGTGGGTCGGCGAGGAACGCCTGCTGCTGCCGCTCGAGGATCTGGGCGAGCGTGAGATCACGGGCGGTCGGGGTTCTGGTCATGTGTCCAGGGTAGTGACCGCCCCTCCGGTCGGTTGGGGTTCCGCCTCAGCGGGCGTCCGCCCGGTACGCCTCAGCGGGCGTCCGCCCAGTACGGGTCCTTGAGCGTGCGCTTGACCAGCTTGCCGTTGGCCTGTCGGGGCAGTTCCTCCACCACGTCGATCGACCGCGGCATCTTGAACTTGGCCAGTCGCCCGGAGAGGTCCTCGAGGATCTGGGCCTTGAGCTCGTCGGATTCGACGTATCCCTCGGCCAGCTCCACCACGGCCTTGACCTCCTCGCCCCAGTCGGCGTGCGGGATGCCGAACACCGCCACGTCACGGACGGCGTCGTGGCGGGTCATCTCCGACTCGATCTCGGCAGGGTAGATGTTCACCCCTCCGGAGATGATCATGTCGTTCTTGCGGTCGCACAGGAACAGGTAGCCGTCCGAATCCACGTAGCCGATGTCGCCCATGGTGAACAGCTCGCCGACATAGGTCTTCGCCGTCTTCTCCTTGTCCTGGTGATACTCGAATCTGGATCCGTGCATCTGGAGGTAGACGTTGCCCGTCTCGCCGACGGGGAGCTCGTTGCCGTCGTCGTCGAGGATTTTCAGAGTGGTGGTCTTCCACGGCCGGCCCACGCTCCCGGGCTTGCGCAGCCACTCCTCGCCCGTGATGGTGCAGCCGCCGCCCTCGGTGCCCGCGTAGTACTCGGTCAGGACGGGCCCCCACCAGTCCAGCATCGCCTGTTTGACGTGCTGCGGGCACGGGGCGGCGCCGTGGACGATCGTCCGGAGACTCGACACGTCGTACTTCGCGCGCACGTCCTCCGGCAGTTCGAGCAGTCGCGAGAACTGCGTCGGGACCATGTGGGACTGGGTGACCCCGTGCGCGTCGATCAGACGCAGCATCTCCTCCGGGCCCCACTTGTCCATGAGGACCACCGTCTGACCCAGGTTGAGCGAGATCGCGACGAAGTTGAGCACGGCCGTGTGGTAGAGCGGCGAGCCGCAGATGTGGACGTTGTCCGGGCCCTGGATGCCGAAGCCGGCGAAGAAGAAGTAGTTGGGGACCGTCACCTGATCCGGGGAGGCCCCGGTCAGCGGCCTGCGGACGCCCTTGGGGCGACCGGTGGTGCCCGAGGTGTAGAGCATGGGGGCGCCGAGCGTGCGGTCCGACGGCAAGGAATCCTCACCGTCTGCCGGGACGGCGAGTTCGGACAGCGGCCGGAACCCCGGCACGTCGCCGATCGCGTAGCAGCGGGCGGGGTCGAGTCCGGCCTCCTCCGCGGCGACGGTGGCCACGTCGGCGAACCTCTCGTCGGCCACGAACACCGTCGACCCCGAGTTCTCGAGAATGTAGGCCACCTCGGGACCCGTCAGATGCCAGTTGGCGGGAGCGACATAGAGCCCGATCTCCAGGGCGGCGAAGTAGACCTCGAGGAAGCCGATGCTGTTCGGTGCCATCAGTACGATCCCGTCCCCGGCTCCCAGCCCGAGCGCGCGCAGCCCACGGGCATTGCCGTGTGCGGCCTCCACGAGTTCGCCGAAGGTCACCTGGCGGCCGGAGGCCTCGATCACCGCGACGCGGTCCGGCTCGGCCTCGGCGATCCGGTAGACGCTGGTGACGTGCTCGCCGGTCCGGGGGTCCGGGACTCCGGCGTCGGCGGGGACGGAGGGTGTGGGTGCGCTCATACCCACCAGACTAGAACGTGTTCCTGTTGTAGGTCCAGGTATTGACTCGGAGGACTATTCTCATCCCATGTCCGCTGACCCCTCCGGGGCCCGGGCGATCCGGGCCACCGATGACGACCGCACCGCGGTCATCACCGCGCTCGACTCCGCGTTGGCCAGCGGCCAGCTCGACCAGTTCGAGCACTACGAGCGGGTGCGGGCGGCCACGTCCGCGCGCGACGTCGACGAGCTGCGCCCACTGTTCGCCGACCTCCAGGGTGTGAGGGTCCGACTCCACGGCGACGCCGGTCCGACCTCCGCGTTGTCGCCCACGGGGGGCGTGACCTCGCGGTGGTCCGCGCCTGAATCGCGTCGGCGCCGACCGTGGGGCGCCCTCGCGGGGGCGCTCGTGGTGGCCGCACTGTTGACCGGGGCGTTCGTGGCGTTCTCCGCCTCCGACGACCCGGACCCGGCCGGACGTGAGGTGACGTCCGTCGACCGCCCGGGCCGTGACGGACAGGGCGAGGCGCGCGTTCTGGACGCTCCCGCCCCACTGTCCCCCGAGGGTCTCGAGCGGATCTTCTCGAGCGCCGGTCGGGCATCGGGGTCGGAGCTGGCGACGAGCCTCGTGGTGCACCCCGAGCACGCGGTGCTGGCCTGGACCGACCCGGAGCACCCCAGTCGGACGCTGCGCCAGATCTACCGTGGCGGCTGGTCGGGGTGGGCCGACAGCCCCAGCACCCGCGAGCAGTCGTTCCGGCTGGCCGACCTCGATGCCGCCGTGATCGCGCCGGTCGTCGCCGGAGCCCCCGAGACCCTCGGGATCCCCGGGGAGACCGACGCCTTCCTCAGCGTCGCCGCGGACGACGCCGGCCGGCCGAGCTACACCGTCCACGTGCGCAACGACGTCCATCAGAGCGGCTTCATCGTGGTGGACCACGCGGGCGAGCCGGTGCGCATCACGCCGCCCGGCTGACAGACCGGCTCGGTCGATCAGCCGACTCAGTCGATCAGTCGGCTCAGTGACTCGATCTCCTCTACCGAACGGGCCGTGACCACGAGCATGGTCACGCCCGCGGCCTCCCAGTCGGCGATCTGGGAGCGCACCGAGTCCTCGTCACCGATGATCGCGGTGGCCTCGACCATCTCGTCGGGCACCGCCGCCGCGGCCTCCTCCTTGCGCCCGGAGCGGAACAGCTCGGTGATGCGGTCGACGTCGTCCGCGAAACCCATCCGGCGGAACGCCTCGGCGTGGAAGTTCTTCTCCTCCGCTCCCATGCCGCCGGCGTAGAGAGCGGTGAACGGCTTGTAGGCATCGAGCACCGAGCGCCTGTCGTCGGTGATGTGGAGCTGGCACAGGAACGCCACCTCGAAGTCCTCCCGGGTCCGCCGGGCCCCGGGGCGGGCGAAGCCCTCGTCGAGCCATGCGTTGAACTCGTGGGCGGTCCGCGGTGAGGCCAGGAACCCCAGCCACCCGTCGGCGATCTCGGCCGCGAGCGCGACGTTCTTCGGCCCCTCGGCCCCCAGCCAGATGGGCACGTCCTCGCGCAGGGGGTGGAGGATCGGCTTGAGTGGCTTGCCCAGGCCGGAGGCACCGGGGCCCTGGTACGGCAGCGCGTAGGCGGGGCCGTCGGAGGTGACGGGCGCCTCGCGGCGGAGCACCGCACGGATGATGTCGATGTATTCCCGCGTCCGGGCCAGCGGCTTGGCGAAAGGCTGGCCGTACCAGCCCTCGACCACCTGCGGACCGGAGACGCCCAGGCCCAGACAGAAGCGGCCGCCGGAGAGGTGGTCCAGGGTCATGGTGCTCATCGCGGTGGCCGTGGGCGTCCGGGCGGACAGCTGCACGACCGCCGTGGACAGGCGGATGCGCTCGGTGAGCGAGCCGTACCAGGCGAGCGGGGTGAACGCGTCCGAGCCCCAGGCCTCGGCGGTGAAGACGGTGTCGAACCCCGCCCTGTCCGCCGCCACCACGAGGTCGGCGTGGTTGGTGGGCGGCTGGGCGCCCCAGTATCCGAGCTGCAAGGCGAATTTCATGGGCCCCAGTGTGACCCACGCCGCCGCGGCGTGGGCGAGCCCGCGAAAAGCCACACGCACCGCACTGGAACGTGTTCTACTTGTGGGGTGACATCCAGAGAGATCGTTGTGGACATCATCCCGCCCGACGAGCCCGTGCTCTCGGCACCTCTCGCCCCGTCCTTCGACTACACCCGATCGACCGGGCCGGTCCTCGGCGCGTTCTTCACCGGCCTGCGTGAGGGCCGCCTCGTGGGGACACGCGACTCCCGCGGCGCCGTCCACCTGCCGCCCGTGGAGTTCGACCCCCACACCCACGAGGCCCTGACGGAGTTCGTCGAGGTGGGCTCGGGAACCGGGATCGAGGGCGTCGTCGTCGTCTGGACCTGGGTCCCCGAGCCCGCCGACGTCGCCCCGCTCGACTCGCCCTTCGCGTGGGCACTGGTCCGGTTCGACGGCGCCGACACCGCCATCCTGCTCCCCCTCGCCGCGGACGGTCCCGGGTCCGTGAGCTCCGGGATGCGCGTGCGGTTGCTCTGGTCGGCCGAGCGGACCGGGACCATCCACGACATCGCGTGCGTGGTCCCCGCGGACGCGGCGGGCGACACAGGTTCGGGCGACGACGAGCTGGCGCAGTCCTCCGGGGACGAGGCGGTCTCCATGCTCGTCACGCCGATCGGACTCTCGGTGACCCACACCGCCTCGCCCGCCGAGAGCGAGTTCCTCCGGGCGATCGTGCAGGGCCGGATGCTCGGGCGCAGACGCTCCAACGGGCCCGAGGTCTACGTCCCGCCGCGGGACTACTGCCCCTCGGACGGAGTGGCGATGGGTGAGTACGTGGAGGTCTCCGACGTCGGGACCGTCACCACGTTCGGCATCGTCAACGTGCCGTTCGCGGGCCAGGAGATCAAGCCTCCGTACGTCACCGCGTACATCCTCCTGGACGGGTCGGACGTCCCGATCCAGCACCTTGTACTGGGCTGCGAGGCGTCGGAGGTGCGCATGGGGATGCGCGTCCGTGCGATCTGGACGCCCGAGGCGGACCGCCCCGCCTCGATGAAGGCCATCACGCACTTCGAACCCACCGGCGACCCCGACGCCGACCCCGACTCCTACGCCCATCACCTGTAGAGGACACCCGTGACCCCCACCGCACCCCGGGACGTGGCCGTCGTCGGTTTCGCCCACGCCCGACACACAGAGTCCACATTCGGTACCACCAACGGCGTCGAGATGCTCGCGCCCGTCTTCGCCGAGTGCTACCGCCAGACTGGTCTGGACCGGACCGACATCGACTTCTGGTGCTCCGGCTCCTGCGACTATCTGGCCGGGCGGGCCTTCTCCTTCATCTCCGCCGTTGACACCATCGGCGCGGTGCCCCCCATCAGCGAATCGCACGTGGAGATGGACGCCGCCTGGGCGTTCTTCGAGGCCTACCTCAAGATCGCCACCGGACAGGCCGACACCGCACTGGTCTACGGGTTCGGCAAGGCCTCGGCGAGCACGGACCTCGACTCGGCCATGGCACTGCAGCTCGACCCGTACACGGTCGCGCCGCTCTGGCCGGGTCGGCACCACATCGCCGCGCTCCAGGCCCGCGCGGGGATCGACGCAGGCACGTGGTCGGAGGGCGCGATGGCCTCGGTCGCCGCCCGCGCCACCGGCAGGGACGAACGTGAACTGCTCGCCGAGCCGTACGTGGCCGACCCGCTGCGCCGTCATGACTGCCCGCCGGTCACCGACGGAGCCGGCGCGATCATCCTCGCCTCCGGCGACCGGGCCCGCGAGCTGGTCGACACCCCGGCGTACGTCACCGGCATCGAGCACATCGCCGACTCCGCAGAGTTCGGCGCCCGCGACCTCACCGACTCCCCCTCGGCCCGCGCCGCCGCCGTACGCGCCACCCGGTCGTCGGGGGACCGGCCCGATCTCGGGGGCGTGACCGTCGCCGAACTGCACACCCAGTACACGCACCAGGAGCTGCTCCTGCGTTCCGCGCTGGGCATCGGCGACCACGTGGCCGTGACCCCGTCCGGCGGGTCGTTGTTGGCGGACCCGCTGTTCTCCGCCGGGCTCGAGCGCATCGGGTACGCCGCCAACGACGTCATGGAGGGCCGCACCGAACGCGCCCTCGCCCACGCCACCAGCGGACATCTGCTTCAGCAGAACCTCATCTGCCTCCTGGAAGGACGCCCCGCATGAGCGCCCACAGCTCCGGACTGCCCGCGGCCGTTCTCGGCACCGGCCAGACCCACCACGTCGCCCGTCGCACGGACGTCTCCATGTCCGGGCTCTGCCGCGAGGCGATCGACGCCGCCATGGCCGACGCCGGGGTGGGGTGGGACGAGATCGACGCGGTGGTCGTGGGCAAGGCCCCCGACCTGTTCGAGGGCGTGATGATGCCCGAGCTCATGATGGCCGACGCGCTCGGCGCGGTGGGCAAACCGCTCCTTCGCGTCCACACCGCCGGCTCCGTCGGCGGTTCCACGGCCGTGGTGGCCGCCTCGCACATCCAGTCCGGCCGTTACCGCCGTGTCCTGGCCGTGGCGTGGGAGAAGCAGTCCGAATCCAACGCCATGTGGGCCCTGAGCCTGCCCGTGCCGTTCACCGCCCCCGTCGGCGCGGGAGCCGGCGGGTATTTCGCCCCCCACGTGCGGTCCTACATCCGTACCACCGGCGCCCCGGAGCACGTCGGCGCCATGGTGGCGGTCAAGGACCGACTCAACGGGTCCATCAACCCCCACGCCCACCTCAAGCAGCCCGACCTCACCGTGGACAAGGTGCTGCAGGGGCAGATGCTGTGGGACCCCATCCGCTTCGACGAGACGTGCCCGTCCTCCGACGGCGCGTGCGCGATCGTCCTCGGGGACGCCGCGGCCGCCGAGGAGGTCGAGTCCACCGGCCGCCGTGTCGCGTGGGTGCACGCCACCGCGCTGCGCACCGAGCCCGGAACCTTCGCCGGCCGCGACTACGCTAACCCGCAGGCCAGTCGGGACGCCGCGGCGGCCCTGTGGGCCGAGGCCGGGATCACCGACCCGGCCGAGGAGATCGACGCCGCCGAGATCTACGTCCCGTTCTCGTGGTTCGAGCCCATGTGGTTGGAGAGCCTCGGGTTCGCGGCTCCGGGCGAGGGCTGGCGCATGACCGAGTCCGGCGCCACCGCCCGCGATGGGTCGCTGCCCGTCAACCCCTCCGGCGGGGTGATGTGCTCCAATCCGATCGGCGCGTCCGGAATGCTGCGCTTCGCCGAGGCCGCCCGGCAGGTCATGGGGCGCGCCGAGGAGCACCAGATCCCGGGGGCTCGCAAGGCCCTCGGCCACGCCTACGGTGGCGGGTCCCAGTTCTTCTCCATGTGGGTCGTCGGATCGGAACGCAGGCGATGAGCAACCCCTACCTGGACGAGGACGGCATGTACCGGCCGCTCGAGATGAGCGAGGCGGCGTCGGCGAGTCCCGCCTACGCCGCCGCGCGCCGTTCGTGGGCCGCGACCAACGCCGGCGACCGCGACGCCTGGATCGCCGGATGGAACCCCGAGGGCACCATCGAGGATCCCGTGGGGCCGTCGATGTTCGACGCCGAGGGCATCGGTCACACCGGAACTGAGCGGCTCCTGGAGTTCTGGGAGAAGGCCGTGGCCACCCCGGACCACATCGAGTTCCGGTTCGACCGAGGGATCGCCGCGGGCGACGAACTCCTCTGCGTCGGCACCATGCGGACCCACATGGGCTCCGACATCATGGAGATCGACATCGCCGTGGACTACCGGGTCGACTCCCAGGGGCAGCTCGTGAACCTCCGCGCCTTCTGGGAACAGGACGTGGCCATGGCCTCAGGACTACGACCGCTGACCGACGACGACCGCGCCGCCATCGCCGGTGCCGTCAAAAAGGACGTCTGACATGCCACGTGTAGTGGACGCCGAGTTCTCCGTCCCCATCTCCTTCTCCCCGGTCGACCAGATCATGGACATCGCCCGCGGGGCCGAGGCCGCCGGTTTCGACCGGATCGTCCTGCCCGACTCGCTGTTCCACCCGCGACGGCAGGACGAGGACTACCCGTACACCCCGGACGGTTCGCGGATGTGGGACGCCGACACCCAGTGGGTCGAGCCCCTCGTCGCGTCCGCAGCCATGGGCGGGGCCACCTCCCGCATCCGTTTCTGCCCGCAGGTGCTCAAGGTCGGCCCGCGCAATCCGCTGCTGCTCACCAGGCAGGTGGCGTCGGTGGCGCTGCTGACGGGGAACCGGCTGGATCTGGGCGTGGGGATCGGCTGGGACCCCAACGAGTTCGAGTGGTGCGGCGCGCCGTTCAAGGGCCGCGGCAAGCGCACGGACGAGTCGCTGGCGATCGTGCGCGAAGCCCTGCGGGGTGAGTGGATGGACTTCCACGGCCAGCACTTCGACTTCGACGAGCTGATCTTCACCCCCGCCCCCAGCGAGCAGGTGCCGTTCTACGTGGGCGGTCACACCGAGATCGCGCTCAAGCGGGCCGCGCGGGTGGGCCAGGGTTGGACCAGCGCCATGATGGGCTACGACGAGATCGTCACCACTGTCCGGCGGCTGGGCGAACTGCTCGAGGCCGACGGCCGCTCACTGGCCGACCGCGGCGACGGGAAACCCTTCGCGATCCAGGTGGTCTGCCTCGACCGCTTCGGCACCCGGGGCTTCACGGAGTTGGCCGAGGCCGGGGTCACCGACATCATCGTGATGCCGTGGATGATCGACGGCCACGGATTCGACTGCTCCACCCAGCAGAAACTCGACTCCATCGCGGCCTTCGGCGAGAAGTACGGCCTCGGCTCCTGAGCTACTGACGGTCTCGTCAGCCCGCGGCCAGGCTGCCTGGCGGACATGCCCCCACGGTTGGCGGACTTGCCCCCGCGGTTGGCGGACATGCCCCCGGGGTTGGCGGACATGCCCCCGGGGTTGGCGGACTTCTCGTGCGATTCCGGGCCGGTTTTTGGCACCTCCTGCCCGCCAGCTGAGGAAGCATGTCCGCCAACTCGGGGGAGCGGGTCCGCCCGGTCTGCAGGACCGCCACGTGAGCCAGGCGGACTGAACTCGTCGTGGTTCCTGTGAATCGTCGTCAACCCCGTCCACATTGACGTCGTCACCCGCCGGTCGACACGTGATGACCGGTCAGGATTGCCGACATGAGACGCGACCGGCGATTCCGAGACACCCGGCCTCCCACCCCGCTCCCCGCCTCGTTGGCGGATGCGGTTGCAGACGGGCAGCCATTCGCAGCGAGCCCGGCCCTCGAGACCGGACTCGTGACGAGATACTCGCTCCGATCGGCGTTCAGAATGATCGTTCCCGGTGTGTATGCCGCGAAGGGGGCGCGGCTGAGCAGGTGGGACTTCATACGTGCAGTCGACATCTGGGCGCCTGCAGACGCGGTGATCGGAGGGTGGTCCGCCGCGTATCTCCACGGGGAACACTGGTACTCGACAGAGCGGGGCAACGGCGTCGTCGATGTCTTCACCTCAGCAGAGCCCCGCGTGCCGACCGGGGTTCGGGAGCGCAGGCTGCGGCAACCCATCCCGGCCGCGGACGCGTGCGAGATCGGCGGAATACGAATTACCGCACCAGCCCGAACCGCGGTCGACGTGGCAAGGTGGTCCACTGGCGCTGATCGGAAGATCTGCATCGTGGACTCCGTGTGCTCCGCCACCAACACCAGCGTTCGCGCGGTTGCCGACGCTGCAACGCGGATGCCCGGCCAACACGGGGTCTCGAGGGTGGTTCGACTGCTCGACGCCTGCGACGCGGACGCGCACTCTCCGCAGGAGAGCCTCCTCCGGCTCAGAATCGAGCGCTCTTCACTGCCTCAGCCTGTCTCGCAGTTCGAGATATGCGAACCGTCGGGACATCTCCTTACGATTGCCGACCTCGCGTACGCCCGCGAGAAAGTCGCGATCTTCTACGACGGCAAGCACCACGGAGATCCGGAACAGTGGCGCCGGGACCTCCGGATCACCGCTCGGTTGGCGGACCTTGGCTGGCAGGTCGTCCGTGTGACAACGGGAATGCGCCCGGAAGAGGTCATGGGCCACATCGCGAGTGCCCTGACCCGCGCCCGACGAGACCTCCGGCACCTGACTTCATCCTGAACGAGCCCTCGCGTGGCAGCTGGCGGACACCCCTCGCAGCTGGCGGACCCGATATGCGAAAACCGGGCCTGAAACGAGCAAAGGGTCCGCCAGCCCGAAGCGCCTGTCCGCCAGCCCGAAGCTCTTGTCCGCCAACCAGGCTCGGAGCAGTCGGGGTGATTGCTGGAGAGGTAGTCGGATGCGAGCTCGGGCGGGGGCGGGGTGACATGCGCCTGCCGAGTGCCTCAGGCAGGAACGGAGGCCGCGATGTCCGCCAGGCAGGTGAGGATCTCCCGGTGGGTGTCCTCCGTCGCCTCCAGGTGCATGAGGTGCCCCGCCGGCGAGGAGATCGCGCGGACCATGCGGACGTCGTCGTGGTGTCGCCCGAGTTTCGAGAGCGGATCCCGTCCGTGGAAGCCCTCGAGGTCCGGGTCGTGCTCAGAGTAGAGGAAGTAGAACGGCACCGGGTTTGTCTGTCGCTCGAACTCCTTACGCGCTGACCAGGACACGTCCATCGCCCGATACCACTGCAACGGGCCGGCGAACCCCGTGCGGGCGTACTCGGCCTCGTAGACGTCCATCTCCTCGACCGAGAGCCAGCGCCACGGTAGCGGCGGCGCCTCGGGCAGCGCCTCGAGATAGGTAGACCCCGGGGGGTGCTGCCACACGTCGAGGTAGTGGTAGTCCGCCGACAGCGCGTAGAAGACCCTGGTGAGGAACTCCCGCTCGCGACCGGCGAGATCGGCCTCGGCCACTCCCGGCTGCGAGAAGTAGTGGAGGTGCAGGAAGTGCTTCTCGGCCATCATCGCCGAGCCCTCCAGCGGCGGGACCGTCCCGGCGGTACCCATGAACGGGTTCTCCATCCCGATCACCGCGCGGACCCGGCCGGGTTCCAGATGGCAGGTGTCGTACGCGACGCCCGCCCCGAAATCGAAACCCACCAGCACGACCCGCCCAGCCCCCTCGGCGTCACACACCGCGAGGACGTCGTCGACCACCTCGCGCGGCGAGTAGGCCTCCACGTCGGCGGGCGCGGCCGACCGTCCCATGCCACGCAGGTCCGGTGCGATGACCCGCCACCCCGCGGCGGCGAGGGCGGGGATCATGCGGTGCCAGGTGAACCAGAAGTGCGGGAACCCGTGGAGGAGGACCACTGTGCCCGGGGAGCCGGCCGTGGGGGCGGGCTCGGGGGCCGGCTCGGCGACGACGTAGTGCAGCCGAACGCCGTTGCGGTCGACGTAGCGGTGGTCGGACACGGAGCCGGACTTCAGGACGACGACGAGCCCCGGGTCAGCGCAGGACCGGGCATTTGTAGTCGACCGTCCACTCGGTGATGCCGTTGAGCCACCCCGAGCGGATGCGGGAGGGCTCACCGAGCGACTCCAGGTTGGGGAGGTGATCGGCGATGGCGTTGAAGATCAGTTCGATCTGCAGCCGGGCCAGGTTCGCCCCGATGCAGTAGTGCGGGCCGTTGCCACCGAAGCTCAGGTGCGGGTTGGGGTCGCGGAGGATGTTGAACGTGAAGGGGTCGGTGAAGACGTCCTCGTCGAAGTTCGCCGAGCCGTACATGATGGCGGCGCGGTCGCCCTTCTTCATGGTCACCCCCCCGATCTCGACGTCCTCGGTGGCGGTGCGCTGGAACGAGGTGATCGGAGAGGCCCAGCGGAGGATCTCGTCATAGGCGGTCGCGGGGCGCTCGGCCTTGAACAACTCCCACTGCTCCGGGTTGTCGAGGAAGGCGACCATCCCGTGAGTGGTGGCGTTGCGGGTGGTCTCGTTGCCGGCGACGGCGAGCAGCACCACGAACCAGCCGAACTCGTCGGCGGTGAGCCGCTCACCGTCGATGTCGGCCTGGATGAGCTTGGTCACCAGGTCGTCGCGGGGATCGACCTCGCGCTTGGCCGCGAGCTCCTGCGCGTACGACAGGACCATGGCATTGGCCATCTGCGACTCCTCGACCTTGCCGGGCACGTCGTAGCTCGTCATCTGGTTGGACCACTCGAAGATCTGGTGACGGTCCTCGAGCGGGATGCCGATGAGCTCGGCGATCGCCTGCAACGGCAGTTCGGAGGCGACCTCGGTGATGAAGTCGCCGCTACCCTTGGCCGCCGCGGTCTCGACGATGACCCGCGCCTTCTCGGCGAGGTGGTCGCGGAGCTTCTCGATGTTGCGCGGGGTGAATCCCTTGGAGATGGTGCGCCGGTACTTCTTGTGCTCCTCGCCGTCCTGATTGATGAACAGCAGGCGGGTCAGTTCGACGATCTCGCGCTCGGTTCCGGGTGCGAAGCGCGGGATCGCCGTGTTCTCGAACGTGGAGAACACCTCGTTGGTGCGGCGGGAGATCTCCTTGACGTCCTCGTGCTTGGTGACCACCCAGTAGCCGTCGTCATCGAACCCGTCGGCTCCGGGTTCGTTGGCGCACCACCGGATCGGCTCGGTCCGACGGAGGTGGGCCCACTCGGGATGCGGTAGGCGCTTCTCGTAGAGCTCCGGGTCCGTGAAGTCGAAACCCTCGGGAATGGTGACTGCCTGCACTTGGTACTCCTTGACCGCGTCGGATGCGTCTCGTGCTCGGCGACCGACGACCCCGGGATACTGCGAACCCGGGATCCGAGCGGTAATCTAGAACACGTTCCACTCACCATACTAGAACACGTTCCCCCCGGGCGCCCGATCCGCTGCGCTCGTTCTTCCGGAAGGACCACCATGGGCAATCCCGTCATCGTCGAGGCCGTTCGCACCCCGATCGGCAAGGCGCGCGGCGCACTGTCGGGCCTGCACCCCGCACATCTGCTGGGCGCCTCCCAGAAAGAGGTCATCCGCCGCGCCGGGATCGACGCATCGCTGGTCGAGCAGGTCGTCGGGGGGTGCGTCACCCAGGCCGGCGCCCAGGGGAACAACGTCACCCGCGGCGCGTGGCTCGCCTCCGGGCTGCCGTGGCAGACGGCGTGCACGACCATCGACTGCCAGTGTTCGTCGGCGCAGCAGGCCACCCATTTCATCGCCAACCTCATCCACGCCGGCGCCATGGACGCGGGCATCGCCTGTGGCGTCGAATCGATGAGCTGGATCGCGCTCCGCGCAGCCGTCGGGGACGGCTCCAACGGGATGCCCCGACCGGACGACTGGTCGATCGACCTGCCGGACCAGTTCACCGCCGCCGACCGCATCGCCCGGCGCCGCGGGCTGAGCCGGGAGGACCTGGAGGAGCTGGGCGTGCGGTCCCAGGCCAACGCCGCGCGTGCGTGGCAGGAGGGCCGGTTCGATCGCGAGACCTTTGCCGTCGAGGCCCCCGAACGCCTCAAGGACGGCACCTACACCGGCGAGAAGGTGATCGTCACCCGGGACCAGGGCCTGCGTGAGACCACCGCGGAGGCGCTCGCCGGCCTGAAGCCGGTGCTCGACGGCGGCCTGCACACCGCGGGGACGTCCAGCCAGATGTCCGACGGCTCGGCGGCGGTCCTGCTCATGGACGAGGACGTCGCGAAGGCCCACGGCCTCACCCCTCGCGCGCGGATCGCACACCAGGCCCTGGTCGGCGGGGAGCCGGAGTACCACCTCGACGGCCCTGTCCAGGCCACCCAGCGCGTGCTCGACCGCTCGGGGATGTCCATCTCCGACTTCGACCTCTTCGAGTGCAACGAGGCCTTCGCTTCGGTACTGCTCAGCTGGGCCGCCGTGCACGGTCCGGACATGGACAAGGTCAACGTCAACGGGGGGGCTATCGCGATCGGTCATCCCGTCGGCAGCACCGGGGCTAGGCTCGTCACGACCGCCCTGCACGAGCTCGAGCGCACGGACGGCGAACGCGCCCTCATAACTATGTGCGCGGGCGGCGCCCAGGCCTCGGCGAGCATCATCGAGAGGATCTGACATGAGCAGCACCACCATCGAGACAGCCGCAGCCCGCAGGAACGAGGTCTTCTCGGCCATCTCCTCCGCCAATGGCACGGAGGACGCGGTGGAGGCGATCGCACACCTGCTGGCCGTGCCCGTGGACCAGGCGCGCGAGGTACTCAAGACCCCGCTCGAGGCATTCGTGGGACACACGACCGACCACCCGGTCGGGTCGGGGCCGCACGGTTTCAGCCTGTTCCCGTTCCGCGACACTGCAGATCACGCCGATCTGTACCACTCGCGGTCCTCCGATGAGACGTCGGCGACGGCCGGCGAGTGGGACCAGCAGAAGACGGAAGAGGAGCGGAAGGCCGGCCTGGCACGGGTCGAGGCCGAGTCCGCGATGTGGTTCGTGGCCGTGGACACCTCGCGCGACCAGCCGGTGGGCCTGGTCTTCGGCGAGCAGATCGACGACGGTGATGTCGACGTGGCCATCTGGATCCACCCCGAGGAGCGCAAGAAGGGCTTCGGCCTGGCGGCCCTGAAGGAGTGCCGGCGCGAGCTGGCGGCGTTCTTCCCGGGCAAGCACGTGATCGTCCGCGCGCCGCTCCCGGGCTCGAGGTGAGCGAGGAGCACCCCGGGGTGGAGACCGGCGTGGACGATCCCCGGCGCTCCAAGCCGTGGGTCCTCGGCGTCATCAAGGTGATGTCCCGCGTCAACACCTGGACGTATCGCGTCTCCGGTGGCCGCATCGGCGGCAACTGGAGGGTGGGATCGGCGCTCACGGCGCCGGTTCCGGTCTGCCTGGTGACGACGACGGGGCGCAAGTCCGGCGAACCGCGAACGGTGCCGCTGCTCCACCTCCCGGATGGCGACCGGGTGCTGCTCGTCGCCTCCCAGGGGGGCCTGCCCAGGCACCCCCAGTGGTACCTGAACATCCTGGCGAACCCGGAGGTCACCATCCAGGTGGGCCGGAGGACCAGGGCGATGACGGCGAGGGAGGCGTCCGCAGAGGAGCGCGCGGCGCTCTGGCCCCGCCTCGTCGAGCGCTACGCCGACTTCGCCTCGTACCAGGCCAACACGAGCCGGGTGATCCCGGTGGTGATCTGCGAACCGACCGGCTGACTTCGCGACTACCGCCCCGGCCGGGGTCTCTCCACGCGAGAGGCCTCGGCCATTGTCGTGGCTCTGGGTGTTTTCTTACCTCAGGTGGCCGATCTGACGACTGTTTATCAGTCCATTATCACCTCATTCGTCACTTCAGCACCATTTCCTGAGCAAAGCGTTGACACCCACTCAGCCTTAGAGGATTCTTATGCGCGTTAGATGTCCGGACCTTGGTCCACAGGATCCAGTCGTCCGAGGGGTCATACCACCGAAAGGACCTCCCCCATGAACAAGCCCACCAGGGCCGCCGCGGTCGCGGCATCAGTACTCCTCGCCGCGTCCGGCGTCCACGGCACGGCCAACGCGCAGGACCTGGGCAGCATCATCGATGCGCTCGGCCCGATCACCGGCTCCATCGGTGACCTCGACGGGGGTTCGGCGGGTCTGGATCCGCTCAGCGGTTCAGCCGATCTGCCGGCTCTGAGCTCCGAGCCCCTCGCCGGGTCCACGGCCCTGCCGGGCAGCTCGGACCCGCTCGGCGGATCCTCGGCCCTGCCGGGCAGCTCGGACCTGCTCGGCGGGTCGTCCGAGCTCCCCGGCAGCTCGGACCTTCTCGGGGGGTCGGCCGCCCTCCCGGGCAGCTCGGACCTGCTCGGCGGCTCGGCCGAGTTCGGCTCGACCGACATCGGCTCGCTCGGCATGATGCCCCTGTCGACCGAGCTCCTCGGCGGATCCGCCGAACTGCCCGCCTCCTCCGAACTGCCGCCGTTGTCCACGGACCTGCTCGGCGGGTCTGCGGCGCTCCCGGGCAGCTCGGACCTGCTCGGCGGCTCGGCCGAGTTCGGCTCGACCGACATCGGCTCGCTCGGCATGGCACCGCTGTCCACCGACCTGCTCGGCGGCTCGGCCGACTTCACCTCCTCCGACCTGGCTCCGCTGTCCACCCAGCTGGACCTGCTCGGCGGGTCGGCCGAGTTCGGCTCCACCGAGGTCGGTTCCGCCGGGATGGCGCCGCTGTCCACCGACCTGCTCGGCGGCTCGGCCGAGTTCGGCTCCACCGAGGTCGGTTCCGCCGGGATGGCGCCGCTGTCCACCGACCTGCTGGGAGGCTCGGCCGAGTTCGGCTCGGCGGAGTTCGGCTCGACCGACGTCGGCTCGCTCGGCATGGCACCGCTCTCCACCGACCTGCTCGGAGGCTCGGCAACCTTCACCTCCTCCGACCTGGCGCCGCTCGTCGGCTCGGTGGGCATGGCCCCGCTCTCCACCGAACTGCTGGTGGGCTCCGGGGACGTGGGATCGACCGGCATGACGCCGCTGTCCACCGAGCTACTGGGGGGCTCCGCCGAGTTCGGTTCGACGGAGGTCGGCTCCCTCGGGATGACCCCGCTCTCCACGGAGCTCGATCTTCTCGGCGGTTCCGCCGAGTTCACCTCGTCCGATCTCGCGCCCCTCACCGGGTCCGAGGGCATGGGGTCGCTGGGGATGACCCCGCTGTCCACCGAGCTCAACTTCCTCGGTGGGTCCGCGGAGCTCCCCCCGTTGTCCGCCAACTTCCCGGACGGTTCGACGGCCGGCATCGGCGGCTCCGCTGAACTCGTCGGCGAGGGGATCGCCGGTTCGCTGACCAACGGTTCCGCCAATCAGCTCGCCGGCTCGGTGGAGAGCAACTCCGCCGACCCGATCATCGGGTCGATCGCCGAGGGCGGCATCCTGCCCGCGCTGTCCGGCTCCATCGAGGAGGTCTCCGGATCCCTCTCGGGCAACAGCGGCTCCACGGGCCAGAGCTCGGATCTCATCACCGGCTCGACCGGTGGCAGCGCCGAAGTCCTGACCGGGTCCTTCGGCGATCTCACCGCGGTCAACGGGTCGCTCACCGCGCTCACCGGTTCGCTGGAGAACGGGTCTGTCGAGAGCATGGGCTCGACCAACCTCGGATCGATGGTCGGCCAGGCCGGATCCCTGGAGGCCGCGGCCAGCCTGGGTGGCGAGAGCGGTTCGGGGGTCGCCCTCCTTCCGGTCCTCTCGCTGGGCGGCACGCTCGTGCTCGCCGGTGCCGCGATCAACGGTGGCGTGGCGCTGCCGGCCCTGCCGCCCCTGCCGGGCCTGCCGCCCCTGCCCACGATCTGCGACCTCCCGCAGGAGCAGGTCGACCAGCTCGCAGGCGCCGGATCGGTCGACGCTCAGAACTGCCCGGATCCCGAGAACTGAGCACCTGACCCCGGGCGTCGACCCGGGCACAGAGATGGAGCCCCGCACCG
Organism: Dietzia sp. UCD-THP; assembly: GCF_000349585.1. NCBI lineage: Bacteria > Bacillati > Actinomycetota > Actinomycetes > Mycobacteriales > Dietziaceae > Dietzia > Dietzia sp. UCD-THP. The sequence continues at coordinate 107,122 of NZ_AOSR01000008.1, forward strand.
TGACGGTGCGGGGCTCCATCTCTTGATCCCGGAGGACGGCCCCGGGCCGAGCGATTCAGCGGGCGCCGTAGACGGGCACCGGCGACGGGGACGCGGTGAGCAGTCGCGGCACCACCGACCCGAGCTCTACCGGGTCCCACTTCGCACCCTTGTCCTCGGACGCTGCCCGCTGCCACCCGTCGCACACGGTGACCTTCCCGCCCTCGACCTCGAACACACGCCCGGTGACCTCGTCCGACTCCGCCGACCCGAGCCACACGACCAGCGGCGAGACATTGGCGGGGTCCATCGCGTCGAAGGAACCGTCCTCGGGTGCCGCCATCTGTGACGCCATGCCCTCCCCGGCGGAGGTGGTCATGCGAGTACGCGCAGCGGGAGCGATCGCGTTGGCGGTGACGCCGTACCCCTTCATCTCCGCGGCGGTCTGGATGGTCAACAGCGCGATTCCGGCCTTCGCGGTGGCGTAGTTACCCTGTCCGACCGATCCGAAGAGCCCGGCCCCCGAGGAGGTGTTGATGACCCTGGCCCGGCGGGGGCGGCCGGCCTTCGATTCGGCGCGCCAGTACTCGGCGGCGTGGCGCAGCGGCGCGAAGTGACCCTTGAGATGAACGTTGATCACGGTGTCCCAGTCCTGCTCACCCATACCGACGAGCATCTTGTCCCGGAGGAAGCCGGCGTTGTTGACCAGCACGTCGAGGCCACCGAAGTGGTTGATCGCCTGGTGGACGAGTTCGCGTGCCCCTTCCCACGAGGAGATGTCGTTTCCGTTGACCACGGCCTCACCGCCGGCGGCCCGGATCTCCTCCACCACCTGCTCGGCCGGGGATTCCCCCACGTCCGATCCGTCGAGCCCGGCGCCGAGGTCGTTGACCACGACCTTGGCACCCTCTGCCGCGAAGGCCAGGGCGTGCTCCCGGCCGATTCCTCGGCCGGCGCCGGTGACGATGACGACGCGTCCGTCGCAGATTCCCATGGTTCTCCTCGGATAGATGTTCGGTGATGTCAGGACGTCGTGTTGGCGTTGGACGCCGACAGGAACGCCGGCTTCTCGCCACCGCCGTGAACCAGGAGCTCGGCTCCGGTGATGTACGCCGCCAATGGGGATGCCAGGAACGCGGCCGCCTGGCCCACGTCGCGTGGATCCGCCATCCGTCCCATGGGGATGGTGGCGTCGACCGCGGCCACCCCGTCGGCGTCCCCGTAGTGCATCTCGGCGAGCTCGGTCCTCACCGGACCCACCACGACGGAGTTGATCCGCACCGCGGGCGCCCACTCGACGGCCAGGGATCGGGTCAGGGAGTCGATCCCCGCCTTGGCCGCGCCGTAGGACGCCGTTCCCGGCGAAGGCCGGTGCCCGGACACCGAGGAGATGTTGACGATCGCCCCTCCGGCCGGCTGCATCACCCGGTTCGCCTCCTGGGCCACCGTGAGCGCGGACAACAGGTTCAGCGCGACGATCTTGGAGTGGAAGTTAGGGCTCGCATCAGCGGCCAGGGCGAAGGGGGCCCCACCGGCGTTGTTGACCACCACGTCGAGCCGGCCGTGCCGATCCACGATGCGGTCGACCATCGCGCGGACCGCGTCGGGGTCACGGAGGTCGACCGAGTGGAACTCGAGATCGGCGACGTCGGACCCCTCGTCGGCGGGGCGCCGCGCGCAGGTGACGACGACGGCCCCGGCTTCGCGGAAGACCCTGCTGATCCCGGCGCCGACACCGCGGACGCCGCCCGTGACGAGGACGACCCTGCCCGCCAGACCCAGATCGATGTGCGACATGCGTGCTAGCCTACCAAGCAAGCGTTTGGTTAGTCACCCGGCCGCTGAACCACACAGCGTCGGCGTGCGAAGGGAGCACCATGGGCATCACCCTCGACAAGGGATCGGACGGCATCGCGACCGTCACCGTCGACTTCCCCCCCGTCAACGCCATCCCCTCCGCGGGATGGTTCGAGCTCGGCGAGCAGATCCTCGCCGCCGGGCGCGACCCGGAGGTTCACGTGGTGATCCTGCGGGCCGAGGGCCGCGGGTTCAACGCCGGCGTGGACATCAAGGAGATGCAGAACTTCGAGGGTTTCGACCACCTGCTCGCCGCCAACCGCGGCTGCTACGTGGCTTTCAACGCCGTGTACGAGTGCGCGGTCCCCGTGATCGCCGCGGTGAACGGCTTCTGTGTCGGCGGCGGGATCGGGCTCGTGGGGAACGCGGACTGCATCGTCGCCTCCGATGACGCGGTGTTCGGCCTCCCCGAGGTGGACCGGGGAGCGCTCGGAGCGGCCACCCACCTGGCCCGCATGGTCCCCCCGCACATGATGCGCACCCTGTACTTCACCTCCCGCAACGTCACCGCGCAGCAGCTCCACCAGTGGGGCACCGTGTACGAGGTGGTCCCCCGCGACCAGCTCGACGCGGCCGCCCGGGACCTCGCGGAGACGATCGCCGCCAAGGACACCCGGGTCATCCGCGCGGCCAAGGAAGCCATCAACCACATCGATCCCGTCGACGTGAAGTCCTCATACCGGATGGAGCAGGGCTTCACCTTCGAACTCAACCTCGCCGGCGTGGCCGACGAGCACCGAGACGAGTTCGTCAAGAGCGGGACGAACCTGGATAAACGAGCCGATCGAGCCGAGAGGACGGGCGAGAACAAGTGACGACGACCCCCACCCCGCGCGACAAGCGCACCAGTCTCGACGAGGCCGTGTCGCGCCTGGAGAGCGGCATGACCATCGGCATCGGCGGATGGGGCTCACGGCGCAAGCCCATGGCGCTCGTCCGGGCGATCCTCCGCCGGGAGGACCTCACCGACCTCACGGTGATCTCCTTCGGTGGACCCGACCTGGGGTTACTCTGCTCGGCCGGGAAGGTGTCGAAGGCCTATTACGGTTTCGTGTCCCTGGACTCCGCGCCGTTCTACGACCCGTGGTTCGCGCGTCGGCGCACCGAGGGATCGATTCTCTCCCGTGAGATGGACGAGGGCATGGTCCGGGCCGGCCTCACCGCCGCCGCGCACCGCCTGCCGTTCCTGCCCACCCGCGCCGGGCTCGGCTCGGACGTGTTCCGGTTCTGGGGGGACGAGCTCACGACCGTCGACTCCCCCTATCCGGTGGACGGCCGGACAGAGACCCTCGTGGCGATGCCGGCCCTGCGGATGGACGCCGCCCTGATCCACCTGGACAAGGCCGACAAGCACGGCAACGCCGCGTTCACCGGCGTCGACGGGTACTTCGACGACCTCTACGCCATGGCCGCCGACACCGTCCTGCTCGAGGTCGACGAGGTCGTGGACTCCGCCGACGCGCTGATGAACGAGGTCGGCCCGCAGCGCATGCTGCTCAGCCGCATGTTCGTGGACACCGTCTCCGAGGCCCCGAACGGCGCCCACTTCACCTTCGCCGGCGGATACGGCCGCGATGAGGCGTTCCAGCGCCACTACGCCACCGCCGCCAAGGACGACGCGTCGTGGGCGAGCTTCGTCTCCGAGTTCCTGTCCGGGTCCGAGGAGGATTACCAGACGGCAGTCGCCGCGTTCGCGGAGAAGGTCGCCGCCGAGAAGGCCGCCGCTGCCGCAGACAAGGGAGCCAAGTGATGACCGACCCCACCACACAGCCCGCTACCGCTCAGTCCATCAGCAGGGCCGAGTACTGCGCCATCGCGTGCGCCGAGATCTTCGCCGGTGCCGGGGAGATCTTCGCCTCGCCCATGACCCCGATGGCCACCATCGGGGCGCGGCTCGCGCGTCTGACCTCCGAGCCGGATCTGCTCATCACCGACGGGGAGTACCGCTTCCTCGGCCAGACCCCGCCGCTGGGCAAGGTCATCGATTTCGAGGGGTACATCCCCTTCCCCCGGGTGTTCGACGTCTTACAGGCCGGCACCCGCCACGTGGTGATGGGCGCCAACCAGATCGACCGCTTCGGCAACCAGAACCTCTCCGCCTTCGGCGACGACGTCCAGAAGCCCTCGCGGCAGATGTTCGGCCTGCGGGGTGCGCCCGGCAACTCGATCAACCACGCGACCAGCTACTGGGTGGGCAAGCACTCCCCCCGCGTCTTCACCGAGAAGGTCGACATCGTTTGCGGGGTTGGCTACGACCGGTACACCCCGGGGGACCCCGCCTTCCGGTACCACCACCTGCATCGCGTGGTGTCCAACCTCGGCGTGTTCGACTTCGGTGGGACCGACCACGGGATGCGCGCGCTGAGCCTGCACCCGGGCGTCACCGCCGAGGAGGTCGCTGAGAACACTGGCTTCGAGATCGAGGGCCTGTCCGAGGCCGGCGTTACCCGCGATCCCTCGGCGGAGGAGCTGCGCCTCATCCGTGAAGAGCTGGACCCCCGCGGGTTCCGCGACCGTGAGGTGCCGACCGCATGAGTGCGCCGACCATCACCACAGCCTTCACCGAACTCGTCGGCGTCGAGTACCCGATCGTCCAGACGGGCATGGGCTGGGTCTCCGGACCCGAGCTGACCGCGGCCACAGCCAACGCGGGCGGTCTGGGGATCATCGCGTCTGCCACGATGACGTATCCGGAGCTCGAGAACGCGATCGTGCGCACCAAGGAGCTGACCACCCGGCCCTTCGGGGTCAACCTGCGCGCCGATGCCGAGGATGCCGCCGAGCGGTGCGAGCTGATGATCCGCCACGGGGTGAAGGTGGCGTCGTTCGCCCTCGCACCCAAGCCCGAGTTGATCGCGCGCCTTAAAGACAACGGCCTCGTCGTCGTCCCCTCCATCGGCGCGGCGAAGCACGCTGTCAAGGTGGCCTCCTGGGGTGCCGACGCGGTGATCGTCCAGGGAGGCGAGGGCGGGGGGCACACCGGCCCGGTCGCCACGACGCTGTTGCTGCCCAGCGTCATCGACGCGCTCGGTGGAGCCGGCAACACCTCCATCCCTGTCATCGCCGGCGGCGGCTTCTTCGACGGCCGTGGCCTGGTGGCCGCGCTCGCCTACGGGGCCGCGGGCGTGGCCATGGGCACGCGCTTCCTGCTCACCAGCGACTCCCGCGTTCCGGACGCGGTGAAGAAGCAGTATCTGGGTAAGGGACTTCAGGACACCGTCGTGTCCACCCGCGTCGACGGGATGCCGCACCGGGTCCTGCGCACCGGCCTGGTCAACGCCCTCGAGTCGGGCAGCCCCGTCAAGGGGATGCTCGCAGCCGTGCAGAACGCCAATAAATTCAAGTCGATGACCGGCATGAAGTGGCAGACCCTCGCCAGGGACGGCCTCAACATGAAGAAGGCCTCCGACCGCACGTGGCAGCAGATCGTCATGGCCGCCAACACCCCGATGCTGCTCAAGGCCGGGCTGGTCGAGGGCAATACCGAGGCCGGCGTGCTGGCCTCCGGTCAGGTCGTGGGAATGATCGAGGACCTACCGAGCTGCGACGAGCTGATCCAACGGATCATGACGCAGGCGCACGAGCGGCTGGAGGCGCTGCGGGGCCTGGGCTCGTAGTCCGACTCACATCCCCCTGACCCACGGGCAACTTCTTTCACGCACCCGCCGGCCAGAAATGCCGGTGGGTGCGGTCGTGTTGGCTGAATCAGCACTTCCTCAGGACTTTCTTGGCCTACCCTGAGAGCCGTTGTCCCCCAATGGGGACCCGACCCCCGCACCCACAGGAGCACATGATGACCTCCCCCCGCACCGCAGTCCGCGTCGCCGCCGCCCTCGGCGCCACCGCCGCCCTGACCCTCGCCGGCGCCGGCGCCGCGTCCGCCGCCACGGCCAATGACCCCGTGGTCAACGGCAACACAGTGTCCGTCACCTTCCAGAAGGACACTCTTATCGATGTCGACACCTGCGTCGCCGCGGTGGTCCCCACGTCGAGCGCCCCGGCCCTCCTCACCCAGCTCGAGGCGCTCAACAACCTCGACCTCGGCGCCATCAACAGCCTGATCAACAGCATGTCCGACGTGACGTTCCTCGAGACCGGCGGCCTCCTCTCCACTCCGATCGCGAATGTCACGGCCGGAAACGTCACGGTGTCGGCCACCGTGCCGTCGAACGTCTACGCGGTGGTCAGTTACTGCGCGATCGGCGGATCGGACATCGGCGGGCCGGTGCTCGTCGGCGATCCGCTCGATGCGATCCAGGGCAGCCTCGGCGGGCTGTCGACCGAGGACACCCTCGGCACCCTGTCCTCGGCGACCGGCGAGGGCGACGCCAGCGGACTCGGCAGCCTCCTCGGCCTGCTCGGCGGCGGCGAGGGCGGCGGCCTCGGCCTGGACACCCTCTCGGCCGAGGGCTGACCACGAGAGCAGGCCTCACGCGTCACAGGCCCCGCACCGGGTGGTGCGGGGCCTGTCTCGTGGTGCGGGGCCTCGGGGGCGGCGCGTCAGGAGTCGAGTCGCTCGATGATCGTCACGTTGGCGGTGCCGCCGCCCTCACACATCGTCTGCAGGCCGTAGCGGCCGCCGGTGCGCTCGAGTTCGTTCAGCAGGGTGGCGAACAGCTTCGCACCGGTCGCGCCGAGCGGGTGGCCGAGGGCGATGCCGCCGCCGTTGGGGTTCACCCGGGCCGGGTCGGCACCGATCTCTTTGATCCAGGCCAACACGACGGGGGCAAACGCCTCGTTGATCTCCACCACGTCGATGTCGTCGATCGTCAGTCCGGTCTTCTCCAGAGCCCACCGGGTGGCGGGGATCGGCGCGGAGAGCATCATCACCGGATCGTCACCGCGCACGGTCAGATGGTGGATCCGGGCACGCGGCGTGAGGCCGTACTTCTCCACCGCCTCGGCGGAGGCGAGCAACCCGGCGGACGCACCGTCGGAGATCTGCGACGCCACGGCAGCGGTCAGCGACCCACCCTCGGCCAGCACGGGTAGGGAGGCCATCTTCTCGAGGGTGGTCTCGCGCGTGGTCTCGTCGGCCTCGAGACCGGCGAGCGGGACGTATTCGTTCGCGAACCGGCCCTCGGCGATCGCGGCGCGGGCGCGGGTGTGGGACTGCAGCGCCCACTCCTCCATCTCCCCCCGCGAGATGTCCCACTTGTCGGCCATCATCTGGGCACCGTTGAACTGGGAGATCTCCTGGGAGCCGAAGCGGGAGACCCATCCGGTGGAGCCGGTGAACGGGTCGTCGAATCCGTACTCACGGCCGGCGAGCATGGCGGAGGAGATCGGCAGCGCGCTCATGTTCTGCACGCCCCCGAACAGGATCACGTCCTGGGTGCCGGACATGATCCCCTGGGCACCGAAGTGGATGGCCTGCTGACTGGAGCCGCACTGGCGGTCGACGGTGGTCCCGGGCACACCGAGGGGCATCCCGGCGGCGAGCCACGCGGAGCGCGCGATGTTGCCCGCCTGCGGGCCTATGGCGTCCACGCAGCCGAAGATCACGTCGTCGACCACCTCGGGGTCGATCCCCGTGCGCTCGACAACCGCGCTGATGACGTGCGCGCCCAGGTCCGCCGGGTGCTGGCCGGACAGGCTCCCGCCGCGCTTTCCCGCAGGCGTCCGGACGGCGTCGATCACGTAGGCCTCGCGGCCGGTCACGCTGGTCATGTGTCTCCTCGTGGATGGGGTCTGACGGGTCAGGTGGGTTCAGTCGACGGCCAGGCCGTCGAGCACGATGTGCAGGTACTGGTCCGCGATCGCGGCGTGGTCGTCGTCGTCCTCCGGCCTGTACCAGCGCACGGCCACCCACACGGTGTCGCGGAGGAACCGGTAGGTGAGCCTGATGTCGAGGTCGGGACGGAACTGGCCGGACTCGATGCCCCGGCCGAGCACGTCGGTCCACATCTCGCGGAACTCGGTGTTGCGCTCGCGGAGGTAATCGAACCTGGGATTGCCCCGGAGATGCTTGAGTTCGTCCTGGTAGATGGCCACCTCGTCCCTGTGACGGTGAATGGCCTCGAACGAGACGCGGACCAGCCCTTCGAGGGTCTCCCGGGGCGACGAGCCCGCCTGGACGATCCGGTGATAGTCCCCGAAGAGGGAGTCGAGGAACCCGCGGAGGATCTCGTCTACGATCGCCTCTTTGGACGAGAAGTGGTGGTAGAGACTGCCGGAGAGGATGCCGGCGGCGTCTGCGATGTCCCGCACGGTGGTGGCTCGCAGGCCGCGCTCGGCGAAGAGCCCGGCGGCGATCGCCAGGAGCTCCTCGCGTCTGGTCGTGCTGGTCATCCGGCGACTCTACCAACCAAGCACTTGCTAGAGACGGTCCGGTGGCCGCGTGGCCGCGTCGGTCCACCCGTCGTCGACGCGTTCTGCCTAGACTCCCCCCATGCGCTCCACCGTCTTCTCATCCCCTCGCTCGTCCAGCCCGCGCCGAGCGGGTCGCCGGGTCCTCACGGCGTCGGCGGCCGTGGGCCTCACCCTGGGCCTGGCCTCCTGCACGATCGGCGAGAGCGGTGACGACGCGGCCCCCGCGGAGACCGCGACCGCGACGAGCGAGATGCGTCAGGAGCAACCCACCGTCGCGCCGGGTGCGCCCGAGGCCGGCGTGGATCAACTCGTCCTCAACGCCCAGGACGCTCCCGAGCTCGGTCTCGCCCCTGTCTCGGCCGAGGAGATCGCCGGAGGGGTCGGCGCCCTCGAGGACATCGCCGCCGGCGTCCGCGTGGACCCCGAGCGCTGCGCCGACTTCAGCCAGGACGCGTTCCTCGCCCAGGCCGAGCCGGGTGCGATCGCCATCCAGGCGGGCCAGAGCGAGAACACCGCGTACGCGGTGTCGGTGACGACGGTGACGGCAGGCCTCAACGATCGTGACCGGCTGATCGTCGACTGCCCCACCATGACCGTCACGATCCCGCTCGAAGGGACCGAGGTGACGACCCGCGCCGAGAACCAGCTGTTGCCCCTCGAGGCGCCGGAGGGCGTGGAGCACTTCGCGGCCATCACGCAGAACAACGCGATGGACATGATGGGCCAGGAGCTGCTCACCGGCAACGTCCTGATCACCGGGATCGTGCGGGGAATCGGCGTGTCCGTCACGGTCGCCAACGCGGCGGGGCCGGTGTCGGACGCCGAACGGGACACGGCCGTCGACGCCTTTGCCAAGCAGGTCGAGAAGATCCGGAACGCCTGATCTCCTTCGCTCCCCCTCCCCGGGTGCCGCCTGCGGGTCAGGCCCGCTGTGACGAGATGGAGACGACCTCTCCGGTGAGGTACGTGGTGTAGTCGCTGGCGAGCATGGCGATGGTCGCGGCCACCTCCCAGACGTCCGCGGCGCGTCCGAAGGCCTCCTTGGCGGCGAGTTCGTCGAGGAGTTCAGCGGAGGCCGACTTCTCCAGGAACGCGTGTCGGGCGATGGAGGGCGCGATCGCGTTGATACGGACGCCGAAGTCGGCCCCCTCGATCGCCGAGCACCGGGTCAGCGCCATCACGCCGGCCTTCGCCGCCGCGTAGTGGGCCTGCGCACGCTGGGCGCGCCACCCGAGCACGGAGGCGTTGTTGACGATCACCCCGTTGTGGGGCACGTCGCGGAAGTACCGCAACGCCGCACGGGTCGCGCGAAAGGTTCCGTTGAGCGTGATGTCCAGGACCCGGTCCCAGTCCTCGTCGGCCATGTCGACCAGTTCGCCCTCGCCGCCGAATCCGGCGTTGTTGACCAGCACGTCGATCCGGCCGAGCGTCCGTGCGGCGCCGGTGATCAGCCCGTCGACATCGGAGGTCGACTGCACGTTGCACGTGATGGCCTCGAAGCGCTGGTCGGGGAACTCGGCGGCGAGCGCGTCGCGGGCCTCGTTCATCCGGCGCTCGTGGAAGTCGGACACCAGTACGTCGGCGCCCTCGAGCGCGGCGCGACGGGCGGCCGAGAATCCGATGCCCGTGCCCGCGGCGGCCGTCACCACGACCTTCTTGCCGGCCAGCAGACCGTGGCCAGGGGTCTCCTGCGGCACGGTGGCGAGGGGGGACTTGTGCTGGGTCATGACGGCCTGGCCTCTCGGGGTAGTCCGAGCACGCGCTCGGAGATGATGTTGCGCTGGATCTCGTTGGATCCGCCGTAGATCGTGTCGGCGCGGGTGAACAGGAAGAGCCGTTGCCACCGCGCCAACTCGAGGTGCTCCGGGTCGTGGAGGTCGGTGGCCGCACCCTCGGAGTCGTGGGTGGGCCCGGTGAGCGACTCCGCCCCCTGCACGATCATCGCCAGTTCGCCGAGGTCGCGGTGCCAGGTGGCCCACAGGAGCTTGGCCGCCGAGGCGTTGCCACCGGAGGCGTCACGCTCGGCGAGTGTGCGCAGAGCGTGGGCGCGGATCACCCTGAGACCGACCCAGGCACGCGTGATCCGTTCACGCACGGCGGGGACCTGCGCGCTGCCGTTGGACCGGGCCATGTCCACGATCTGGTCGAGTTCGCGGGCGAAGCCGACCTGCTGGCCGAGGGTGGACACCCCGCGCTCGAACTCCAGCAGGGTCATGGCGACCTTCCAGCCCTCGCCGCGCTCCCCCACGATCATCCCGGCCTCGGTCACCGCGTCGTCGAAGAAGACCTCGTTGAACTCGGAGGTGCCGGTGAGCTGCTGAATGGGCCTGATCTCGACGCCCGGTTGGTCGAGGGGCACCAGGAGGAAGCTCAGTCCCTTGTGCCGACTGGTCCCCTCCTCGGTGCGGGCCACGACGAAGACCCACTGGCTCAGATGCGCCAGGGAGGTCCACACCTTCTGGCCGTGCAGATGCCACCTGCCGTCCTCACCCAGACGGGCGGTGGTGGACACGTTCGCCAGATCGGACCCCGCTCCCGGTTCGGAGTAGCCCTGGGCCCACAGTTCGGTGACGTCGAGGATCCGGGGCAGGAAGCGGTCCTTCTGCTCCGGCGTGCCATGGGCGATGAGGGTCGGGCCGAGCAGCGTCTCACCGAGATGCGAGACCCTCGCCGGGGCGTCGGCCTTCGCGTACTCCTCGTGGACGCGGACCTGCTGGCTGAGCGACGCCCCCCGTCCGCCGTACTCGACCGGCCACCCCACGCAGGTCCACCCGGCCTCGGCCATGTGCCGTTCCCAGGCCAGACGCCGCGCGAAGAACTGGTGCTCGCTGCCCGGCCCGCCGGTCCCCCTGATCTCGGCGAACTCACCGGTGAGGTTGGCGTCCAACCACGTGCGGAATTCCGCGGCGAACTCGTCGTCGGTCATCTCCGACGCCGGCCTGCGCGGGTCGGATGCCGTGCTCTGCGTCATTCCACCACACTACCAAGCACTTGCTTGGTTTGCCGGAACCGCCCGCCCCTGCGGACGTCGTCGGGTGTGATGGTCGGCATGAACACCCCTGACACCCCCCTGAAGGGCAAGGTCGCACTGGTCACCGGCGCCGCCCGGGCACAGGGCCGGGCCCACGCCGTCCGCCTCGCCTCGGAGGGGGCGGACGTCGTGGTGACCGACATCTGCGCCCCGGTGTCCGCCTCCGTCTCCTATCCGGCGCCCGGCCCCGACGACCTCGCCGAGACCGTCCGCCTGGTCGAGCAGGCCGGGGGCAGGGCCCTCTCGGCGGAACTGGACATCCGGGAGCTCGGACCGCTCCAAGAGTTGGTCGCCCGCACCATCGCCGAGTTCGGCCGGCTGGACATCGTCGTGGCCAACGCCGGCGTGCTGAACTGGGGCCGCCTGTGGGAGCTGCCGGAGGACGACTGGGACATGGTCATCGGCGTCAACCTGAGCGGTACATGGCGGACGATCCGCGCTGCCGTGCCGGCGATGATCGAAGCGGGCAACGGCGGTTCGATCATCATCGTCAGTTCCTCGGCGGGACTCAAGGCGACGCCGGGCAACGGCCACTACTCGGCCTCCAAGGCAGGTCTGGTGGCGCTGACCAACTCGCTCGCCCTCGAGGTGGGGGAATTCGGCATCCGCGTCAACTCGATCCATCCCTATTCCGTGGACACGCCGATGATCGACCCCGACGGGATGGCGGAGATCTTCGGCCGGTTCCCCTCATATCTGCACAGCTTCTCGCCGATGCCCCTGAAGAACGTACTCGCGGACGGCGCCAGCACCCTGGCCGACTTCATGCCGCCGGAGGAGGTCTCCGACATGGTGTCGTTCCTGGCCGGGGACGGATCCCGGTCCGTCTCGGGTGTCCAGATCCCGTTCGACCGGGGCGCCCTCAGGTACTGAGCACGCGGGTCGACCAAGCAGGTGCTTGGTACCGTGGTGGAGGCCACACCCCGCAGCACCCGAGGAGTCCGCGATGACCGACCGCTCCGCCGCCACCCGCCCCGCCTCCGCCGACCGCGCCCAGACCGGCAGCGAGGTCGAGACCACGGTCGCGGCCCTGCGCCGGGCGGCGGCCCTCTGGCCCGATCGCGAGGCGGTGGCCGACGTCCAGCCCGGCCAGGACACCCGGTGGACGTGGGCGCAGTTGCTCGACGAGACCCGCCGGTTCGCCGCGGGCCTCGTCACGCGCGGAGTCCAGGCCGGTGACCGGGTGGTGATCTGGGCGCCCAACACCCGCCACTGGATCGTGGCCGCGCTCGGAGTGCAGTACGCCGGCGGGACGGTGGTCCCCGCCAACACCCGCTACACCGGTAGCGAGACGCTCGACCTGGCGCAGCGGACCCACGCGACCGCCGCGATCGTCGCGGGCGCCTTCCTCGGCGCCGAGCGGATCGCCGAGCTGACCACGGCCGCGGGCGGGTCGCTCGCCACGGCCACCGCACTGCGGACGATCGTGCGGATCCCCCTCGACGGCGGTGACACGGCGGGCGCCGACATCACCGTCGTCGACATCTCCGCCCTCCAGTCGGAGGCCACCGCCGCCTCGCTCGCGGAGGCGGACACCCGGGCGGACGCGGTGACGGGCGACGATGTCGCCGACATCCTCTTCACCTCGGGCACCACCGGCAAGAGCAAAGGCGTGGTGGCGCTGCACCGGCAGACCGTCGCCGGGGCGCGGGCGTGGGGATCGAACGGCGGACTCACCGAGCGCGACCGCTACCTCATCGTCAACCCGTTCTTCCACAGCTTCGGCTACAAGGCCGGCTTCCTGGTCTGCACCCTCTTCGGCGCGGCGGTCATCCCGCTCGCCGTATACTCCCCCACCGAGACCATGCGGCTCGTGCAGGACGAGGGCGCCACGGTCCTCCCGGGCGCCCCCACGATCTTCCAGACCATCCTCGACGCCCCCGACAGGGCGGAGTTCGACCTGTCCTCACTGCGGCTGGCGGTGACCGGCGCCTCGGTCGTCCCGGTGGTCCTGGTCGAGAGGATGCAGTCCGACCTCGGGTTGGAGACGGTGCTCACCGCCTATGGGCAGACCGAGACGATGGGCTTCATCACCACCACCACCTCGGACGACGACGACGTCACCGTGGCCACCACCTGCGGCCGGGCCTACCCCGGCATGGAGATCAGGATCGGTGATAAGGGTGAGATCCTCACCCGCGGCGAGATGGTCATGCAGGGCTACCTCGACGATCCGGACAACACCGACGCGACCATCGATGCCGACGGGTGGCTGCACACCGGCGACGTCGGCAAGATCGACTCCCGCGGCAACCTGCGCATCACCGACAGGCTCAAGGACATGTACATCACCGGCGGGTTCAACGTGTACCCCGCGGAGATCGAGCAGACTCTGGCACGCCTGGACGGGGTGGTCGAGACCGCCGTCATCGGCGTCCCGAACGACCGGATGGGCGAGGTCGGCAAGGCCTTCGTGGTGCGCCGCGAGGGCTCGTCGCTCACCGAGGAGGACGTCCTCGGGTTCTGCCGCGAGCACCTCGCCAACTTCAAGCGCCCGCGGGCGGTGGAGTTCGTGGACTCCTTCCCGCGCAACGCCTCGGGCAAGATCCTCAAGACCGATCTCCGATGAGCGGGGGCCTGCTGCCGGGGGCCGTCCTGGTCACCGGCGCGTCCGGCGGCATCGGCGGCGCGGTGGCGCGCCGTCTGGCCGTCGAGTTCCCCCGGTCCCCCCTGGTGCTGGGGTTCCGTTCGACCGAGCCGGTGGACCTGGCGGCGGAGCTGTCCGGGCCCGCGTCCGCCGATCCGGGACACCACCCCGGCGCCGCCCGACGAGGCGTGGAGTGCGTGAGGCTGGCCCCGGGGCGCGACGGGTCCGACGACGACGACGTGGCGGCCGCGATCGACGGCATCGCCGCCCGGCACGGCGGGATCGCAGTCCTCGCCCACTGTGCCGGGCCCCATGTACCCATGGTCCACCTGTCCCGGACCAGCCCGGCGGAGCTTCGCACACAGCTGGGTGCGGACGTCGCCGGGTTCTTCGCGATCGTGCACCCGGCGCTCCCGCATCTGCGCGAGGTGGGTGGCAACGTCGTCGTCGTCACCACCGCCGCCACCACGCGCTACCCGGTCCGGGACGGCCTGTCGGCGGCCCCCAAGGGGGCGGTCGAGCAACTCGCGCGGGGGCTGGCCGCGGAGGAGGGCCGCTACGGCGTGCGCGTGAACTGCGTGGGCCCGGGGATGCTCACCGACGGGATGGCCGAGCGGCTCATCGCCTCCGGCGACCTCGACGACCGCGCACTCGAGGTCACCCGCGCGAACATCCCCCTGCGCCGGTTCGGCACCGCGGACGACGTCGCCGAGGCCGTGGCGTTCCTCGCCTCCGACCGCGCGGGCTTCATCTCCGGCCAGAAGCTCGACGTCGATGGTGCTTACGGCGTCTGAACGACGGTGCGTACGGCGTCTGAACAATGGTGCTTACGGCGTCTGAACGACGGTGCGTACGGCGTCTGAATCCGATCCGGCGGGCGGGTCCGGTACAGTACCAACCAAGCACTTGCTAGGTGAGGAGAGTCCCAGCTCATGACCGACGCGCCCATCCCCCCGGTCCTCGGCGTCCACGACCTCGGCCCGGACACGCACCCGGTCGCCTACGAGGTCACGGGCGGCACCGCCTACGTCACGCTCAACCGGCCGGACTTCCGCAACGCGCAGAACTCGGTCATGACGTACTCCCTGGACAACGCCTTCGTCCGGGCCGTCGAGGATGACGCGGTCAAGGTCATCGTCCTGCGGGCCAACGGCAAGCACTTCTCGGCAGGCCACGACATCGGCACCCCCGAGCGAGACCACCACGTGGAGTACCCCAACCGCGCGGCGCTCTGGTGGGACCACACCACCCGCGGCGGCGGAGACCGGCGCCTGGCCCGCGAGACCGAGGTCTACGTCCAGATGTGCCGCCGCTGGCGGGAGATTCCCAAGCCGATGATCGCCCAGGTGCACGGCGCGTGCATCGCCGGCGGGCTCATGTTGGCATGGGTCTGCGACTTCATCGTGGCCTCGGACGACGCGTTCTTCTCCGACCCCGTGGTCAAGATGGGCATCCCGGGCGTGGAGTACTTCGCCCACGCCTTCGTGCTGGGCCCGCGGCGCGCGAAGGAGATCCTCTACACCGGTCGCAGGTTCGGCGCGGCCGAGGCGCTCGAGTGGGGGATGCTCAACCACGTCGTCCCGCGTGATGAGCTCCAGGCCAAGGTCGACGAGATCGCCGGGGAGATCGCCGCGATGCCCGCCTTCGGACTGACGCTCGCGAAGAAGGTCATCAACTCCAACGAGGACCAGATGGGCCTGCAGACCTCCCTCGACACGGCCTTCGGCTGGCACATGTTCGCCCACTCGGCCAACGCCGAGCCCGACGACACCGACTCGTTCTCCGCCTCGCTCGGCGGGATGGACGCCCGCTCGATGCGCGACAGCGCGAACACGGGCTCGACCGGCGGCGCTGCCTCGACCGGCAAGCAGAAGGACTGACGACGTGGATCTGGATCTGGACGCCTCGACACAGGAGTTCCGCCTCGAGGTGCGCGACTGGCTCGCCGCGAACGTGCCGTCCGAGCCGCTCCCACACATGGACACCCGCGAGGGCTTCGAGGCCCACCGCGAGTGGGAGCGAAAGATGGCCGACGCCCGCATGTCGGTCGTGTCGTGGCCCGAGGAGTTCGGCGGCCGCGACTGCGGACTGGTCAACTGGGTGGTCTTCGAGGAGGAGTACTTCCGCGCGGGCGCACCCCTGCGGGTGAGCCAGAACGGCATCTTCCTGCTCGCACCGACCCTGTTCGATCACGCGACCCCCGAGCAGTTGGCGCACATCATGCCGCGCATGGCCCGCGCCGACGACATCTGGGCGCAGGCCTGGTCCGAGCCGGAGGCGGGGTCCGACCTGGCCTCGCTGCGCTCGACGGCTACGCGTGTGGACGGCGGCTGGGTGCTCAGCGGCCAGAAGGTGTGGTCCACCCGCGCCTCGTTCGCCGACAAGGGTTTCGGGTTGTTCCGCACCGACCCGGACGAGCCCCGCCACAAGGGCCTGACCTACTTCATGTTCGACCTGCGGGCCGAGGGCGTCACCGTGCGTCCGATCGACCAGCTCGACGGCCTTCCCGGCTTCGCGGAGCTGTTCCTCGAGGACGTCTTCGTGCCCGACGACCCGGCGGATCCGGCCGAGTCCGGCGTGATCGGCGAGGTCAACCAGGGCTGGAAGGTGGCGATGTCCACCGCCAACAACGAGCGCGGGCTCTCCCTGCGCTCCCCGGGGCGGTTCCTGGCCACCACCGACCGACTGCTCGAGCTGTGGGGTTCCCGCCGGGACGAGCGCAGCCGGGGCGCCCTGGCCGACAAGGTGGTGGACGCCTGGATCGGCTCGCGCGCCTACGAGCTGAGCACCTGGAAGACGGTCACCACGCTCACCGGCGGCGCCAACCTGGGCTTCGAGTCCTCGATCAACAAGGTCTTCTGGTCGGACTGGGACATCGCCACCCACGAGACCGCCCTCGACCTGCTCGGCACGGCCGGAGAGCTCGCCGGGGAGCAGTGGATGGACGGATACCTGTTCGCCCTCGCCGGGCCGATCTACGCCGGCACCAACGAGGTACAGAAGAACATCATCGCCGAGCGCCTCCTCGGCCTTCCGCGCGGCTGACGGGACACGGAGCACCATGAGATTCGCACTCGACCCCGAGATCACCGACTTCGCGGCGAGCATCGACTCGCTGCTGACACGGTCCGACCTGCCGTCGGTCATCCGCGCCTGGAGCGCGGGCGACACCGGCCCCGGCACCACCGTGTGGGGCAGGGTCGCCGAGACCGGCGCCGCAGCCCTGCTCATCGACGAGGACGCCGGCGGGGCCGGGGCCACCGCCGTCGAGGCCGTCGTCGCACTGGAGGTCCTGGGGCGCCACGCCGTCCCCGGGCCGGTCGTCGAGACCGTGATGGTGGCGCCCCGCATCGCGGCGGCGCTCCACGGGACAGCGCCGGACATCGCGGCCGAGCTCGCCGGCGGCGCCCCGGCCTCGGTCGCCGTCCCGGGTGTCTCCCCGTTCGCACCGGACGCCCATGTCGCCGCGCACCTGTGGGTCGCCGACGACGACACCGTGTTCACCGGCGAGGCCGGCGAGGCCCGTCGCTCGGTCGACCGCGCGCGCACCGTCACCACCGCGACCCGCGGCGAGCAGGTGGGCTCGGCGAGCACCGTCGACCTGGTCAACCACGGTGCGCTCGGGACGGCCGCCCAGCTCATGGGCCTCGGGCAGGCGATGCTCGACATGAGCGTCGCCTACGCCACGCAGCGCTCGCAGTACGGCAAGCTCATCGGCCAGTACCAGGCGCTCAAGCACCAGCTCGCCGAGGTCGCGATAGCGCTCGAGATGGCCCGACCCCTGCTGTGGGCCGGCGCCCTGGCCCTCTCCGAGAACCCCGACGACCCGGCGGCGGCGGTCCGCGACGTCTCCGCCGCCCGCGTGGCCGTCGCCGACGCCGCCTACCTCTCCGCCCGCACGGCGCTGCAGATCCACGGGGCGATCGGCTACACCCTCGAGCACGATCTGGGGCTCCTGCTCACCAAGACCCGTGCGCTGCAGACGGCGTGGGGCACACAGGCTTACCACCGCGGGCGCGTCCTGGACTGCCTGGAGAGCGCGCGATGACCGAGCCCACCGCCTCACCCACCGCCTCCCCCGGCGTCGACACCGAGGAGCAGGCCGCGCTCCGGCAGTCGGTCGCCGCGCTCCTGGACAAGCGCTCCGACCCGGCGGCCGTGCGGGCGGCCATGGCCTCCGAACACGGCCACGACCCCGCCCTGTGGTCGACCCTCGTCGAGCAGATCGGCGTCGCCGCGCTGTCGATCCCCGAGCGGTACGACGGTGCCGGCGCCACCTGGGTCGAGACCCATCTGGTCTGCGAGGAACTGGGCCGACGGCTCACCCCCTCCCCCCTGCTCGGCTCGGCGGTGCTCGCCGCCCAGGCGGTGCTGGCCACCGGCGACGACGCGGCATGCGCCCGGATCCTGCCCGGGATCGCCGCCGGCGAGCAGGCGGCGCTGTGCTGGGCGTCGGAGGGCGGCTGGGCGACTCCGGGCGTCAGGGCGTCCGGAGACGACGTTCCCACCCTCAGCGGCACGGCCCACCACGTCCTGGGCGCCGACACCGCCTCCACGCTGCTCGTCGTGGCGATCTCGGGCGGGGACGTGGGCCTGTTCGAGGTGCCCGCCGGCACCCCCGGCGTCACCGTGACCCGGGTCCCCGTCATGGACCCCACCCGCACCCTGTCGCGAGTGGAGTTCGACGGCGCCGTGGCCACCGCGATCGCCACCCGCCCCAGCTTCCTGGCCCGACTCCGCGCAGCCGGGTGGGCGGCGATCTCGGCCGAGCAGGTCGGCGCCGCGCGCGCCGCCCTCGACGCGACGGTGCGGTACACGCAGGAGCGCACGCAGTTCGGCCGGACCATCGGCTCGTTCCAGGCCCTCAAGCACCGCATGGCCGACATGTACGTCAGGGCCGAGACCGCGGCGTCGCTGTCCTACTCGGCCGCGGCGATGGTCGCCGCGGCGCAGTCCCCCGGGGACGGGCCCGACTCCGACGACGCCGCCTACGCCGCCGAGATCGAGGCCGCCGCGGCCAAGGTGTACTGCTCCGAGGCTTTGCAGTGGATCACCGGCGAGGCCATCCAGCTCCACGGCGGGGTCGGGATCACGTGGGAGTACGACGTTCACCTGTACTTCAAGCGGGCCCACGGCACAGCTCAACTGCTCGGCCAACCCCACGAGATCCTGACGGCGCTCGAGGTGGCCGCGGGCCTCTAGAATCACCTGCATGAGCCCCTTCCCCGAGCACGGACGGACCAACGACCAACGACTCGCCGAGGACCTGGCGGCACAGGCCGGACGGCTGCTCACCGATCTGAGGGTCTCTCGCGTGGCCCCGGAGGAACTGGGCGACTTCGCCGAAGGCGAGGCCCGGGCCGTGATCGTGGACCGGCTCGCGGTGGCCCGCCCCGACGACCTGGTCTTCGGCGAATGGAACCCGGAGTCGCGGGAGCGCCTGGAAGCCGAGCGGGTGTGGATGATCGACCCGCTGGACGGTGTCAGCTCGTACTGCACCCCGGGGCGCCCCGACTGGGCGGTCCACGTGGCCCTCTGGGAGCGCGGACCCGACGGCACCGGCGGGATCACCGCCTGCGCGATCGCGATGCCCGCGTACGGGCGGGTGATCACCGGCCGTGGCGCCACCACCTATCAGCCGATCTCCATCATCCGCGGACCGCGCCCCGGCCCGTTGGTCCCCCCGCGCGAGGACGACCGCCTGCGTATCGCCGTCTCGGAGGCCGATCCGCCGGCCTTCGCGGAGGAGCTCGCCGAGACCCTCGGCGCCTCGCTCGCCCGCCTCGGCTCGGGCGGGGGCAAGACCGCCACCGTGGTGGAGGACGAGTGCGACGCCTACATCCACACCAGCGGCCACCACCAGTGGGACTCCGCGGCCACGTACGGGGTGGTGCGCCAGCGCGGACTGCACGCGAGCCGACTCGACGGCTCCGAGCTGGTCTACAACGTCGAGGAGAACGAGTTCCCCGACCTGCTCGTGTGCAAGGAGGACGTCGCGGACCGCATCATCGAGGCGGCGCGGGCGTACCTCTGACCCGGTACCGCTATCCCTCCAGGCCCCGGTAGCCGTCGAACCGCTCGGCGACCTGGTCCTCGCTGAGCCCGTAGTCGGCGAGCGTGTAGCGGTGTGCGGGCGCCCGGTCGCCGGACAGACTCCGGGCGTTCTCCGCCTCGACCGCCTCGCGCACGCCCTCGTCGAGCTCGGTACCGACCGCGGAGTACACCCGTTCGACCACTCCCGCCGGGTCCTCGATGAGCTCCCTGTGGTTGACGTCCACGAACGTCGCCCGCGAGCCCGGGTCGGCCTCGTGCCGGGCCCGCACCGCGTCGAACTCGGACACGCCCCGCGCCCACAGGTCGAGCTGCGAGGATCCGATGTATTCCGGGGTGAACCGGGTCGACCAGTCCGCGGCGGTCCGGTGCGCCAGCGAGAACATGGACGCCATGGACTTGCGCGGATCGCGGTGGGTCTGCACCACCACGGCGTCGGGGTACACCTCGAGGAGCGCGTCCAGCGCGAACAGGTGACTGGGGTTCTTGAGCACCCAGCGGCGACCGGGGTCGTCCGCACCGATCAACTGCAGGTTCCGCTTGTGCCGCCTATACGCGGGGACCCAGTCCACGCTCTGTAGCCATGTCGAATACCCGTCGAGCCTGACAAGGCATTCGTACGAGGCCGACGTCGCGGACTGGCGGAGCAGCTGCCAGCACTCCTCCAGGTCGTCGGCGGAGATGTAGTGCACCCCTCCGTAGTCGGGGTTCTCCGACATGAACCCGGCGTACAGGTCGCGCAGGCCGCGGTAGGTGGGGTCGTCCTCCCACTGCTCCCGAGGCGGCCGCGGCTTGGGCACCTCCGTGAGCCACAGCTCGAGCCCCTGGTTGGCGGGGTCGGCGCCGAGGAGCCGGTGCAGCGCCGTGGTCCCGGTCCGGGGCAACCCGGTGACGACGACGGGCCGCACGATCTCGATGTCCGCCTGGGCCGGGTCCGCCGCGAAGCCCGCCTGGGAGACGAGCCGCGCCACCATCGCGCCCTTGAGCACCGACCGCCAGTACTTGCTCCCGGCCGGGGTGAGACCGGCATCGGAGTGCAGGGAGTCCAGCAGCACGCCCAACGCCTCGCGGTGGTGGTCCGGACCCTCACCGAAGTCCTCCAGTCCGATGGCCCGGGAGGCGCTCGCGTGCAGGTCCTCGACGGTCCCGACGTGGACCCTCTCGTCGTCGGTCACGGCCGATCCGGTCATGAGAGTCCTCTCCGCGCGAACGCGTCCTGCCGCGCGGCGATACGCTCGCGCCACTGCTCGGGGCTCACCCGCTGGGCGTCGGAGCCGGGGACCTCGCCGGCGAGCTGGTCGAACGGCACCACCTTCACCGCCGGACCGAGCTCCGGGGTGATGGGCTCGCTCACCCGCTGCCACCGGAACTGCATGATGCCCTCGCGGTGCCCCAGGGTCTCGATCCAGTTGGCCAGCCCGGGGTCCCGGTCGGCCACGACGAGGTGGATCATCCCGTCCTCGTCGACGTGTGCCTGGTCGGCGGTGAGACTCGTCTGGTGATGGACGTAGTCGAGCGAGGCGTACCACATGTTGCCCAGCTGGAACCCCTGGTAGGGAACCCCCGCGACGGGCACGGAGATCACCATGGCCTCGTCGGCCCCGAGCTCGAAGACCCCGGCCGAGGAGAACTGGGTGGTGAGCCTACCGGGGGTCTGCCGGGGCTCGTTCAGCGTGTTGCGTTCCTGGTCACCGAAGAACCACTCCGGGAACGCTATCCATGTCCGCAGCCTCCCGATGAGCGCCTGGGCGAGCTTGGCGTAGAACTTCTCCTGCCCTGCGAGCGTCACCGGCTCCGGCGCGGTGCCCACCGTGTCGACCCTGCGAAGGATGGCCGACCCGGCCACCTCACGGCTCCAGTCGGAGTACACCTCGCGGACGGCGATCATGGACGACCCCGGGTGCAGTACCACGTAGCCGGAGTCGCCCTCGTCGTCGTCGTGCCGTGGTGGCCCCAGACGGAAGCGATACCGACCGTCGTCGTCGATCTCGAGAGCACGGTCGTCGAACGCGGCGTGCGACGCGGCGCGTTCATCGGCCGAGTACGTCCCGGCCATGACCTGGAACGACAGGTCCGCGGTGGTGCCGCGACGGCCCTCGATCACGTACTCGGCGCTGTCGGCGAGGTTGGCGTAGAAGTACAGGGTGTCCGGGTTGTCCAGGCCCATCTTGGTGTACGGACCCGTGGCCTGGAACAGCTGCGGGTGCGTGCGTCCGCGGTGCTGACCGGTCTCGATGGCACCGCGAATGGTCCCGAGCAGATAGTCGAGCCCCTCCGCCACGTCCTCCTCGGTCCGCACGTGCGGCGCCGACCGGATGATCTCCTCCGCCTCGGCCAGCGCTCGGGCCAGGGGCGCCGTCGCTCCCGCCGCCCCGTCCATCGCGCCGCTCACAGCCACGTGTACGAGTCGGCGGACGTGATGAAGTTCTCGAGTTCTTCCTGCTCAGGCGTCGGATCCACGACGTCCTCCTCGATACTCAGATACGCACCGCGGTAGAACAACAGCGGCCGGACGTCCCGCTCGGTCGGTCCGAGGTGGGCGACCCGTCCCAGGACGATCCAGTGGTCCCCACCGTCGAGAACCTGGTCGATCTCACAGTCCAACCAGGCCATCACGCCGTCGATCACCGGCGACCCGAGCGGGCTCGGTGACCAGTCGATGGACGCGAACTTGTCGTCGCCGCGACGGCCGAATGTGGAGGAGACGCCCTCCTGCTCCTCGGAGAGGATGTTGACGCAGAACCTGCCGGCCGCCTCGATCCCCTTCCACGAGCCGGACGTCTTCATCGGGCAGAACAGCACCAGGGGCGGTTCGAGGGAGAGGGCGGAGAAGGACTGGCAGGCGAAACCGACCGGGGCGTCGTCCGTGACCGCCGTGATGACGGTGATCCCGGTACAGAACTGGCCGAGTGCGTCGCGCAGTTCCCGGTTGGAGAAGCTCTGCCCCTCCGGGGGGTGGTCGGTGCTGCTCATCTGAAGTCGGTCCTCCCTGGACTCGGTCGTGCGCGGGCGTCATCGGGCGTCCCGGGCTCAGCTGGTCGACAACCCTGCTGCCCGGGAAACCAGCCTAGGCTCCTACTTGAAGCCCACGGAGAAATCGTGGCCCCACAGGCTCACCGCCGTGGACTCCCGCGCGACCCAGTCCGCATCGTCGACCTGCACGCCCTCGCAGCCGTACTCGCAGTCGAAACCACCGGGCGTCTTCATGTAGAAGCTGAGCATCTTGTCGTTGACGTGACGACCGAGCGAGGCCGACATCCTGACCTTCTTGCGCAGCGCCCGGTCCAGCGCCAGCCCCACGTCGTCGGCCGACGCGACCTCGACCATGAGATGGATGATCCCGGTCGGGTTGGGGAAGGGCGTGAACGCCAGGGAGTGGTGGCGGGGGTTGCAGCCGAGGAAGCGCAGCCAGGCGGGTTCCCCGTCGGCCGGGCGACCCACGATCTCCGGCGGCAGGCTCATCGAGTCACGGAGGGCGAACCCGAGGACGTCCCGGTAGAACTCCAGCGCCGCCGCCTCGTCCGGGGTGGAGAGCACGATGTGGCCCGCCCCCTGGTCGCCGGTGACGAACTCGTGGCCGTAGGGCGTGGGGATGCGGCGGTGCTGGAGCGCGATGGTGTGGTAGATCTCCAGCGTGAACCCGGCGGGGTCCTGACAGGTGATCAGTCCGCGCACCTTCCGGTCCCGCTTCACCTCGTCCGGGGCCTCCTCCCAGGGCACCCCGGCGGCGTCGAGACGTCGCCTGACGTCGTCGAGTTCCGCCTCGTTCGCGCACTCCCAGCCCACCGCGGCGAGCGTGTCCTCCGGCCCGGGGACGATGATCCACCGGTGCGGGTTCTCGTCCATACGGAAGTAGAGCACCTCGGGGTCGTCGCCCCTGCCCTCGACGAACCCGAGCACCTTGGTGCCGTACTCGCGCCAGGCCTCCATGTCGGTCGCGTAGATGCGCACATACCCGAAATTGCTTATCGCCATGCCAGTCAGTCCTCTCGATCCGCTAGGGCGGATCAGACCATCGAGTCCGCGACCTTTTCGCCGAACTCGTTCTGTCCGTACATGATGTACGCCTTGGTCGCCTCGTTGGCCGCGTGGACCCGACCGGCGTTGGCGTCGCGCCAGAACCGCTGGAT
Organism: Dietzia sp. UCD-THP; assembly: GCF_000349585.1. Lineage (NCBI taxonomy): Bacteria > Bacillati > Actinomycetota > Actinomycetes > Mycobacteriales > Dietziaceae > Dietzia > Dietzia sp. UCD-THP. The sequence goes on from NZ_AOSR01000008.1 coordinate 131,069, forward strand.
CGGCGAGGTGTCCTCGAGCGCCCGCGCACCGGAGTTCTGGAACAGCAACCCGATCGCGTCGATGGCCCGCTGGGTGGCGCGGACCTGGTCTCGGCGGGCCCGGGTGCGGATGTCCATCCCCGGGAAGTCGCCGGCCTTGATCAGATCCATCTCCTCGCGGACGTTCCGCATGAGCTGCAGCCACGCGGCGTCGATGTCCCCGGCGGCCTCGGCGAGCCGGACCTTGGCGAACGAGTCGTCCTTGGCCTTGGTGCCGAACGCGGCACGGACCCGGGCGCGCTGGTGCTCGCGGTGGACCTCGTAGCATCCGAACGCCATCCCGACGATCGGCGTGGAGATGGTGGTGGGGTGGATGGTGCCCCACGGCATCCGGTAGATCGGATTGGTGTTGACCTCCAGACCCGGGCTGGTCGTGTTGGCCATGTCTCCGAAGGACAGCACCCGGTGCGCGGGGATGAGCGCGTCGGAGATCAGGATGTCGTTGGACCCGGTGCCCTTGAGGCCGGCGACGTGCCAGACGTCGAGGATCTCGTACTGCGATTTCTCGACCAGGAAGGTGCAGAAATCGATCATCTTGCCGTTGCCGTCGAGGACGGGACCGCCGACGAACACCCAGTCGGCGTGGTCACAGCCCGAGGACCAGGACCACTTGCCGTTGAGGTGGTACCCGTCGTCGTTCTTCGTGGCCGCACCCATCGGGGCGTAGGACGACGAGATACGGACGGTGGTGTCCGACCCCCACACGTCCTCCTGCGCCTGCTGGGGAAACAGGGCCAGGTGCCAGTTGTGGATCCCCAGGATGCTCGCGCACCACCCGGTGGACGGGCACGCGGAGGCAATGGTCATGGCGGCCGTGTAGAAGGCCTCCATGTCCGCCTCGTATCCGCCCCACTGGGCGGGCTGGCAGAGCTTGAAGAAACCGGCCTCGTCGAGCTCCGCGATGTTCTGCGGATGGACCCGACGCAGGTCCTCGGTCTCCTGCGCACGCTCGGCGAAACCGGGCAGCAGTGCTTTGATCCGGTCGATGACCTCGTGGTTGGCGTGCTCGCTCATGTGATCCCTCTCTGGCTTCTGTAGGCCGCTTGACCCTAGACTAGAACACGTTACAGTTTTGCACCAGACCACATCCCTCGGATTGCAGGCTATGGCACCCCGTGCCAGCGCCGACGGGGATTGGTTGTGACCGGCAACCCGATTCTATAACCTGTTCTCATCCGGCTCATGCCCTCAGGAGGATCATCATGACCGCAACCGGCTCGGCCACCGGAGCTGTCCGCGAGATCGACACGGGGGAGACCCGGGAACGCTACGCGCGCGGGTGGCATTGCATCGGCACCGTCAAGGAGTTCAGCGACGGTAAACCGCACTCCATCCAGGCGTTCGGCACCAAGCTCGTCGTGTGGGCGGACGACCAGGGCGAGGTCAAGGTCCTCGACGCCTACTGTCGCCACCTCGGAGGCGACCTCTCCGACGGGGAGGTCAAGGACGGCAACATCGCGTGCCCGTTCCATGACTGGCGGTGGGGTGGCGACGGAAAGTGCAAGGGCATCCCCTACGCCAAGCGGGTCCCCCTGCGCGCCAGGACCCGCGCGTGGACCACGAACATCCAGTCCGGTCAGGTCTTCGTCTGGCACGACCACGAGGGCAACCCTCCCCGCGACGAGGACGCGATCCCGGTGGTCGCCGAGTACGGCACCGATGCGTGGACCGACTGGGAGTGGAACCGCCTCGTGATCGAGGGGTCGAACTGCATGGAGATCGTCGACAACGTCGTCGACATGGCGCACTTCTACTACATCCACTTCGCGTTCCCGACGTACTTCAAGAACGTCTTCGAGGGTCAGACCGCCACCCAGTACCTCAACACCAAGGGTCGGCCGGATCACGATCCGACCGGCGGCAAGTACGGGGACACCCTCCTCGAGTCCGAGGCGTCCTACTTCGGCCCCGCGTACATGATCAACCCCCTCAAGCAGATGTACGGCGACTTCGAGACCGAAGCCATCCTCATCAACTGTCACTACCCGATCGACCAGAACTCGTTCGTGTTGATGTACGGGCTCTCGGTGAAGAAGCCCGCGGGCTTCGACGACGCGACCTCCGCCAAGATGGCCGCGAAGATCGCCACGTTCTTCGGCGAGGGGTTCCTCCAGGACGTCCGGATCTGGCAGCGCAAGTCCCAGATCGCGAACCCGTTGCTGTGCGAGGAGGACGGCCCCGTCTACCAGCTCCGCCGCTGGTACGAGCAGTTCTACGTGGACCGGGACAAGGTCGAGCCCGAGATGCAGGAGCGTTTCGAGTTCGAGGTCGACACCACCGCCGCCAACACGTACTGGGAGAGCGAGGTCGCCGAGAACCTGCGCAAGCAGGCGGCGGGCGAGGCCGAGACCTCGGACGAACAGACCCAGTACACCGGCATGGCCGAGGTCGCCGGGGAGGCGAGCGCCTCCCGAGCGGAGACCTGATGTTCAAGCAACACGACTCGCGGCGCGCCCCCACCTGGGATCAGTCCGACCCGGCGCGCGCCGCGCGGCTGCACGGCGACACGGACCTCGACCGCGAGACCTACACCCGGGCGGGCTTCCAGCCCGTGGAATGCCGCGCGTGCGGCACCTGCGCATCAGTTCGGAAGAACAGCGAGAAGCACACCTCGATCCAGTGGACCGCGGGCAGTGACCGCGCGTGCCCCGTGCTCACCGACTGGCGAGCGGGCGGGGAACGACCGCAGGGCGAGGACACCTGCCCCCGGATGCTCGCGAGCATCCGGTACGCCTTCGCAGAGGGTCTGATCACGCTCGCCGACGGCGTCGATCCAGCTGACACCGATCACATGGTCAACCCTCTGTACGTCCCGGAGTAGGACGCCCCCGAGTGATCTCCCGCACCGCCTCACGCAAGCGATAGGCTCCCAACCCATGACCGCCACCCCACAACTCGGCTCCTTCGTGCGCGAACTCTCGATCGCCGAGGTGATCGAGGAGACGGCCGACGCGAAGTCGATCGTCTTCGAGATCCCGGCCGGCGCGGAGGACGATTTCCGGTACACCCCCGGCCAGTTCCTCACCCTGCGGATCCCCAGCGACCAGACCGGGTCCGTGGCGCGCTGCTACTCCCTGTCGAGCTCCCCCACCGAGGACTCTCGTCTCAAGGTGACCGTCAAACGTACGGTCGACGGCTACGGATCCAACTGGCTGTGCGACAACGCCGAGGTCGGCATGTCCATGCACGTCCTGGCACCGTCGGGCATCTTCACGCCCAAGAACCTCGACCAGGACTTCATCCTCCTGGCTGCCGGCTCCGGCGTCACCCCGGTCATGTCGATCCTCAAGTCCGCGCTCGCCCAGGGCACCGGCCACATCGTCATGGTCTACGCCAACCGCGACGAGAAGTCCGTGATCTTCAAGGACGAGCTGCAGACCCTGCAGCGGGAGAACCCCGATCGACTCACCGTCCTGCACTGGCTCGAGTCGGTGTCAGGCATCCCCTCCCCCGAGATGATCGGCAACCTCCTGCACCCGGTCGCGACCAAGCGCCAGTCCTACATCTGCGGCCCGGCGCCGTTCATGGAGACCGTCAAGGACGGCCTCCGCCGCGCGGGAGCCGACATGCACCTCATCCACACCGAGGCGTTCTCCTCGATCGAGGGCGACCCGTTCGCCGAGATCGTGATCGATGATTCTCCTGGCGACGACGGCGCCGGGCCGGCGACGGCGATCGTCGAACTCGACGACGAGACCCACGAGGTCTCGTGGCCCCGCAACACCCCGCTGCTCGACGTGCTGCTGTCCAAGGGGATCAAGGCACCGTTCTCCTGCCGCAAAGGCGAGTGCTCCGCCTGCGCCTGCGTCCTGAAGTCCGGCGAGGTCGAGATGATCCACAACGGGATCCTCGATCCGGAGGAGGTCGAGGAGGGGTACGTGCTCAGTTGCCAGCTCCTGCCCAAGACCGATCGTGTCGAAGTCTCGTACTCCGAGTGACACACTCCGGGGTGTGAACCACCCCCTCGTCACCTTCACCTCCAGGTACGGCTCCACCCGCCGCTACGCGCACGCGCTCGCCGAGACGCTCGATACGCGCGCCGTGGACCTCGCGTCGATGAGGGACGCGGCCTCCGCCGACCCGTTGATCGTCCTCGCTCCCCAGTACGTCACGACCATCCTCGGGCGACGGCGCATCATCCGGGCGATCCGATCGGCTCCGGGCCGTACGGCGCTCGTCGTCGTCGCCCTCTCCCCCGCCGACGATCCCGGGCGCGGCGCCCTCGCGCAGAAGCTCGTCGCGGCCACCGGCCGCGCGGTCACGGTCTTCCAGTTGCGCGGGGACCTCGACCCGGACCGGCTGCGGTGGTGGGATCGGGTGCTCATGGCCGCGCTGCGCAGAGAGTTGCGCAGGACCCCGGACGAACCGGTGGCCCGCCTGCTGCTGCCACGTGAGCGGGTGGAGCTGGTCGACGAGTCCACCCTGGGGCCGATCGTGGACTGGGTGCAGCGGCGCGAGTCCTAGAATCCGGCCTGCTCCTTCTGGATCTCCAACGCGATGTCGATGAGCTGGTCCTCCTGGCCTCCCACCAGGCGGCGCTCGCCCGCGCGGATGAGGATCTCCGACGACGGCACGCCGTACCGGTTCGCGTGCCCCTCGGCGTGCTTGAGGAACGACGAGTAGCACCCCGCGTAGCCGAGCATCAATGCCGACCGGTCGACGACGCACTCCGTGGGCATGAGCGGTCGAACAACGTCCTCGGCGGCATCGGCGATCTTGAAGAAGTCCACGCCGGTGGTGATGCCGAGCTTGTCGCACACGCCGACCAGTGCCTCTACCGGGGTATTGCCGGCTCCGGCTCCGAAGCGGCGCGTCGAGCCGTCGATCTGCTGCGCACCGGCGCGGATCGCCATGATCGAGTTGCCGACGCCGACGTCCAGATTCTCGTGTCCGTGGAATCCGACCTGGGCGTCGTCGCCGAGTTCGGCGACCAGCGCGGCGACCCGGTCGGAGACCTGGTCCATGACGAGCGCGCCGGCGGAGTCGACGATGTAGACGCACTGGCACCCGGCGTCGGCCATGATGCGAGCCTGCTTGGCGAGCACCTCCGGCGGCTGGGTGTGGCTCATCATGAGGAACCCGACGGTCTCGAGGCCGAGCTCGCGGGCGTAGCCGAAGTGCTGGATCGAGACGTCGGCCTCGGTGCAGTGTGTGGCGACGCGGCAGATCGATCCGCCGTTGTCGCGAGCCGCGAGGATGTCGTCCTTGATCCCCAGTCCCGGCAGGGTGAGGAAGGCGATCTTGGCCTGCGTGGCGGTCTCGGCCGCGACCCTGATGAGGTCCTGGTCGTAGGACTTGGCGAAGCCGTAGTTGAAGGAGGCGCCGCCGAGCCCGTCACCGTGGGTGACCTCGATGACGGGGACCCCGGCGCCGTCGAGCGCGGCGACGACGTCGCGGACGTCGGAGATGGAGAACTGGTGGCGCTTGTGGTGCGAGCCGTCACGCAGCGACGAGTCGGTGATCCGGATGTCGAGTTCCGAGCTGTACGCGCGGGCGTCTGCGTTGTACGGGTTGGTCCTGTCCATGGTCCTCACACTCCGTGGGTGGTTGTCGCGAGCCTGGTCCTGGCGATGTCCTCGCCGACCTTCGTGGCGGCGGCGGTCATGATGTCGAGGTTGCCGGCGTACGGCGGGAGGAAGTCGCCGGCGCCCTCGACCTCGACGAAGATGGCGACCCGCGCCATCCCGCCGGTGATCTCGGTGGGCGGGTCGAACTGTGGCTCCTGGAGCAGCCGGTATCCGGGGACGTACTCCTGGATCTCCTTCTCGCGCTTGCGGATGGCGGTGGTGATGAGGTCCTGGTCCGCATCCTCGGGGATCGCGCAGAAGATGGTGTCGCGCATGATCATCGGCGGCTCGGCCGGGTTGAGGATGATGATCGCCTTGCCCCGCTTGGCGCCCCCGACCTTCTCGATGGCCAGCTTGGTGGTCTCGGTGAACTCGTCGATGTTCGCCCGGGTGCCCGGCCCCGCCGATTCGGAGGAGACGGAGGCGACGATCTCCGCGTACTCCACCGGGACGACCGAGGAGACAGCGTGGACCATCGGGATGGTGGCCTGGCCGCCGCAGGTGACCATGTTGTGGTTGGGCGCCTCGACGTGCTCGTGCAGGTTCGCGGGCGGGATGACCATGGGGCCCACCGCGGCGGGGGTGAGGTCGACGGCGGTGATGCCCGCGGCTTCGTAGCGGGGGGCGTAGGCCTTGTGGACGTAGGCGCTGGTGGCCTCGAACAGCAGGTCCGGCTTCTCGCCCCCCGCCTCGATCGAGTCGAGCAGCTCGTCGGCGCCACCCGACATGCAGGTCAGCCCGTGGTCGGCAGCGCGCCTCATCCCCTCGGACTCCGCGTCGATGCCGATCATCCACTTGGGCTCGATGAACTCGCTGCGCTCGAGCTTGTACATGAGGTCGGTGCCGATGTTTCCCGATCCCACTATCGCCGCGGTGAGCTTGGTCTTCACTGTCATGCCGTCAGTCTCTCGACGCCGACCGCCCACCACAATCGGGCGTGCCGTTCAGCGGCACACTCGGTGCGGTGGGTGCCCGACGACCCTGTCAGGCGGGGTGGGGGCGGTGGGCGCCGGGTGGGTTGGTGAGGTGGCCGTCGTCGGTGATGAGGCGGTCGAGGTGGTGGCGCCATCGGTGGTCGAGGATCCGGTCTCGGGCCTGTGCCAGGGGGCCGTGTGGGGTG
>NZ_AOSR01000086.1:0-10346 GCF_000349585.1 Dietzia sp. UCD-THP
TTGTTCAGCAGTCTCCTAGGGACAGTGCAACGAGGGCGTCTATCTCGACCTGCGCCTGTCGGCGTTCCTCGGCCCTGCGCAGCGGCACCTCGGGTGTCCACTCGGAGCCGGTGACTTCCTCCCAGAGGGGGGCGTAGGCGGAAGTGAGGCACACCAGGCGGAGTGCTCGCGTTCGCGCGTGGTCCAACGAAGGGCCCGGAATGCCTATAGGTAAGTGCAGCGCCACAGACGGATATATTGTGGAAGCGCCAGACGCGCGGACCAAAAAGTCTGTGAGGAAGCACGTCATTGAGGCCAGTAAATTGGATAATTTCGAATAATCTTCGCCTGAAGCCGCAACGACCGCATTTACATGTGTGGCACCTGGCGGGCAGAGATTAGGGTAGAGAGTGCGGAATCCTGTGGTGGCCGCCATGGCACGCCAGATAACTCGGAATCGGCGGTGAGAAGGGGTGACAGAACTGCCCGGTAGGACAAATTTAGGATAGGCCTCATCGAAGTTTTGGTCTTTTCGACTGGGCCGATAGGCCGTGGCTGGGATGAAGTCTGGTGGCATGGCCTCGAGGTCGATGTCCGACCAGTCCTGGTTGTGTTTCAGCGTGGGATTTGGCTGCTTAGCGAACGGATTCGCCACGCCGAAGTGTGGGCCTTGGAGGATGACGTCCTCCCAGGACGCTGGCACCGTCCATTCAGTATCGAAATAACCCTTCTTACGGTCGGTCGTTTCGTTCCAACCTTGCGAGTATTGCAGGTTTAGTTCCTTGACGCGGGGCGCAGCCGCGAGTTTTCGCAGAACGCCCTCAGCTTCCCGAGTCACTGAGTACACCATTCGCGTGTCCAGGGCGGGAGTATCAGCGTCTTCGAGAATCGATTTCCAGAGTTCAAGAGTGGAGTCGTCAACGTGGGTGATTCGGTCACGGTGCGGGCGACGATCCCAGTTGTAGTCGTCATCTTTAATGCCCGGGATGGGACCGTTTCCATCGTGGCGAAGCGATTCAGCAGCTGTGGTCGGGTGGAACATGCCCACAGCGTTGGCGAAGCGTGGCGAAGCTTCGCGGAGGCCGTAAATGTGGACGCCATACCTAACGTGGTCATCGATGTCGAAGAGCATCAGAGCATTGATGAACTGGAAATGTCGGCGGAGACGAAGGTAGCTTTCGCGACGAAGAGGAGCGGCCCTCTTTTCGGTGAAGTGTGATTCGGGGTGCAGGAGCGTCACGATTCCCGAGTTACGCGAGGAGCGCCATGTCCGTTGCATAAAGGCTCGGTAGAGGTCTGGCTTCTGGTTCGCGAGCAGTGGGTACTGGACCATGTCATGCAGAAATGCTGCTGTGACGAGTGTGTCAGACAAACCGTCGGCAAGAATATCCACGGCCCAAGGGCGCTGAACCGTCAACTCACGACGAGTAGCCTTCGCCGCCTGAGTCGGCTTGTGCGCCAATATCCACCACGGATCGACTTCTCCAAGAAGAGCTTCGATATCGGATTGCGGTCGCACCCACGGTGGGTTCCCCACTTGCACATCGAAGCCGCCCAGCGCGAAGACGGGGGCGAAGTCCAGCTCCCAGTGGAAAAAACCCTGGTCATGAGCGACGAGCTCGCAGACTGCGAGCCACGGGTGATTTGCCAACACGGACTCCACCGGCTTCTCGCCGGCGAAGACCCGATCGAAATCCTCGGCTTGGTCGATCTGCTCCCAGGTAAGGTCAGAGCCTAAAACGATCTGTCCCTCGCCGGGTGCGCGGCGGCTGCGGCCCTTCGGAGTGTCCGAATAGGCGCGGCCGAGCAGGGCCTCGAGGCCGTCGAGCCATTCATCCAACGAGGGCGGCGCAACTTTCTGCCCGTGGACGGCCACCTTGTTCTCGGTGAGAGGCCAGAACCACAGAGCACACCACGCATCCATCACTAGACGCAGGCGACGGAACGCGCCGTCGCGGTTGGAGAATGCTTTTTCGATTTCGGCGCGCGGGACCGGATTGATCGGTGCGGTGATCTCGGTGCCGTAGATGTCGATTGCGCGGCGTACCTGATCCTCGGCAATGCGCATACGTACGAGCGAGAACTGCCACAGCCGTTCCACCCGCTCGGCCAGATCCGTCAGCCGCTGCACCTGAGTCTTGGTGGGCTTGGCGGCGATCTGTTTGCGCCAGGTCTTGAGTTCCTTTTGCGCCTCGCCGACGTACGGCGTCAGGTCCTTGGCGTCCGCTGCGGCTCCCCAGCCCGCGGCGGGAAGCAGGAAGTGGTGGATGCGGCCGCGGACGCTCGGGTCGAATCCGGACTCGTCATCCACCGCGGCCGCGAGTGCGCTCAGCGGGGCGTCCTGGGGCTCGGCGGTGAGCCACTGCTTCTTTTCGACCTGGGTGGGGGAGTACGTGGCTCGGCGGGCGCCGATTAGTGAGTTGCCGCGGCGTAGGTGCAGGCCGAACCAGGGGGCCTGTAGGCCTGGGGTCATGGTGTCCAGCCACAGGGCGATTTCGGCGAGCTCGACGGCGGTGGCGTTGAGGTCCACCCCGTACGCGCGGTGCAGCGCAAGATAAGCTTTCACCTTCTGCAGCTCCGCGGTGCGCTTGTCGGGGTCGATCTCGTCGCCGAGCTCCTGTTGGCGGCGCTCGAGATACAGCTCCGCCAACTGGCGTACCGCCTCGACGGCGAACGCCCCGGAGCCCATGGCCGGCTCACAGATCGAGAGGGTGAGGATGTCTTCGGCGCGGTCGATCCGGCCGGTGGCGTCGAGTTCTTCGATGGCCTGTCCGACAACGAATTCGCTGAGCACCTGGGGGGTGTAGAACGAGGCCGAGCGTTCGCGGTCGCGGGAGGATTGGCGGAACACGAACGACCCGCGCGGGTGGCGCACCCACTCGTCCTCGCCGGTGATCGGATTGCGGCGTACCACGCGGTCGGCGGCGGCGACCTCGAGCGAGTCGTCGTGGCCCACGACCCAGGAGCCCTTGGAGTCATCACCCCCACGGGCGACTTCCCACAGATCCTCGGAGGCAATGAACCCGGTGTAGGACATCAGGCCCTCGTACACTTGGCCGAGTTCGGTCACGCCGAGGGTGGCGTAGGAAATGAAGCCACGATCCTTGCCCGGCTGCTCCGGTGTGAGAAGCAGGTTGGCCAGCACCCGGTACAGGGCGATATTGGACAGCCGCACCTGGTCGATCAGCGACGTCGCCGCAGGGGAGAACAAGTCCGCGGACAGTTCGTTGAACTCCAACCCCGGGGCCGCGCCCGGCTCATCTGCCGGGTGATGTCCTCGGTCGACGAGGCGGAATAGCAGTGCCAGCGACTCGTACAGGTAGGTGCCCTGCTCCTCACGCGGCGTGGTCGGCGGGGAGAGGATCTGGTCCCGCAGGCGGGTGAGGCCGTAGCCGTCGTCGTACTCGGTCGATCCCACCGGCAGAACCTGCAACTCCGGCGAGGCCTCGGCGAACAACAGGAACAGGATGCGGTACATGTACCGCAGTGACTGGCGAGCCAGCAGCTGGCCGTCCACCTCGTCCACACCCAAGCCCTGGGCGCGGCGGCGGTCCAGCACGTCATTGGCGATGATTTCGATGGACTCGCGCACCGCACCACGCAGCGATTCGGAGACCTTGACCGAATGCTGGCGAGAATCCTCCAGCGTCTCGCTCCACCACACCGTGCCGTCGGCGCGGCGCTCGGCCGACTCGCGGCACGTCGCCGCCACGATCCGTTCGATCTCCCCACCGGAGCGGGTGTCGCCGCGCTCCAGGGCCAGGAGCAGGTCCACGGCCAGGAACCGGCCCAGCGGCCACGACTCACGCTCGGCCAGCAGGAACCAGCGGCCGGCAAACACCACGGCGAACGCCGGCGGGGCATCAGAGACGAACACCTCGCCCAACACCTTGCCCACACTCGCCCCGGTGGGTTTGGCATCCACCGACACCTCACCCAACACACGAGCCGAGCGCAGATCCTCCACCGTGTCCACCGGGGCGGCCTCGAACAACACCACCCCGTCCCCAGCCCACGCCTGCGCCTGCCAGGTCGACTCACCACGCGTCCACGAAAAATCGCCAGGAGCGCCATAGCCCAGGGCCTGCCGCAACTCGGCCCGCTCCTCTCCCGACGCCGGACGCGCCTGCTCATCACCGCCGAGCTGCGAGAGCGACACCAACAGCGACTGCCTCGCCGTGGTCAACCGTTTGAGCGGAGAAATAGCCCCCTCGCCAGCATCCTGCTTCCAGCCCTTGACCAACCCGCGGACCCTCGCCAGGTAAGACTGCTTGGTCTCATCAGTGGTCAGGTAGTGCTCACTGATCCATTCCTCGACATTGACAATCGCACTGTCGGCGGCCATATCAGTTGTTCTCCTGCGTGGTGCTCGATGCGGAGGTGTCCGCGATGGGGTGATCGGTGGGGACGACGACGAGGAGGGGCCTCACCAGTCGCTGCTCGGGCCGAAGTTGCTCGGCGAGCTCGGCCTCCTCCCGCACTCGCCGCGACAGATTCTTAAGCCGGGCGCTGCTGATGAGCTCATCGGCCTGCGTTTCCCACTCGTGGGAACGTTCCCGCCACGCCGTGACGCGGCGGTCGGCCTCAGTGGTGGCCTGCTCAAAGACCGTGTCCAGGCTTCCTGCGGTGGCCTTGACCGCCTGCGGGATGAGCCGGGACAGCTCCTCGGCGTCGGCGACCGGACCAGGGTTGGTGGCGCCCGTCGTCAGCCCGATCTCGCGGAGCCAGGCGTACGGGTCCTCGATGGTCTCGGCCGTGGCCAGATCCGGCACCGGGAACTCCACGGTGGAGAACGCGCGAGTGACCACCTGGCCACGCCGGTTCATCAAGGTGCCCATCACCAGTACCGTGGGGTCAGCCACATCTCCGCGGACGGCGGGCACCTCCTGCCGCGCCATCGACGCCAGCGCCCGATCCGCCGCCCAGTCCGACACCGGATGCAGCGGCCCCAGGAAGTGGGCGATCGGCCACGTGGTCTCCGACGAGCCCTCGCGGGCCTCGTTCAGCGACTCCGTGCCACGCGCCTTGGAGGTGGCCAGCACCAGCTCCTCGTGCACCCGGCGTGCCCGCACGTAATCCTCCGGCAGCAGATCCAGCCGGCGAGCCAAGTCCATCGTCGGTTCCAGCTGCGCCGTGTCGTTGGCATTGCGGCGCCAGGACACCCCGCCTTTGCCGATCGAGAACTGAGGCCCGCCGGCGAACGCCTCCGTGAGAGCGTCCTCGAGGTACTCGACCTCCGAGCCGTACACGCTGTAGCGCGCCTCATCCGCCGGCGCTCCGGAAGGGGGCTGCTCGTCCGGCCCGGCCATTGACAACTGCTCGAGGAAGGCCGCGATGTCGTCGTCGTCGACACCCCCCTCGTCTCCCACCTCGGACGCCCACTCCAGGACCTCCTCGGGGCGACGCACCGCGTCGTCGAACTGCTTACTGCCCGCCAGCACCTGGCGGATCGTGTCCTCCTCGCGGGCCTCCGAGTGCTGGCCCATCAACGAGGCCACATCCCCCAGCTGGGAGTGCGCCTCGTACTCGCGCTCCATCAGCCGGGTGAGCACCTGCAGGTCGCCGGGGGCGGCGTCCTCGGGCGGATCCAGCAGCAGCGTGGTGATCACCGGGGACGTGCGCTGCCCGTACCGGTCCACACGGCCGTTGCGCTGCTGGATGCGGATCAGCGACCACGGGATGTCGTAGTGCACCAGGTGGTGGCACTGCGTGTGCAGGTTGACGCCCTCCGAGGCGACGTCGCCGGTCACCAGAATCCGCAGCGGACTCGACTTGCGCTTGAAGCCGTCCACCAGGTCCATCTGCTCCTGATCGGACAGGCCGCCGTGCATCACCGCTACTGCGCCCGACTTGAGCTTGAGATCGGAGGCCAGATTCTCGGACAGCCAATGCAGCGTGGCCACCCGCTCGGAGAAGATCACCACGCGCTGCTCGCTACGCGGGCCGATGCCGATCTCCTTTAGGTAGCTCAGCAGCCGCTGGTACTTGGCGCTGTGGGCGGGCGTGACCTGGTCGACCAACTCCGTCAGGCGGTCCAGTGCCGCCCGCTCGACGGGGCCAGATGCGTTCTTGTGCCGGTTGGTCACGGACTCTGCCAGCGCGGCGGGGGAGGACAGGTACGCCTTGGCCAACGTCCACGGGAACAGCCGGTTGTCGCCCGAGGGGGGCTGGACGCCGGGGCCGGTCCAGGTGTCGCGGAGTTCGCGGGCCAGCGAGGTCTCCTGCGGGGACGCCGGGACCAGGATGTTGTTCGGCTCGGCCCGCACGGCCCACTTCGAGCCCACTTCTCCGTCGACCTCCGGGCTGTGCCGGTGGCGGCGGATGATCAACGGCGCCAGGTCGCGCGGGTTGATGGCGCCGTCCGGGCCCACGGCAGTGGGGTCGAGCAGCCGGATCAATTCTGCGAAGCTCTCCGACCGGCCGTTGTGCGGGGTGGCCGACGCGAGAAGCAGTGCCTCGGTGGTGGGCGCCAGCAGGCGGGCGAGCTCGTTGTTCTGCGTGGCCGAGTTGGTGGCGTTGTGCACCTCGTCGATCACCACGGCATCCCAGCGGACACGCTCGAGCTGGGCCCGGTACTTGGCCGACTTGAGGGTGTCGATCGAGACGATCACGCGGGGGAAGAACGTGAACGGGTTCCTCGTGGCCGGCAGCGTGCGGCGCACCTTCTGGATGCCGACCGAGTCCAGACGCACCAGGGGTATCGCGAAGCGGGTCCACAGCTCCTGCTGCATCTGCTCCAGCACGTGGCGGGGAGTGACCACCAGGATGCGCTCGCCTCGACCGCGGCGGATGAGCTCGGACAAGATCATCCCGATCTCCAGCGTCTTGCCCAGGCCCACCGCGTCCGCGATGAGCAGACGGGGGCGCAGCATCTTGTTGGACAGCGCCTTGCGCACAGCACTGAGCTGGTAGTCGAGATGATCGGCGAGCATTTGGGTCGACACCACCAGCGACTCGTCGTACAGCGGAACCGGGGTGCGGCGCAGCGTCGACTCCAGCCACAGGCGAGAACGTCGGTAACCGGGGGAGGGGTCGGCCACCACCGTGGACTCACTCGGGTCGAGGGGCTTCACCTCGTCCAGATCCGTGTAGAAGGACGCCGTGGTGTCGCGGACATACGGGCTCACGCCTCGCACCTTGAGGAGGTAGGCGCTGCCCCCGGAGGAGGGTGAGGAGGCGGCGCGCTCCACCGCGGTGACGAGCCACTCCTCGTCACGGACTTCCACCGTCACTCCCGGGGCGAAGGGGATCTGACCTGCATCAGTGTTCTGGATGGTGGAGGTGCTGCTCACAGGGCGATGTCCTTCGTCTTGATCCTCAGGTAAGGAACCCCTGAGGTTAGCGGTGCTCACGGGATTGTGCAGCCAAAGCTGGACACATGTCAGGAACGGGGGACCAGCCTCGCGCAGCGCTGTGCGAGGCAGTGCCGAGAACTGGAACCTGAGCGACAGGTCGAGGTGCACGGTGCCCGTGAAGAGCCGCCGCTGTGTGCCAGTAAGTCCGTCGGTGATTGCTGATCTTCACGATCGGCTACCACCGGTGAACGGCGTCCAATCGATCCGTAAGTCTGGATAGAAAGCCTCGAGGGCTTGCGCCAGAGTGAACTCCAGTATGCCGAGGGGCTGGCTTAACTGAGGATGCGTGACCCGCCACAGCTCGGGGCAAGCACAGAGACCGTTCAGCCATTTCCTCAACTTGAAGGTGTGGGTGACGGTGCCTGCGTGAGCGAGAGCATGCGGAAGCACCCCTTCCACCTCGTCCCCGAAGTTGTCGAAGTAGTACGCATCCGCAATCCTGCGATCACGGCCCCTGATGTGGACGTCGACAACGAGATAGGAGTCTTCTGGGGACAGGCTGAACAACGCTGATTCCACTTCTCGAAGGATCTCGTCTGCTCGCCACTTATCGGTACCTATCGCGGCCGCGGAAACATTGACTTGCGCGAGTGTTCGATGCACGTTCAGTCGGTCTTCCGTTCTAGAGCTGAAGGCCGTGACGGCATTTTCTGCAATAGCCGAAAAAGGTCGAACCCCGTGTTTTCTTCCGAGATCGATTTCGAGCGTAGAGGGAACGAAAGGATGTAGCTCCGAGAAGGTGTATTGGCTCAAGTTCCGGTACGCGGTAGCGGCTTACAGTACCACTTCTGTGCGGGTTTCCGGCGAGCAGGCGGTGACCGGGGAGCGGCCGCTGACTGGCACGAGGTCGGGGACCGCATTCCACCGGGGGAAAGCCAGATCCCATGTTTGATGAAGAACGACGCTTCGCTTCTTCTGCACGGTCGCTGCTCACTCCTTCGTGGTGCTGCACGTCGGGCCAGGGAGATTGTTGGTCCACTGCGCTAGTAGGCGAAGGCCGAGTTGATAGCTGGTCTGGAAGAACCACTGAACTGTCGTGTGAAAACTGGCTAGGTGATCCAGTCAGTTGTCGATCTATTCAACGGCTTTGAATCCGAGCCCGTTGTCGTTGGCGAAGGTCATCAGGCGACCGATCACTTCGCGAGTCTGATTGAGTTGGACAAGTTGTGGCGATTTGGGATCGCTGAATTCGCACAGCTTATTCATATGTCCTGAAATGATGGCATCTGCCGTAGTCAGCATTGACCACAGGTTCGGATCCGGCTGTTCGCCAGCCAGCTTGAGTGCATGCGACGAAGCGACCTGGATCGCGAGAGTCGCGGGATCGCTCACCGCCGGACCGCCCGCGCCCTTGAGAGTCCCTGCCGCAGTGGTGACCATGGCGCCGGTCGACGCGAGACCACTCAGTAGGGCGAGTCCGCCCACCATGCCGCCCGGTCCAAATGCGGCGAGGCCGCTCGTGATCGCTGCGGCGCCGGCTGCGGTCCCCATGGCGGCGATACCGATCGGCCCGGCTGCGATGAGCGCGAGTCCGGCGGCTGCGATCGCTAGGCGACCTGCGGGAAAACCGCCGTTCTCCGTCAGGACTTTCTGGACGTCGGTCACCGCGTCGCGGACTTTACGGCCGATCCCGGAGGTGAACCCGAGGTCGACGAAGAAGTCCTCGATGGCGTTGACCTGAGCGCTTCCGATCTCGATTTCGTAGGGCTGGATGACATTGGAGAACGACAGCGGAACCACATGGCGGATCGCCTCATCGAGCGCAAAATGCTGCGGAGGGCGGGGGACCTTGCCCCGGACTAACACCTCGACCTCGGCGGGGAGGTCAGAGCCCTCGGGTAGTCGTTGCCGGACAGCATCAACAAACTCATCGCCGAGAACCTTCAGGGTGTCCTCGTACCGCGTCGCCACGTCCTTCTTCCCGATCTTTGATGCCACCCGGAATCCGTACGACAATGTGAGAAGCGCGCCGCTTTCCACATCATTGATCCGGAGAGCCAGTTCCGTCCCTCTCGCGGGGACATCGACCGGCGGATTGAGAGCATCCGCCACAAGCATCCCAACCGCGCGGTGCGCGAGATACTGCTCTGCATTATGCGCAATTTTGTTGCTCGGTGACGGTGTGATCTTGATCCGGAAATCCTGGGCCCCCGGGAAAACCGAGGCGAGCCCGCGTCCGGCTGTCACAAAGTCGGCTGGGGCGAAAAAGTTGGTCCAGTCGTCGACTCGGGCATATGGGAACCGCTTGAGAATGCGCTCGTGCTTGTCGTGAATGATCTGGACCGAACCCGGACTGCCAATTGTGATGAAGCGGGAAACGTGCAAGCCTTCGGGTAAGTGGTCGAGTAGATCGATAGCGATGATGCTGCCGAGACTGTGCCCGATCAGTACGATCTCGCCAGTGTCTGGAAGGGACTTGAGAATCTGCGTGAGCACCGCAGCTCTGAGTCCCTCGGATTTCATGTAGTTGTGCACCTGCTTGAGCTGGGCGGAATGGACCCCGGCCTTCTGGATCGGAGCCACCACGGCGTCAGGAAGCCGGCGAAGTCCGAAGCCGGTCGCGAATCCAGATTTTTCCAAAAGGCGCTCGATCCGCGCCTGACGGCGGACGAATGCTCGGCGATCGAGACGGTCATCCTTAACTTTGTAGGTGATGGGTGGGTGCTTGTACTTCGAGACGATCGCGTTAAGGAGAACTGAATAGTCGGGGGAGATCACCGCCGAAGCATCGAGCTCGGCAGCGCCAGCTGAGGCCAACCCACGGTTGAGCCCTGCCAGCCAGTGCAGCTCCTCGTCGCCGTTGCCGACTCCGTGCAGGAAGACAATCTTCTTGGGCAAAGCGGAGTCCGTTCTCGTGTTTCTGGCTGGGATCAGAGGTGGTCGACATGTCGTGATGTGTCGAGCACCCATTAAATTACTCTAGCGAGTGGCTCGGACATGCCCTCTCGCGCATGGGTAGCGCTAGATGTTCTGCCCACGCAGGTTGGGTACGCGGTCGGCGGGTGAGGCGCC
>NZ_AOSR01000087.1:0-2602 GCF_000349585.1 Dietzia sp. UCD-THP
GGGCGTACTTCGTGCGCCAGGTGAGTATTTGAGGGTTTGGGAGCCACTGGATATTGAGGTTGGGAGCCACCGTTATTGACTTTGAGAGCCGGTGGCCGATGGGGTGGGAGCCACCGGCTCTCGTGCGCCGGTCCCGGGGGTTAGTTCACGGCGGTGTGTTCTCGCATGTTGAAGGTGCCGGTTTCGATCCAGAGGGTGTTGTGGACGATGCGGTCCATGATGGCGTCGGCGTGGACTCCGGAGCCGAGGCGCTGGTGCCAGTCCTTCTGGGCGTACTGGGTGCAGAACACCGTCGAGGCGTGTCCGTAGCGGCGCTCGAGGAGTTCGAGCAGCATGCTGCGCATGCCCTCGTCGGGCGGGTCGAGGAGCCATTCGTCGAGAACGAGCAGCGTGAAGGCGGCGTACTTCTTCAGGAACGTCGTCTTGCCGTTCGGCTTGTCTTGCGCCAGCGCCCACGTCTCGGCCAGATCCGGCATCCGAATGTAGTGCGCCCGGATTCGGTGGGTGCAGGCCTGCTTGGCCAGAGCGCACCCGAGGTAGGACTTGCCGGAGCCGGTGAAGCCCTGGAAGACGACGTTCTGGTGCCGGTCGATGAACGAGCAGGCGCCGAGCTGGGCGATCACGCCCTGGTCCAGGCCGCGCTCGTGGAGCATGTCCAGCCGCCTGAGGTCGGCGTTGGGATAGCGCAGGCCGGCTCGCCGGATCAGGCCCTCGACTTTGGCGTGGGTGAACGTGGAGTGGGCCTCGTCGACGACGATCTTGACCTGGTCTTCGAATCCCATGCCGAGCATGAGGGTTTCATCGCGGGCCTCGAACGCCTCCAGCAGCGCGGTGGCGCCCATCTCGCGCAGCTTGCGGCGGGTCTCTGGGTCGAGCCGGGTCATCGGGCACCTCCTGCGGCGTAGTAGTCGGCTCCACGCACGTAGCCGCCGGCCTCCGCGGGCGGATCCCCGGCCGGTGGGGTGGGTTTGTCCTGCCCGGTTTCCAGGATCGGGCGCAGGTGGGCGTACCGCGGGGAGCGGATCGGCCCGGCCAACGCGATCCGGCACGCGGCCTCGACCCGCTCCGCTGAATAGCGGCGGGTCAACCGCAAGACGGCCAGAGCGGGGTTGATGCCCTGCTCGGCGACGGGCACCGATTCGAAGATCCGATCGGTGACGACCAGCGCCGAGGGGCCGACTCGTTCGGCCCATTCACGGACTCTGCTTTGGTCCCACTGCCGGTACTTCGGCCCGTCCGGCAGATCGGCATCGTTCGTGCGGTATTCGTTGACCACGGTCTCGGGCAGCAGCACGTGGCTCGATAGCCGCTGGTGTCCGCGGTGCACTTCCAGCATCGACTCGGTGATGCGCAGGTCGACCTTGGCGCCCACGTGCGGGTACGGCACGGAGTAGTAGTTGCGGGCGAACGACACGTGGCCGTTGCGTCCGACCTTTCGGCCGTAGAACCAGCGGCTGATCTCGTACCCGGTGGCCGGCAGCGGCCGCAGCAGCTCCTTCTCCTCGGAGGTGAACACACTGGCCCGCGAGCCAGCTCGCTTCTGGAACGGCTCGGCGTTGTACGCCTCGAGCTGGTCGGCGATCGCCGACTTGAGCTCCGGAAGCGTCGCGAACTGCCGCGTCCGGAGGGCGGCGATGACCCAGGTGGCCACGTGCGCGACGGTGTTCTCCACGCTCGGCTTGTCCTTGGGTTTGCGCACCCGGCCCGGCAGGACCGCGGCCGAGTAGTGCGCCGCCATCTCCCGGTAGGCGTCATTGAGGACGATCTCGCCCTCGCGGGGATGGGTGATCACGCCGGTCTTGAGATTGTCCGGCACGATCCGCGGGACCGAGCCGCCGAAGAACTCGAACATCGCCACGTGAGCGCGCAGCCAGGTGTCCTGCTTCATGTCCAGGGTGGGTTCGACGAAGGCGTAGCGGGAGAACGGCAGGCACCCAACGAACAGATACACCCGCCTCGCCTCGCCAGTGACGGGATCGGTCAGGTGCATCGTCGGGCCAGACCAGTCCACTTCGACGGTCTGCCCAGCCTTGTGCCCGACCCGAGAGGCCAACCCGGCGACCTGCACGTGCTGCTGGTACTGCTTGCAAAACCGGTCGTAGCCCATCGCCGGGGAGCCCGAACTGGCGCAGAGGTCGGTGTACTCGCCGTGCAGAAGCTTCATCGTCACGCCGACCCGAGCCATCTCCCGATGCACCTCGGCCCAGTCGGGCTCGGCGAACACGCTGTCGTGCTCACCCCGTCCGGGGAACAACAACGAGTACACCTCGCCGTCCGGTAGATCTGCGACGTCGTCCCAGCTGAGCTCGGCGGCATCGGCGGCCTCCAGTACTGCCGCGACGCTGTTGCGCGAGATCTGCTGCGAGGCCGCGATCGCCCGCCCGGACAGGCCGTCGGCCCGTAACTGCAAGACGAGTTTCGCCTTGATCTTCCTTACCATTGGGAACTGCTCCTTCCGCCAGGTGCCCGTTACACCCAGCGGGAGGAGCCTAAGAAGGTGGCTCTGAAGCCGAATAACGATGGCTCCGACGGCGTCCAACGCGTCAAGCCGCCGCTGGCTCCCAGGCCCGATATGACTGGCCCTCAGAAGAGCGAATACTCA
>NZ_KB714666.1:0-5157 GCF_000349585.1 Dietzia sp. UCD-THP
GTGGCGGAGGAGGCGGCTTTGTCGGCGGACCCGGTGGTTTCGGCGGCGGTGGTGTTGGCGGTGGAGCTGGCGGCGGCGGTGGCCGCTCAGCGGGCGGCCCCGGCGGCGGTAGTGGCCGCCGCGCCTCGGCGCACCAGCCGGCCGCCCGACGGTCACCAACCGCGCAGCCGCGCGCGACTGGCCCCGGACAGAAGGCCACGAGCGGAGGCCAGACAGGCGGCCGCAAGGCGGGCGGCGAGAAGCCCGAACAGCCGGCGCAGGCAGGCCAAGGGGGCGCGGGTAAGCGCAGCGTGCCCGGTGCCGACTCGGCGGCCGACACCGCCCGTCAGTCCAGGACCACCGAGGCCACACAGCAGCGTCAGCGGCTAGGCGAGGACTGGTCGATGTACCGGAAGGAGCCGGTTCGACCCACCGGAGGCCACAACATCACCGGCACTAGGAGGAACGGACGATGAGCAGCCCCGGCGTGTACGGCAACCTCACAGAGCGACAGCGAACGGGCTTCTTCTTTGGTCTCGGGCCGGTGGCGTCCCTGCTCGCGCTGGTGTTGCTCGCCGCGGTCATCACCATTGGTTCAATCCTCAATGCTTTCCCACTGGCGATAGCCGTCGGTCTCGCTGGTGCCGTCGCGCTGTTTCTCACGCGGGCGACTCCGAACCGGGAATCGCTTTCTACGCAGATGAAAGACCGGATCATGTTCACTTACCTCCGCGCGCGGAAGCGCAACGTCTACCGGCCAGGAACTCTCCGCACGTTCCAGCCCCCGGGGATGCTAGCCAGCGTCAAACTTGTTGACCTGCCGGTCCCCGGCGACCGCACTTACGCCGCAATTGCCAACCCGGCACAGAAGACATTGACGGTGGTGTTCTCGGTGTCCTCCAAGGGGGATGAGGCGGTGTCGCAATCGACCATCGACACCTATGTCAACTCATGGGGAATCTTCCTGCGCGATATGGGTCAGATCGCGGACTGTGAGGCCGCGCAGGCGGTCACCGAGACTTACCCTGATCCCGGCGTGTCCGGGCAGGTTCACCTCGAACGCACCGAGGACCCGAACGCTCCGTGGCTCGCGCGCGACATCATCAACCAGGCCGCGCAAGAGTTGCCACAGGGGCGGCTCGCAATGCGGCACCGGCTCGCCGTGGTGTTCGCGCAGCGCGGCCGCGACTGGGACACCTGCGCCGGCGAGGTCGCCAAGCAGATTCGGACCTTGTTGCCGGGGTTGGAGTCCGCGGGGCTGACCCCGCGACTGATGGGCCACGATCAGATCGCGGAGTTCGTGCGCCGGGCCTACAGCCCCACCGATGCGCTACAACTTGACCTCGCCAGCGCCGAGGACGATCAGCGCGCGAGCCTCGATTTCTCTGAGGTCGGACCCACCAGTGCCGAAGAGCAGCCACGCGGATTCATCCACGACGAGTTCGTGTCTACCAACTACACAGCGTTCCGCTTTCCCACCGATGGCTTTATCGAGCAAGTGCTACGCCCTGTTCTAGAGGGCAATTTCGATCTTCCGCTCAAGCGAGTGTGCATGACCTACCGACCGTATGAGCGTGGTGAAGCGCGAGCGCGAGTTGATGCCGACCACCGGGACGCCGTACGCGCCGCCCGACGTACAAAGCGCGGCCAGGAGGACCCTGCCGATCAGGTCCGGCTCGCGGCGGTCGAGCAATCCCGGTCAGAGATTCAGGCCGGCCACGGCTACGTGCGTACCGGAATCATCGTCACCGTCACCGTGCCGTTGGACTCGGACCAGGACGCCACCGACATTCTCATCGGCGGCATGGGCCGTGCCGCGTCGCTGCACATGCGGCCGACCACTTACCACCACAGCGCCACGTTCGCGAGCGGCCTCGGACTCGGGGTGCTTCTCGAGCGCGGCGGAGATGGAGTGCTGTCCAATGCCCTCTAAGCAGATGACTCCCGACGAGCTGGAGCAAGCCCGCGCGATTCTGGAACAGCGCGCCGAGTCGAAGGTGCCTATCTGGTCGTCGCTCTGGAAGCGGCGCCTGGTTGCGCTCAACGCGATCGAGGACACCAAGACCCTCGGCGGGGACTCCCAGGTCTATTCGCACGGGCGGCCCATCATCGGCGGCGGGCAGTGCCTGTCTGACACTCGACTCCCGGAGATTCAGGGCACAACCAAGCAGGTGCAGGGTTTGTGGCCGTGGTCTGTGGGTGGTGGATCACCGCAGCTCGGCGGGCCGATTGGTCAGCACTACCTTCATGGGCGGCCGTTCTACTTCGACGCGCTCGACTGGTTCCGCGCAAACCTTATGTCGGCGCCGACTCAAATCGTTCTCGGCCTCAACGGCTACGGGAAGTCCTCGCTGGTGCGCCGCATGGCGACCTACGCCGTCAGCCGCGGGCGGCGCGTCATTTTCATGTCTGACTGCAAGCCGGACTATCGAGCGCTAACCCTTAAGTTCGACGGGCAGGTTATTTCGGCCGGTTACGGCCGGTCGACTATCAATCTGCTCGATCCCGGATCGCTTGGTGAAGCCCTCGCCCGTATTGCCCACCTGCCGGAGCCACACGCGGTGCTGTCCGAGGAAATCAAGCGGCGCACCCTGCTCAATCTGACCATTGTCATCGAGCTTCTGCGCCGCGACAGCGTGCGCGATTTTGAGTCTTCACTCCTATCCGCGGCGCTCGACCTGCTCGCCTCCCAGGACCGGGACGAACCACCGATCATTGCTGATCTGCTCGCCGTGATCGAGGCCGGCGGCCACGGCCTCATGGACGCGGTGAGCGTCACCAATGACGAGGACTATCAGGCTGAGACCCGCGACGTTCGGCGCAGCCTGAAAGCAATCATCGACGGCCCTATGGGAAGCCTGTTTAACGGCCAGACCACCGACCCGATCAATCTCGATGCCCCCTGCATTGACATCGACGTTTCGGCCGTTCCCGCGAACAACGCCGTGCTTCGCGCGGCAGTCATGCTCATCTCCTGGCAGAACGCCTTCGCGGCCATTGAGGGACACCATGTGCTCTCCGACAACGGGATTCACGACAAGGTTGTATTTGACCTCATCGGAGATGAGCTGTGGCAGCTCTTGGAGGCCAGCCCGGAGCACGCCGTGTCATATATCGACCGGGTAACTCGAACCAACCGCTCTACCGGTGTTGTGTTGACTCTGATTACGCACAGTGTCAGGGATTTCAAGAGAGTGGCTGGCGGAGACTCGAACCAAGGTCGCGCTACAGGGTTCATCGAGCGTTGTCGGGCGAAGTTCATCGGCCCAGTCACTCAGAACGAAATCGAGGAAATGCGGGGCATCATCAACTTCACCGAGACTGAGGAAGCGCTGCTACAAGAGTGGTCGGAGACGCCGCTACCCGGTGAAGAGTTCGTGTCCGGTGACACGCAGAATCTATCGGGACTGGGGTGTTTCATCCTGAAGACCTCCGAGTCTGATTCCGCACCCGGTATCCCGTTCCGCGTGCATCTGCCCGAGTCTGAAATGGACACCGGGATTCATGACACGAGCGCTCGTCTCAAGAAGTAATTGATGATCGCAGCTACCGGATTCATTGTCCGGCACCGAAAGAAGATCGTAGCGATTCTGGTCGTACTGGCACTGTTCCTGATCCTGTGGCTGGATAGCGAGGACCCGTGCCTGCCGGGGTCCGGCAGCCGGGGCGGCGGCGGACCCACGACCTCCGAGGGGCTGGCCTACCCGGTTAGTGAGGATGCGCCGGTCACCTCAGGGTTCGGTCCCCGGTGGGGAGCCAACCATAACGGGATCGACTTCGCGCCTCCACACGGTGCCCCCATCTACGCGTTCGCCGACGGAGTTGTGATCGCCGCGGCGGACTCCGGCGTACAGGGCTTTGGTGGCTGGATCGTGCTTCTGCACGAGATAGACGGCGCGGAGATGAGCACCGTCTATGGTCACATGGAGCCGGGCGGGGTGCTGGTGTCTGAGGGTGACACTGTTGCCGCCGGGGACCACATCGCTCGTGTTGGCAACGCTGGTCAGTCCACCGGCCCGCACCTGCACTTTGAGGTCCACGAGGGGAACCGCCTCTCGGGCGGTACACCCCTCGACCCTGCGCCGTGGGTCGAACGTGCCCTTAGTGGCGCCGGCACCGGCGACAGTGGGCAACCGAGGGCGCCCGCGCCAGGGACCGTCGAGGACGGCACCGACACCAGCGGAGCGGACGCACAAACGATTCGTGACCTCCGCGCGTCGCAGATCATCGACGTTGGTCAGCAGCGCGGCGAGGACGAAATAGTCATCGTGTCGGCAATCGCGGCCGGGCTGGTCGAGAGCGACTTGCACAACCTCGCCTCCGAGGCAGTGCCCGAGTCGAAGAACTACCCCAACGACGGTGTTGCACCCGGTGACTACGACAGTGTGAACCTCTTTCAGCAACGCGCCTCCGTCTGGGCTGACCAGGCCGGCGGCATCGAAGGTTTGATGGACCCGGCGCAGCAGATCAACTGGTACTACGACACCGCCGCAGGAGTGCCTCACGAGTCGGTTGGGCAGATCGCCGCCGACGTAGAGCGTCCGGCAGCCCAGTACCGCGGCAAGTACGCGCAGCGTGAAACCGAAGCCGTCGAGTACTACGAGCGCCTGTCGGGCAATGCGGCAGGCAGCCTCGCCGCTGGGGCGGACGCTTGCGCTCCTGGCGGCGGCGACCTTGGGGACGTTCCAGTGGACGGGGACCTGGGGCGCCGCATCCTGGCGGCAGCTCGCACCGGATTCGGCCTGCCCTACGTGTGGGGCGGCGGAAACACCCAGGGGCCGACCGGGGGCGGCTACGACTGCTCAGGGCTGACCCAGTACGCCGTCTACACGGCAACAGCCGGTCAGATCGAGCTACCCCGGACAGCGGACACCCAAGGACGCGATAGCCAGCTCACTGAGGTTGCGTGGGACGACGCCCAGCCCGGCGACCTGTTGTTCTACGGCACCGGGGAGTTCCACCACGTGTCGATCTATTCCGGTGTCAAGGACGGTAAGGACATGCAGTACGAAGCTCAGACGTTCGGTGTTCCCGTGGGAGAGTACGAGCTGTGGGAGCAGCCGGCCAAGGTGATGCGCGTCGTACTGGACGAGCAGAAGCAGGAGACGGGCAATGCAGAGTAATCGCAGGCGCGGCGTGGCCGCCGCGATGGTCCTCGCGCTCGCGCTGACAGCCGCG
>NZ_KB714666.1:5216-7663 GCF_000349585.1 Dietzia sp. UCD-THP
GACAGCCGCGTGCGGCAACGACGAACCGGCGGAGCACGATAACCACGCCGGGCAATCACCTAAGGGGCCGGCGACGGCCGAGGTCATCATGCCGTACGGCGAGGGGTTCGAGCACCTACAGAACCAACCACCAGAAGCGGTGGCCGAGACCGCCCTACTCAGGCTCGCTCACGCGACCCCGGCGCAGATCGAGGACCAGGACGCGGCCGTACAGCTCCTACGCGGAGTCGTCACCCCGGAGCTGTGGCGCCGACTGACCACCGATCCCGCCGCAGTAGTGCCGTTTATGACCGGGCCGGCGTGGCGGGCATGGGACAGCACCGGCGGCGGCGTCCACGTCACTGTCAAGCAGGACGATGAGCAGCACCCGCCAGACACCACGGAGTCCTGGGCTCGTAAGTTCTCGGTGACGCGGAAGCTCGACGGGTCCGAGACACCGGTCAAAGACACCTACATTGTGGGTTTGCGCCAGATTTCCGGCCAGTGGCGAGTAGACGACCTGCGACTGTTGGGATAGGACACGTAGCTGAATCAGTCGCCGGGCGTGCCAGGTGGCGGGCAAAGGAACGCGCTGCGGCCGCGTCCGGGCTGCTGTTCTCCGGATCGCCTGCGGTGTTCGTGTAGCAGGTAGCCGACGACGCCCGTGCTCACTTCCATTTCGTCGGCTATCTCCTGGTACGACTTACCCTCCTCGCGGAGGGCGGCGGCCCGCTCACGGCGTTCAGCTGCTCGCTGCTCCACGACACTTCGTGGCTCGGCTCGGAGCCGTCTCACGTTCCGTTCGGACATGCCCAACAGGCGCGCCGCCTCGGCTGCGGTCAGCGGCCGACCTTCTTTGTCGAACCGGGGCCGGGGGTCGAGCGCACTCATCCGAACACCTCTTGAATCCGCGCGTCACGCGCCGCCCGGCGACTCGCACCGGACCGTTGCCCTCCGACCTTGCCCTGGCGACGATGCCATTCCTCCTTGCTCACGAAGTTAGCCCTGACCCACTTGGAAATCGAGCGCGCGGTGGCCGTGACCTCCGAGAACGGCAATGGTTCAGGAAACTCCGAGTTTGCAGCGTGGCAGTGCTGCATGACCACGCGTTGCCACTCTGCATATGGCTGTTCTGGGTCGTGCAGTCCATATACGTTCTGCCGGGCAGCGTCGAACATGGTGCAGTTGCGGCCGAAGCCGTGCGACCGCTCGGGTTTGCGGGGCAGCTGACGCGGGGTGTGGATCGTTCCCAGTTCGCGCAGGCTGTAAGCCCGGTCAGTTCCCCAGATGACCTCAGCGCCCGGAGCTACCGGGCAGCGGGTCAGCAGCGATGTGTACGCAGGGTCACCGTCAAGCGAGCGCCGCAAGCCCTCTGCCGTTCGGGCGAGATACCGTATCGGCGCCTGACGCGCTGCGTCCGTACGTGTGACCGGCTCAGTAAGCCACCAGCCCACGTGTGCGTGCCCGGTGGGCCCCTCGGCTACCCAGGAGGGTTTGGGATGGTCTGAGGGCTTCTCAAAGGCCCTCAGTACGGCGTTTGAGTGATCTACGTCGATCACGACGCAGATCGTCATAGCCCCCGGCCCCGTCTCGATGTAGCGGTGCGTCAGCGCCCGATCACGAGGGAGGCGGCGGACGCCGTCGTCCAGGTTGTTAGTTGCTAGTGCCCAGCGGTGCCAGTACCGCTCCCGCCAGGAGTCGGCGCTATGGACGCTAAGAGTTGACGCTGTAGGCACGGACGCATCCTTACACAGATGTAGTCCGTATTGGGGTAGGACACGAAACTAACTCAGATGGGGGCGCCTCTCCCGCCGCATTTCTGGCCGCACACCCCACGGTTCGGTGCCCTACTCCCACCACCGAACGCTTGCTCTCCCACCGTCACTCTGACGCGGCCTACGCTTGTTACCTATGCGCGAGACCCCTATGTCCACTACTCCCGCGGCTGCACTGGTCAAGCAGTACACCCCGGCGGTTCGACTGCTTCGTGACGGCCGCCTTCCGGACGGCACGCCCCTCACTCGGGAGGCGATGACCGCGAAGGGTGCCCCCGGCAGCCTCTCGCATGCGCTCCGCTCCAGTAGTGCCCCATAGAGTGGTGTAACTCGGTGGCCGAGATCGTCTCCGACATCCGTGTCGTTGACGGATGTAGAGCGGCCACCGCGTGATCTTTCGAGTCAACCGTCTAAAGAATCCTCGAGGAGTCATCGCGATGACCGCACCCCATATTGTCGACCCTGCAGGCCTGCTTGGCCAAGCCCTATCCGACGCGTCGCCGGATCTGATGCGCGAGCTGCTGCAGACCATGATCAACGCACTGCTCTCCGCCGATGCCGACGCTGTGTGCGGCGCCGAGTGGAACGCCCGCTCGTCAGAGCGCACCAACTACCGCAACGGTTACCGCCACCGCCCCCTGGACACCCGTGTCGGCACCGTCGACGTCGCCATCCCGAAGTTGCGCTCGGGCA
>NZ_KB714666.1:7789-8022 GCF_000349585.1 Dietzia sp. UCD-THP
CAGCTACTTCCCCGAGTGGCTTCTCGAGCGCCGCAAGCGGGCCGAGTCCGCGCTGATCACCGTCGTAGCCGACTGCTATCTGGCCGGGGTGTCTACCCGCCGGATGGACAAGCTGGTCAAAACTCTCGGCATCGACTCGCTGTCCAAGTCCCAGGTCTCCCGCATGGCCGAAGACCTCGATGAGCAGGTCGCGGCGTTCCGGCACCGCCGCCTGGACGAGGCCGGGCCGTTCA
>NZ_AOSR01000091.1:0-4476 GCF_000349585.1 Dietzia sp. UCD-THP
CAGATGCGAAGAGCCGTTAATTCAGGCCGTCTCGCCGCCGTTGGAATCGCCTCATTCGTGAACGCCACCGCCCGCCTCGGTGACAGTCAGTTTGCTTTCTGCTTACCTCGACTAATGGGTTGAGTAACCCTACTTATCGCGGTTATCCCGAATTCGGGACAACAAGGACAAAGCCAGCACCGAGAACACCGTGGCGCACGTGGCGACTTGGGTGATCGCCGGCCTGCGGGACCGGACGTTTCACACGGTGCCCGAACTGGCAGAGGCGATCGGTGAGCGGATGGACGCCTATAACCGCGAACCGTTCCAGAAACGCCCCGGCTCGAGACTGAGCGTGTTCACCGCCGAGGAGCGCCCGCTGCTCACGCCGCTGCCGGCGGTGGCGTTCGAGATCAGCCGGTGGCTCTACGGCCGGCGGGTGGGCCGCAACGGGCACGTGGTGTTCGAGCGGAACTTCTACTCCGCCCCGCTGGCGCACATCGGCTCCAAGGTCGATGTGCGGATCACCGCCCGCACGCTGGAGATCTACCGCGGCACCGAGCGGATCTCCAGCCACCTGCTGCTCCCAACTGGAGCCGCCGGGCAGTACCGCACCAACGACGCCGACCTGCCCGCCGGCCGCCAGTACCAACAGTGGGATGCGCCCCGGGTAAGGGAGTGGGCCGAGCGGGTGGGGCCAGCGGCGGTGATCGTGGTCAACCGGATCTTCGAATCCGTGCCCGTCGACGAACAGGGCCTGGACGCTGCCCTGGCGGTGCTGCGCCTTTCGCGGCGGTTCTCAGCAGAGCGCGTCGAAGCCGCCTGCGCCCTGGCGCTGACCGGGCCGGTGCGCTCACCCCGCTACGCGCATATCCACCCGATCCTGGCCACCGGCCAGGACAAGACCGCAGCCCTACAGCCACGCACGAAGCCCGAGCAGGCCGGCGGCTACGTCCGCGGCGCTGACTACTACGCCAGGAGTGCCCGATGAGCTGGCAACTAGGCGTACTTGGTACGCCTGGTCCGGTGATCCGGTACCGCGGTTCTGGCGACCCGGTACCGGCCCGTGGGTGAGGCGGGCCGGAACCGTGGCCGTGTCGGTTACTCCCAGTAGCCGGTAGTCGCGCGGGCTTGGTCGTCGCGTTGGCGGCGCATGTCGACTTCGCCGAGGTTGATCTCGCGGGCGTTGTTGGCCAGCCGGTCGACGATGGAGTCAGCGGCGACCCGGTCGGGCAGGGCTTCGAGCCAGTACGCCGGCCGGGACTGTGAAGCGATCATCGTCGGCAACCTGTGCTCCCGGTTGGCCAGGACGGCGAACAAATCGTTGGCGGCCTCGGGATCGATGCCCACGGTGAGGAAGTCGTCGATGATCAGCAGCTCCACGTCCGAGAGGTCGTTGAGCATTTTCTGGTGGCGAATCCCGTCGCCGCGGGCGATGACCAGCCGCCGGGCGAGTTCGTCCATGCGGGCGTAGGTGACGGTGTGCCCGTTCTGGCAGGCGGCGATGCCGATCGCGCAGGCCAGGTAGGTTTTCCCACCGCCGGTCGGTGAGAGGATCAGCAGGTTGGTGGGGTCTTGTCGCCAGTGGTGCCCGGCGTAGCGTTTCATCCGCACCGGGGTGATCCCGCGTCCGTCCTGGTAGTTGATCTCCGCGATCGAGGCCTGCGGGATCGGGAACTTCGCCGCTCGGATCAGCTTGTCGATCCGGTGGGCCTGGCGCTGGTCCAGGGCGTCGTCGACGGCGGTGAGGAAGATCTGCTCCGGGGTGAGTTCGTCATTGGCCTCATCGCTGATGAGCTCCTCGAACCGGGTCGCTACGTGGGTGATGCGCAGATTGCGGAACTTCTGGTGATCGATCTCGGTGAACATCACACGCCCTCCCCGCTGCGGCCGCGCGAGTAGTGATCGGCCGAGCGGACTTGAATCGCGCCGTCGTCTCGGGTTCCGGCCGGTGGCGGGGGCTTTCGTGTGGCCGCCGCCGGGACCACGGGTCGGGGCGCTTTGCCGTCGGAGTCGATGGTGGCCATGACGCGTTTGAGCACGCTGTAGCTCCCGGCGCCGTTCTGGTTGAGCAGCACTTGGCAGGCAGCCTCGAGCCGCTGCCGACTGCGCTTGCCCAGGGTCTCGAGGATGTTCTGGCAGTCCAGGTAGCCCTGGGCCTCGATCACGTGACGGTCCAGGATCTGGGCGATCACTTTCTCGGTGGCGGGGCCGAACCCGCGGGCGCGGTCGGTGAACCACTGCCTCGACCACAGACCATCGATGCCCTGGTGCTCTTTCGGGGCGTGCGCGAGCACCGTGGAGTACTGGCCCTTACGACCATGGCGCCGGGGGTGCACGCAGACGACCTGGTCGCCATCGAAGATCGTCACAGATTGTGCGGTCAGGCGGACCCGCAGCAGTTGACCGGCGAAGGTGTACGGCACCGAGTAGTACTGCGACTCGCAGGAGATGTGATAGTTCCGCCCGACTTTGAGCTGCTTCCACTCCACCGTGGCGAACCCGTCGTCGGGCAGGACGCCCAGCAGCGGCGCCTCGTCGGATTCGAACCGCTCCCACCGGGTCGTGCCGTCAGCCCGACGGATGACGGTGTTGATCTCCGCGACACGGTCGTCGATGGCGGCGTTCAGGGCCTCGACGGTGGTCCAGACCTCCTCGGCGAGGTAACCGATGACGCGCTTGTTGACCACGTCCACCGCGGACTCTACGGCTGCCTTGTCGCGGGGTTTGCGCACGCGAGCGGGCACGATCGCGGTGCCGTAGTGGTCGGCCAGCTGCTGGTAGCGGGCGTTGACTGCCCTGGCCGCTTCGCCCTTGGCCTGTCGGTGGGTGGCGGTGGTCGGGTTGTCGGGCACCACCATCTGGGGCGCCCCGCCGAAAAAGTCGAACGCCGCGACGTGGGCGTCGATCCAGGACGGGGACTTCATATCGGTGAAGCCGCGGCAGAACACCGCACCGGAGTACGGCAGCACCGCCACGAACAGGTACAACTTGGTGATTTCCCCTGTGACCGCGTCGAGGACCTCGAGGGTGTCGCCGGCCCAGTCGACCAGCATCGTCCGACCGGGTTCGTGATGCAGTGTGGCCACGACGTCCTTGACCCGTGCGTGCTCGCCGAACAGGGCGCAGTACTGCGAGTACCCGTAC
Organism: Dietzia sp. UCD-THP; assembly: GCF_000349585.1. Taxonomy (NCBI): domain Bacteria; kingdom Bacillati; phylum Actinomycetota; class Actinomycetes; order Mycobacteriales; family Dietziaceae; genus Dietzia; species Dietzia sp. UCD-THP. Next base: position 3,127 of record NZ_AOSR01000091.1, read on the forward strand.
TTCTTTCCGGCTCCGGTGGGGTCGGCGAGGTACTTTCCCCACGCCTGCTGGATGGTGAAGTGCCGATTGAACTTCATCGACGCCAGCACCCGATCAAAGTCGGGCTTGATGTAGTCCTCCGAGACGCGTTTGCGCCCGTCGGGGAACATCTCGGCGATCTCGGCCGGATTCATCAACGCCGCTTGGCCGGCAGTGATGCCGTAGGCGGTGATCGTCTTCTTCACCGCCGCGATCTCCCGCCGTGAACACCCGACGGCCGCGACGATTTCGCTGTAGCTATGCCCGGCAAGCGCCAACGTCATGATGGCTTTGTAGTCGGCCATGCAGCCTCCTCAAATAGGAACAGACGGCGCAGTCGCGCCGCCTACCTTGAGCAGACCACCCCGGCTGCCCCGAGGAGTACCAAGTCGTCAGAATCGCGGTACCGAATCGCCGGACCGTAAGTACCATCTGGCCCTATCTGCCACGATGAGCAGCATCGATAGCGAGACCAAACGCAAGCTCCGCGAAATGGGCGCCCAGCCACTGCTCGAGGCGATCGAAGCGCAACACGACGACCACGTGGTCGGCATGAGTTTCGGCGAGCGCCTGCAGCTGGTCGTCGACCACGCCCACGAGAGCTTCAACCATTCCAAGATCGACGGACTCATCCGCCGGGCCAACCTGCGCTACCCAGCAGCCGATCTGCGGCGCGTTGACCTGGTCGAGGAGCGCGGCCTGGACCGGGCCATGCTCGCGCAGCTGGCCACCTGCTCGTTCATCCAGCGCCAACAGAACGTCGTCTTCCAGGGCTTCACCGGCTCGGGCAAGTCCTACCTCGGCTGCGCCCTGGCCAAGCAGGCCTGCCAGCACCGCTTCCGGGCGCACTACATCCGGATGCCCGACCTCGAAGAAGCCTGGGCCCTGGCCAAAGACCGACCCCAGGGCCAGAACAAGTTCCTCAAGAAGTACGCCGCGTTCTCCCTGCTGGTGATCGACGAATGGCTCCTCGACCACCCCGACGAGACGATCAGCAGAATGCTCCTCGAGCTCCTTGAGCGGCGCTACGACACCGGGTCGACCGTCTTCTGCACCCAGTACCCCAAGAAAGACTGGCACCAGCGCCTGGGCTCCGGAGTGCACGCCGACGCCGTCATGGACCGCATCGTCCACAACACCCTCTGGATCGACACCGGCACCCACAACATGCGCGAACACGCCGCCGCGAGTCAGTAAGTAATCCCCGAGACGGGGCCGGTGGTCCCCACAGACGCGATCACCGGCCCCCAACGGCAATACTGCTGGCCCCCAAACGCAATATCCGGTGGCCCCCAAACCTCCAAATACTCACCTGGGCTTGCCTCGCCGCGG
>NZ_KB714667.1:0-3121 GCF_000349585.1 Dietzia sp. UCD-THP
CGAGGGTGCGCAGGCCGACGGCGGGCGTGCCGAGGAGGGTCACGGTTTGGAGAGCGTCGGCCAGGAGCTGGCCGTGGTGACCAGCGAGGCGGCCACCGTTGCTGAGGGCGGCGAGCACGCGGGGCGCATGGTGCGGCTCCTCTGCGGCGACCAATTCGGCGAGTACGGCGAACAACTGGCCGTAGCGAGGGTTGAGGAAGTCGTCCTCGATGAGCTGCGCAGTGATGTGTCGGGCCTCGGCGGTGTCGGCGGTGTGCAGCAGGGCGCACAGAAGGGCTGCCTCGGGGTCCAGCTCGGGCACGGTGGGGCCGTCGTCGCTGGCGGCCAGGTCGTCTACGTCTACCGGGTCGGCGGTGGCTTGCTGGTCGTCCTCGGTGCTGGTGTGCATGTGCTGCCCCTCCCCTACTGGTGGATTGGCCCCGGCGGTCAGGCGCGGTGCGCCTGGGCGTCGAGGACGATGGTGTCGCGCACGGCCTGCACGGTTAGGCGAGGAATGGCGTCGCGGTTGATCGGGTGGCCGTGTTCGCGTTCGAGTCGGCCCAGATGGACGTCCACGGCATCGGAGATGGTTTCCCAGTCGAGCGGGTCGCCTGTACTGGCTCGGAGCGCTTCGCCCACGGCGAGTTCCGCCTCACCCTGGGTGCAGGTGTCGGTCTCGGCGCGACGGCGGTCGAGCCGGGCGAGGGCGAACCGGAGAGAGTCGGCCAGTGCCGCGGTTTGGTCCCGGTCGAGCTGGATGGTCCAGTCCTCGTCAGGGCCGGTCATGCTGGTGAGCTGCACAAACTCCAGCCCGCCCCAGTGGGCGAGTATGCGCAGTGCGGACCCCGCGGGGTGATCGGGTCGGATCGTGTCAATGAGTTCGGGCTCGTACATTTGGGGTCCTCCGTGGCGGGTAGCGGGCGTCAGCGTGCGAGGGCTTTGATTCTGTCGGGCCGGAAGCCGAACCAGTGGTCGTCTCCGTCAACCTCGATGATGGGAGCCTGGCTGTAGCCGAGGTCGTTTAGGACGTAGTCGCGTGCGGCGAGGTCGACGGCGAGGTTGACCTCGCGGAACTCGATGCCCGCTTCGGTGAGCGCGCGCGTGGTGGCGTTGCACTGCACACACCCTGGAGCGGTGTAGACGGTGACAGCGGTCATGGTCGGTCCTTTCGGGTGCCCGTCCACCGCCCGGCGACAGGCCGGGAGGTAGGCGGTCAGTCGAGGTCTAGGGCGATTCCGGCGGCCGTGGCGCAGGCGATGCACCGAGGGCCGGCGCTCGCGGCGGTGATGATCTCGCCGCAGTCACCGCAGCGGCAGGCCGGGTGGGCGAAGGCGAGCCGGCCGTTCTCGTAGTGCCACAGCATTTCGGTTCCGTCCTCGGCGTGCATGAGGCGAATCTCGGCGGCAATGGGGCCGGTGTCGGTGTCGAGAGTGAAGGCGTCGAGCAGGTCGCCGGTCTTTGCGGTCACGGTGTGGGTCCTTCCTGGTGGGTACTAGGATACTAGCATACTAAGTGCTAGCACGCTAGGGGTGTCGCGAACCTGTCGCCCCTCCGCCGCGCCCGTCTGCCTCGCGGCGATGGGCGGGGCGGCGCGGCTACCGTCGGCCTGCCGCGGCGGCCTCGTGGTGCGCGCGGGCGATGCTCTCGTGAAGGCCGGGAAGCTCCTGCGCGAGGCCGTAGAGCGCCTGGACGTATTCGATCTGGTCGGCACTGAGACTGATGGTGTCGGCCCCGGCGCGGGACAGGATCAGCACGTGCCCAAAGAGTGGCTGCATCTGCCGCCCGGCCAGCTCGGACAGGAGCACAGTGGCGGCGACGTTCGGAATCGCAGTGAACGCGCCCTCGTCGTCTACCCAAGCGTCCATCTGCCCGTAGGCGCTTCTGGTGCCAATCACGTCGAGGTAGTCGGCCCCGACGAGGGTTCGCATGTGCGCCAGGTGGCCGCGCGAATCGCTGGCGACCTCGACAGTCTCGGCGGTGCCGTCGGTACGGATCAGGAATCCGGTGCTGGTCATGGTGTCCCTTTCCCTTGTTGGTATACCACCATACTAGCACCCTAGCGTACTAGTACGCTAGGGTTTTGGGGGTCTGGGGAGGATCGTTATTTGGCTGTGACCTGCGCGGATGCACGGTCGGGGCCGGTGTCCGTCTGCCTCGCGGCGATGGGCGGGGGAGGGGTTAGGCTGCGACCGGTTCGGCTGCCTCCGACTCGGCGTTGATCGCCTCAAGCAACGTGTGGGCGGCCTCCTGGACTCGGGCGGCGGTTGCCTTGATCGCTGCTGTGTCGCCTCCGGCCCATCCTGCGACGTACCCGAACGAGTAGTCGGCGGTGTCGAGTCCGTGCGCTCCTGCGACGACGTAGGCGACGCTCTCGGCTTCGACCTCTCGTGTGGCGCTGTCCTGGTCCTTGGTGGCCTTGCCTTCGTCGTCAGTGTGGAGGAGCGCGTGGGCGGCCTCGTGGATCATCGTCTTTGCGGCGTGGGCGTCGCTGAGGTCGGCGTCAACGACGATGCGGCGGGTGCCGTCCACCACGCAGTATCCGTTGGTGTCGCCGGGGATCTGCTCGCGCTCGATGGTCCATCCCTGGGCGGTCATGTGGGCGCTGATGCGCTCGAACAGCTCGGTGGGGTCGTCGCCCTGGAGCTGGGAGACGGGGGCGGTCGGTTGCTCTACGCCGTCGATGGGGTCGGTCTGCGAAATGTCGAACACGGTCGCGACGGGGGGCGGGCACTTGACCCACTTGCTGACCTTCTCGCCGGTCTGCTCGTCCTCTTTGGTGACCTTGCGGAACGGCTTGCCGAAAATCCTGATTCCGGTCTCACCCTTGCGGACCTGGCGCCCTTTGCCCTGCCACGCGCGGAAGCCTGCGACCTGCGAGGCGTGCGGGCACTGAATCTGGATGAGTAGGGCGTTGTTCACGCTGTAGGTGTGGAACGAGCCGAGGAAGTCGAGCCAGCGGCGCCACTGGTCGGAATCGGCCAGCGCGGCGACTCCGGCAGCGAGGTCGGCCTGCATGGCTTCGACCTTGGCCTCCCGCGCGGCGCGCGCGGCCTCGCGCTGCTTGGGGGTCATGGCGGTCTTGCGCTTGGTGGTCATCTCGGCTCCCTTTCCCTTGTTGGTGTACCACCATACTAGCACCCTA
>NZ_KB714667.1:3241-6586 GCF_000349585.1 Dietzia sp. UCD-THP
CGTTATTTGGCTGTGACCTGCACGGATACGCCGCCGCGGCCCTGCCACGCGACCCCCGACCGCACTTCCCCCGTTTCCCTGACACCGGCCAAATCTGCGCGCAGGGAGGGGAGTCAACCGAGGGGACCCGGCCGCCTGCCAAAGTTTCCGCGCGAAATAAGCGAGCGCAGCGAGCGCGTGCGGAAAGTTTGGCCGGCGGTCGGGCGCCCGCCAGGGCGCCGACGTTGACTCACCGAGCGGAGCGCAGAGACTTGGCAGGGGCAGGAAACGGGGCACCCACCGCAACGACCCCACCGAGCAGGAACCCCCCGCCGGCATCGGGGCCGGCGAGGGGCTTCGGACGAGATTCGTACGGGAGTTACGGGCGATTCGCCCCACCCACCGAGGAAAATAATGCTCTTGATGGTCTTACCGTCGTGCTGGGAGCACGATCATCTGTCGGACACTGCCGCCTTGGCCGAAGAAAAAGACGCCGTTCGGCAGCTCTCGGATCGCGTTGGGACTGACGCGGTAGGTGTGCTGGGCTCGAGTTGACTTCGCCTCGAAACCGGAGGCATCGCCGGTAGATTCGCCGTGGAAGACGGTGCCGAACGCGTTTGCTTCGACTTCGGAGTCTTTGCCTCGGCCGACGATCAGGGCGGCGCCGGCCTGCAAGATTCGACGCTGCATGTTCTCGTCCTCTGCGATGCCAGCGAGCGACTGGGCCGACAGGTAAAGGCCCATGTTCAGTGAGCGCGTTGTCTCGAACATGGTCGCGGCCATTTTCGGGGCCGGCATTTCGGACAGGTTCTCGCGGACGATCTGCGCGAACTCGTCAATGACGAGCACGCCGGGAATCGTGCCCTGTTCGCGTTTCTTTTGAGCGAGGTAGCGGCGCATGTCGTGAATCATGAGGTTGGCCAGCAGCACTTCGGATTCGTCGCCGTCCACAATCGGCACGACGTGGAACCCTTCGGTCGCCAGCAGCTCGGGCACCGTCCAGCCGTCGGCCTGGTGGAACTGCTCGACCTGTCCGAGACCCTTTTGCAGGGAGAGCCAGGCGCGTTCGTGGCGTTGGCCGCCCTGTACCTTCCCGGTGAGATATGGGCGGGTGGTCTCGTCCTCTGCAATGCGGTCAAGCTCGTCGGCCACCGCTATCTCCCACAGGGCGCCGAACTCAGCTACGTCGGCGCACCCGTCGGTCTGCTCCCAGTGCGCAAGGACACGAGTGATTACGTCTCGGGCTTCGTCGGCGTAGTAGGTCGTGCTCTCGGTGACCGGGATGAGTTTCATCAGCCGTTCGATCACGTCCGAGACGGTGCCTGCAAAGAAGTCGTACCCGCCATAGTGAACGGTCGCGCCGTACCGTTCTGCGAGGTTCGACGCGTCCCGGCGGTCACCCTTGCCGTCGATGAACAGGACGCCGTGACCGTTGGCGCGGTGGCACAGCATGAGCGAAGTCAATAGCTCGGTCTTGCCAGCACCGGATTCGGCTAGAAGAAGCGCGCGGCCAGCACCCGGCTTGCTGGGCGCCACCATCGTGTCGGCAACCTGCCAGTCGGTGTTCTGTTGCCGAGTGGCGGTCAGCATTTTGTCCACGACAACGGCGAAAGCGTGCGTGGTCCCGGTCTTCGTCGGCACGACGAGGGGCGCGGTCGTCGTCTCGCGGCCTGCCAATGGACCGATGATGTTCGTCTTCGAGTTGAGGTCGATACCGTGCTTCGCGGCCGTGTCGACGGCCGCTCGGCGCTGTATCGCAATCTCCGTTTGCTCCAGTGTGACCACATCGGGCACGGAGGACCGGCGGTAGCGGACCTTCCAGAGGAAGGCGGCGCGGCCGATAAGCCAGAGCCCCGGCGCGAAGCCGAGAACCGACAGGACAGCAATGAGCGCACTGAGGCCGGTGTAGCTGGCATAGTCCGTCGCGTACGCGGTCCAATTCCCGCTCATCGAAGGGCGCAGCTCCCACACCTGTTGCACGCGCCAAACGACGTACGCCAGACCGGCAATGCCGGCCGCGCCGGCGACGGCTACGACGACCGCAATGGTGCGCGTCACCGACTGCCAGTACAGCTCGCCGCGGTGCATGATCGTCTGTTTGGTCAGCAGGCGAGTCAGCATGACGAACGCGAGGAACGCGACGACGAGGGGCAGCCAAACGGCCACGGTCACGAGGAGCGTCATTGACGGGTTTGTGGTCATGGCGTGTTCCCTTTCGCCGCCCGTGCGGCTAGTAGCTCCTGGCGCTTCATCTCCGCGCGAGATAGCGGCGCCTGCGGCGGTTTCTCTATCGCGTCCACGGCCGGTTCGAGTAATGCGGCCTGCCCGATGTTCGTTGTCTGTATCTCGTCAGCCTGGACGGCTTCGTGGACGAGAGCCGCGAGGGCGGCGTCAGCGGTCTGGCGAGCCTCTGTGCTCGCCATGTCGGACACCCCGAGATGCCACCATCCGGGCGTGGATCGCTCGGCTAGAACGGTTCGGAAAGACCGGCGTAATCCGTCGCTCGCAAAGACGTACAGGACTCCCACCGGTTCGCGGGCCTGAATGTCGCGGTAGCGAGCGGCAACACGCCGCCACCGCTTAGCGGTTTTCGCGGACAGTTCAACCTCGACCTCGACGCGCACGTGACCCATCCAAGCAGTACCGTCTGACACCTTCTCGTCATGGGCTCCGCGCGCTAGCGGTGGCGTCCACTCGAACCCTGCACGGATGAACTCAACGGCCACATCAGCGACGCGCAGCTCGTGCGCGGCCTGGACCTCGACCACCGCGAACTGACGGGTCACGTCCACACCGAGGATGCTCTCTGAGCGGTAACCGCCGCGCTGCACAAACTCCAGCTCGGTTTGCTGCACAAGGCGGCTTACATAGGTGCTCCAGGCGCCGCGCTTCTTCTCACCGAGCAAGTGTTCTAGGTACCGGATGAGAGTGCTCATTCGGACGACGCGAAGTGACCTGACCAGCTCGACTGCGAGCACCTTCACCTCAGCATCCGATAGCGGTGTTCGCATCAGATCAACCTCTCCCGTCGTAGCGGTCCGTGCAGGACCATCGCGACACACATTACAAGGCAAGGGGGCGCCGCCTTAGCGCCCGCGCCAGCTCTCGTTCTTCGACTCCAGGGCCACTGTTACGTCGTCCGGCTCCGACACTGCTCTGTCGACTCGGTTTGACCGTCGTGGTTCCTGCACAAGTACCTGCGCCGACAAGCGCAACACCAGCAACACATCTGTCGCGCTTTAACGGCAACCACTGATCCAGACCAGCTATCCCTTTACACCGCAACCACCCACCTACATCCCTGTCTTTTCCCCCCTAACCAACCTCCTACCTCTCCTCACTCATGCTGACTGCTCCCCACCTGGC
>NZ_KB714667.1:6786-11533 GCF_000349585.1 Dietzia sp. UCD-THP
GCCAGGTGGGGAGCAGTCAGCCCTGTAATCTAGCGGTAATCTGTCTTACAACTAGATTACATCTAGATCACACAGTTTTTGCGCGCTTCGTTCCGTCTGTTCTCATCGCTTGTCCGCGTTTCGCGGCGCGGGGTCGCGCCCGTGCTAACGTCCCGCTCATGGAACATGAGAACGTAGCAGAGACACCGTCAGTTGACGACATAACTACACGCGCTCTCGCGAAGGCGCGGCAGGAGTTCGAGGCGCGCGAGGCTCGCGCTGGCGAAGAGATCGGGCGCGCTGTCCGGTCGTTTCAGTTGATCGGCAAGCTCGACCAGGAGTTGCGTGAAGCCCGCGCCGATCTGGAATCAGCGCTCGACACTTTGGCTGGGCTCGACGTGAACCGATCAGTGATCGCGGAGGCGCTTGGAATCACTGAAGGCACGCTCGCTAGGCGGCTGCCTCGCAAGCGTAAGTCTCCGCGCACTTCGAGCACATCGCGACGGGCACAACTTCGGCCTAGCGACGACACAAGTTCTGACGTAATCTGAGCGTGTTCTCTCGTCCAACATTGGAGCTTTCATGACTCAGCCTTTCCGCCGCCCGGTGGCGGCCGCGAGTGCGGTCGCAATCGCGCTCACTCTCGGTTCGACCGCCGCCGCATTGGCGCAACCGACGCCCTCTCCTCAGGTGCCCAACCGCGCGGCGCCCTCGCCTCAGGTTCCGACTGTTCGCAAGGCGCCGAGTGTGCCGGTTGCGGTGCAGCAAGCGGCGCCTGCAATTCAGCAAGCTGCGCAACCGTTGATCATTGCTGCACCGCCCCGCGTCATCACTCAGACGGTCACTGAGACCGTGGTCGTTGATCGCCAGGTTGTGCAGGAGTCCGGCGGTCTGCTCTTGCTCGATCCGAGCGTGTCTCAGAACGTCCGCGCGGTCGATGTTCTCAACACCTTCGACTCCAACGTTGCCGCCCGCGCTGGCGAGGAGCGGCGTCATCTCGATCAGGTGCTAGGAGCTGCCGGGGTCGGCGCGTTCGCTGGCGGGTCCCTCGGCGCGGCTGGCGGCGGCTTGGTCGGCGCGGCCGGTACGGGTGTCACCGGCGCGCTCGTGGGCGGCGCTGTCGGCACCGCTGCGCAGATTCCGGCGCAGATTTCGTGCGGAGTCGTCACCATTGTGGCACCCGGAATCGGTATTCCATGCCACGCTATCGCCGCCGCGGCTGGGCCTGCCGCTGGCGCCGCTGTGGGTGGAGTGGTTGGCGCCGGCGTTGGCGCGGGCGCTGGAATCGTCACCGGCGCTGTTGGTGGCGCCGCTGGCGGCGCTGGTCTCGGTGCGCAGACTGTGCCCGGCGGAACCGAGACGTTGCAGGGGCTCGCCGCCGATATTGTGTGGGATCTGGAGAACGAAGCCCGCGTCGCCAACGGGTACCAGCCGCTTGTCGGAAACAAGCCGTCCGGACAGCCGGGCAGCACGCCGGTTGAGCCTTCGACCGGCACTCGGGACACGTCGGGAACCGTGCTCGGCCAGGGCGCCAATGTCGGCACGTCGCCGGCCGCTGCACCCGCTCCAGCGCCGGCGGCTCCGCCGGTCGTGCCGGTGCCCGTCCCGGCGCCTGGCCCGGACCTCGCGGTGATTGCCGGCCAGCTCGGTGCCGACGTACAGGTTGCGGCCGATCAGGTCAGCTATGACGTGCAGGCCGCGGCTAACCAGGTCAGCCACGACGTGAACCGCGCGGCGCAGCAGGTGAGCACCGATCTGGGCAACGCTCTCGCGGCGCTTGCTTGAGCAAGTCCACACACGAACTGTGCCCCCGCCCATCATGGGCGGGGGCACAGTTGTATCCGGCTCTTATCAGCGTCCAGCGGCGGTGAGAACGTCACGCACGGGACCACAGAAGTCTGCACTCATGAGTGACAGCTCGCGAATCTCCGCAACGGCATCGGGACTAAGGTCGTCCGCCGAAAGTGCGTTCTCCATCACGCGCACGATTGCGTCATGATCCAACCCTGCGGCATTGAGGTCGAGAACCGTTGCCGCGTAGTTGAGGCAGACCGTTTCGACAGTCGGTACCGAGACCGCCTTGACCGCCTCATCCCCGACCGATCCGAGTCCACCAAATACGGCCCCCGCGATCTGTACGCCCACAACCATGAAGAGTGCTCCGGCGGTTACACCCACAGCACACAGCGCCGCACAGACGGACGTGACTATCTGCGCCCGGGTAGAACGCGGTCGCTGACCGCCACTCGTCGTCACTCGGCCGCCTCAGTGGCCAGGAGCTCGGCCACGTGCTTTGCGAGCACGTCGGACATCGACAGATCGTTGTCGAACGCCCATCTCTTGAACGCCTTTCGCTCGGCGTCGGTCAGATAGACCATCACGCCCTTGTCCCGCTTCGGCGCGGCCGCTGCCGGAGCACTAGGCGCGAACGCCTCGCTAGCGCTCGACGTGCGAGCCTTCTTCGCAGTCTGGCCAATCGGGCTCGGCTTGCGTCCGGTCAGGTTCGGTGCGTCGCTCATGGTGTCGTCCTCTCAGTCTGGGTGGGCACCAGGTGGCGCCACACGTCGGTGTATCCGAACAGTCCGGGCTTCTCGATGATCCCCAGACCGTTCGAGCGCTTGATCGCCTCCCGGCGCGGAATGTAGCCGGGGAACAAGGGGAACTCTGCGAACGCCGCTCGCGTCTCCTCCAGGAGCCGCCTGCCAGCTTCGCCGTTCACAAACAGCACCGCGTACTCGCGGTGTCTGAGATGAGGCGCCAATTTCCACGCCTGCCGCGTGGAGGCAGGCTCGGGTGTCGTCACCAGGATCACGTAGTCAGCCGCATCCACGGCCGCGTCAATCACGTTGGGAATGATCGGCGGCGTGTCGATGATCGTGAAGTCGGCGCGCGGCTCGCGGTGCGCGAGCTCGTGGCCTTCGGCCGCGTACACCTTGAACGGGAACGGCGCGCCCGCCTCGGCGGCGCCTGCCGCCCAATCGAGCGCAGACGCCTGTGGGTCCAGGTCGAGCACTTCGGCCGTGTAGCCGTCTGCGACGGCTGCCGCGGCGAGGTAGATCGCGGTCGTGGTCTTGCCGACGCCTCCCTTCGCGTTGGCAATCGTGATCGTCGGCATGGCCGCCCTCCCTGTCAGTGTCGATTCACTATTACACTAGCAGGCTGGCACACTGTTGGCTAGTAGATTAGTAGTGATCGAGGTAGCGGCAAATTACGCCTCGTCTACGGCCCGGTCACGGACGTTGTAGATGGTCTGGCGGCTCACCCCGTACTCACGGGCGAGGGCCGAAACACGCTCGCCGTCGGCTAACCGTTCCAGCAGCTCCGCCGCTCGCGCATCGGTGAAAGCCGGCTTGCGGCCCTTGTAAACGCCCCTCTTCTTGGCGAGGGCGATTCCTTCCAACTGGCGTTCGCGGATGGTTGCTCGTTCGAGCTGCGCCACGGCACCGAGGATCGTCAGCATGAACTCCCCTTGCGGGGTATCCGTGCTCAGCTCGGGGTTGTCTACGAACTCGACACCGACACCCTTGTCCCGGAGCTGTCGAACAAGCATCAGGAGATCGGTAGTCGAGCGTGCGAGCCGGTCTGGCGACTTCACGCGCACCACGTCACCGCGTCTGACGTACTGAATCAGCTTCTCCAGCTCCGGCCGATCAGTGCTCGCACCGGATGCCCTGTCGATGAACAACTCGTCGGCGCCCGCGAGTGCATCGAGTTGCCTCGCTGGACTCTGCTCTGCCGCCGACACCCGCGCATAACCGACCGTCTCTCCCATGCTGCGCCTCCTGCCCCCGTGTCCATGTAGGTCCTATGAGCGTGATGGACAGCGATCAATAAAAACAAGAAAGGACCCTAGTTTGACGCGCTCTCGCCACCATTTCGTAGTCCACAGCGGGCGTACCCCAGGTGGACACGCACGAGCTGCACCTCTCCCGAAGCGGGCAGGCCGACTACAGCGCGAGAGCTGCCAGCGAAGCGCGGTCAAAGATGAGCGCCAGAACTAGCAGTACTCCAGCAACCGCCAGCAGCATCGGAGGAACCAGCGCAGCGGCGGCTACGAAGACTGCGGTCCCCCGACGGCGCGCCAACGAAGCGGAGCGGAGGTCAAGCCCCTAGAAGTGGTGTAACTGAATTGTGATCCTTCGTTGGTGATCAGGCGGGTAGTTGCATCAGTGCATCAGTGGTCACCTCCGTCTGCGAGCTGGTGTCGTTGTCGGTGGTCAGGGTGAGTCGGCAGCGGCTCAGGACTTCGAGGCCGAGGTAGCGGCGGCCTTCGGCCCATTCGTCGGTCTGCTCGGCAAGGACGGCGCCGATGAGGCGGACGATGGCATCTCGGTTGGGGAAGATGCCCACGACGTCGGTGCGGCGGCGGATCTCTCGGTTGAGCCGTTCGGTGGGGTTGTTGGACCAGATCTGTCGCCACACGTCGTCGGGGAACACGGTGAAGGCGAGCAGGTCCTCGCGGGCGTCGCCGAGGTGCTCAGCCACGTCGGGCAGTCTGCCTTCGGTGTACTCGAGGAGCCGGTCGAACTGCTCGTGCACCGCGGTGTCGTTGGGCTGGTCGTACACGCTGTGCAGCATCGCCTTCACGGCCGGCCACATGGACTTGGGGCACACCGCCATGAGGTTCGCCGAGTAGTGGGTGCGGCAGCGTTGCCACGCGGCTCCCGGCAGGTTCGCCGCAATCGCCCCGACCAGCCCGGCGTGGGCATCGGAGGTCACCAGCCGCACCCCGCCCAGGCCGCGGGCAACCAGGTCGGCGAAGAAGGTG
>NZ_AOSR01000095.1:0-4219 GCF_000349585.1 Dietzia sp. UCD-THP
AAAATCTGCGTATTGCATCAGATGAATCGCCCCTCGCATTTCCAGCTCCTCCTTCGCGTCCGGCACCGATCCCTGCCCCGAACTGCGAAGTCACCCACTCTCGGGCGCTGCCACCACTGCTTTCCGGCCCGGGCACTGGGCCTCAATGAGGCCGAAAGACGATCTTTGGCACGTCGTTGACCTGCAGGGGTTCCCGTGAAGGCTCATCGGTTGTATCATTGATTCATCAGATGAGACGTCGTGGTTTGGGGTTTAGCGATGCGACTGGATGGCTCCGGACGGGTCCATATGGCGCCGTCGCTGCCGGTGCTTCGGCCCGCCGAGCAGGTGCTCCGGCTGATGCTGGAGGGCTGGCGCAACCAGCAGCTATCCCGAAATCTGCAGTTCAACACGATCGAACAGCGACTGCGCCTGGTGCAGCGGTTCGTCGACCACGTCAATGCGGAGCCGTGGCACTGGACCCCGGCGATGGTCGAGGAATTCTCCGCCGATCTCCGTACGGTCAAACACGTCGCCCACTCCACTCTTCGCGGCTACCACTGCGCACTGCGGGCGTTCACCAGCTACATCGCCAATCCGGATTACGGCTGGGATCGGGTGTGCGAGCAGCACTTCGGCACCCATCCGGCGCAGGTGTTCTTCGACTGGAACACCGCACCACACGTGCAGGCCTACGACGGGCGGGCCACAAAGCGGCCCTACACTCGCGAGGAACTCGATGCACTGTTTGAGCACGCCGACAACGAAGTCGCACGCGCTGGCGCCTCCGGGCGGAAAGGCTGGCAGCCCGCCTACCGGGACGCGGTCATGATGAAGATCGCCTACGGCTACGGTCTGCGATTCAACGAGTTGCGCCACCTGCAAACCGTCGACTTCGCCCGCAATCCCCACGCCCGCGAATTCGGGGCCTTCGGCCTCTGCAAGGTCCGCTACGGAAAATCCCGACGCGCCTCTCCCTTTCGGCCCCGCAGCGTGTTGACCGTATGGCGCTGGACTCCAAGCATCCTCGAAGACTGGCTGGCCAATGGCCGCGGCGCCCCCGACGGCCTCGAGCTGTTCTGTAGTGAACGTGGCGGACTCGTCGTGGAATCGACCTTGCTGCGTCGGCTACGCCGGTACTGCGACGAACTCGGATTCTCCGATGGTCTCGATATCCATTCCTTCCGTCGCTCGTACGCCACTCACCTGCTGGAAGCGGGATGGGATCCCCGGTTCGTCCAGGACCAGATGGGCCACGAGTACGCCTCGACCACCGGGATCTACCAGTTCACCTCCGATGAGTTCCGGCGCTCCACCCTCCGCGCCGCGCTCGACCGCACGATGAATCAAGCACTGTCACCCGACGATCGGAGCGGACCATCATGAAGCGCACCGTCGACTACCGCTGGCGTCTGGCCGAGCTCATGGCCGCACGCGGCATGCACAACACCACCGAACTGATCCCGCACCTGGCCGAACGCGACATCACCCTGTCCCGGCCGCAGGTCTACCGACTGGTTACCCAGCGCCCCGAACGCATCTCCCTGCAGGTCGTAGCCGCCCTGTGCGACATCTTCGACTGCGGACCCGACGACCTGCTCACCGTCACCGCTGCTGATGCACGCGCCCGCAAAACCGGCACCACCCCGGCAGCGAATGTCGTCGACCTCGACCGGTCCGTCCGCCCACGCCGCGCCAACATCCTCGACGAATAGCCCCGCCCGCGAGGAGGACGACCAATGAACCCGACCCCTGACGGCCTGTCGCCTCGTTCCACCCGCCGCGGCCGACCACGCGCCACCAGTACCCGAGATGACCCCTGTGCCCGGTGTGGCCGCAACATCCCCCGCCTGGCAGCGCGTTGGCCAGAGGGGCGACTGTGCTTCACCTGCTACAACACCGCGATCCACACCCACGGCACCTGCCCGAACTGCCGACAGGACCGGCTCCTGCCCGGCCCTCCAGGCGCCGACGGCGAACCGGTCTGCGGCACCTGCGCCGGCATCGACGTCGACTTCCACTGCCAGCGCTGCGGCGCCGAAGCAGGCCATCACCGCGGCAACCTCTGTGTCCGCTGCGTCCTGCGCGAGGACCTTCACGCCCTGCTCGGCAGTGCCCCCAGCGATCCCACACTGGCCGGTCTCGTCGACGCCCTGTGCGCCGCCGACCGACCCGAATCGATCATCACCTGGAAACGCTCACCCAAAGTGAAAACCCTGCTCACCGGACTCGGCGACGGCTCAATCCCCTGCACCCACGACGGATTCGACGCCGTCGGCGGCAAACCGGCCGAACACGTTCGTGCACTGCTACAGCACCACGACCTCCTACCCACACGGGATCCCTACTTGCCGCGGTTCGAACAGTGGATCGCCACGAAGCTCGACGGCCTGCCCGACGAGGTCCGCCAGCCCGTCCATCACTTCGCGACCTGGCATCACCTGCGCCGCATCCGAGCCAAAGCCGCCGACGGGACGCCCACCCGGGCACCGATCCATTCGGCGAAGCAAGAGATCACCGAGACCATCAAGTTCCTGAGCTGGCTGCACACCACCTATGGGCGCACTGCCGCAACCTGCACCCAGCCCGACATCGACGAGTGGCTCGCCACCGGACCCAGTACCCGACAACTGATCCGGACCTTCTTCGTCGTCGCCGCACGCACCCGCCTCAACACCACCGTCACCGTTGGGCACCGTGCCGCCCGCAGCAGCCCGTCGTTGACTCAAGACCAGCGGATCGCGTGGATCCACGAACTCCTCACCGGCAACAGCGAGACACTGCCCTACCGCGTCGCCGGCACACTCCTGCTCCTCTACGCCCGTCCGATCACCAGAATCGTCACCCTGCAAGTCTCCGACGTCACCGACCAGGCAGACGGGATGACCATCGCACTCGGCCTACGCCCCACCGACGTGCCCGAACCCTTCGCCGGCCTCCTGCGCACCCACCTGGCCACTCGCCCGAACCTGCGCACCGGCGCCGGCGGTGACAACCCCTGGCTACTGCCCGGCACGCTCGCCGGACGACACCTCCACCCCACCACCGTCGCAAACCGACTCCGCGGCCTGGGCATCAACCTGCGCGAAGCACGCAACCGAGCCCTGGCCGAGCTCGTCGTCGAATGCCCGCCCTCACTCGTGGCCGACGCCCTCGGCTACAGCCACCAAGTCGCCTTCCGCCACGCCAGCAAAACAGCCGAACCCTGGGCCCGCTACGTCGGCCGATCCCTCCCCCGCCCAACGGATACCCCGTAGCGTCGCGCAATCGTCCGCCGTGGAGACACTCGGGTCCACAGCATCCGAAAACAGGCAACGTTACGCGTTTCCGCTGTTTCCCGAATGGGGTCCGGACGAACGCTGGAGTCGCCGTCGACGAGCAAAATCCGGCCGACGAGCTGGGTGGTACCAAACCACAGGGAGCACTAGCTGAGGCTGACGGGAAGACTCCTGATCCCGGCGCTTGACCTTGAAGTGCACTCCAAGGTCTACCGTGAGGTCATGACAAGCCAGGCAATGACGAGCTACATGCGGATCGGAGAGCTCGCCAACGTCGTCGGCCTCAGCCCGGACACGATCCGCTACTACGAGAGAGTTGACTTACTACCGCCCCCAGCCCGCACCCCGTCGGGCTATCGGATCTACAGCACGCAAGCGGTGGATCGTCTGCGCTTCATCCAGGGGGCACAGCGGCTAGGCCTCAAGCTCGACGACATCCGTGACCTCCTCTCCGTCAGAGACACAGGAGCCTGTCCGTGTGAACCGGCAGGAGACCTACTCACCCGCCGGTTGACCGAACTCGATGCAGAAATTAAACGTCTGAAAACTCTGCGAACCGAGATGACGACCATGCTCACAGCCTTGCCTGCCGAGAATTGCCCACCCCCGACCCCAGGAACTTGGCTTGAAACAAAGAAGGAGGTGAACTGAGATGCACGACTGCTGCGAAGACCCGATGTGCCCGCCAGAACTCTGCGGCTGCGGCTGCTAACCAGCAAGGAGGGGGCTCCGGCCCCCTCCTTGCTCCTCGCCCTGGGTCGCGGGTCGGCTGAGCAATCTGCGGACTGGTTCCGATTGAGGATCCCCTAACGCGATACCGCCAACCCGGCACGCAAACCGTACCGGCCGCACGTTGTGATCCGGCCTCCCCCTGCGGGAGAACCCGCTCGGAACAACGGCCAGGGACGGCCCCTGCCTGCCGACTCGAATACGCATGAATCTAATACGCAGACCTTCCACCT
>NZ_AOSR01000096.1:0-4210 GCF_000349585.1 Dietzia sp. UCD-THP
GGTCTGGAATGAGGTCGTGGAGGCGGTAAGGCAGCTCGAGGCGGACACAGGCCGCACCTTCGGGTCTGGCCCCTCTCCCCTACTGGTCTCAGTCCGCTCCGGCGCGGCCCAGAGCATGCCCGGCATGATGGACACCGTCCTCAACCTCGGCCTGACCCCTGACCTCGTCGAGGCCCTCGCTGCCGAGAGCGGCGACTCCGCGTGGGCCGACGACACCTGGAGTCGGTTCCAGAAGTGCTACAAAGACATCGTTCTCGCCGAGGTCTCGGAGTCCGCTCCTCAGAGCCCTCCGTCGGACCCATGGGAGCAGCTGCGGGCTGCCATCGGTGCGGTCTTCGACTCCTGGACCAACGAGCGAGTTCGCAGTTACCGGGAGCGCCACAATCTAGGCGAGGGCACCGGGACAGCTGTCACGGTTCAAGCCATGGTATTCGGGAACAGGGACGATGAGTCTGGCACCGGCGTTCTATTTAGCCGAGACCCGAGTTCCGGCGAGCCGGCGCTCTACGGCGAATGGCTAGCCAACGCCCAGGGTGAGGACGTGGTCTCCGGTGAGCAGACCCCCACCCAGATCGGTGTGCTGGCCGAGCAGAAACCCGAGCTGTACGCCGAGCTCAACCGGATCGCCACGATCCTCGAGAAGGAGCTCCGCGACCTGGTGGACATCGAATTCACCGTGGAGAGTGGACGGCTCTACATGCTGCAGTGTCGGCAAGGTAAGCGTTCGCCGGCGGCCGCGGTTCGAATCGCGGTGGACCTGGCCGAAGCCGGAATCATCACCCGGGCAGAGGCGATCTCTCGGGTGAGCGCGGAACACGTCGAGTCGCTGCTCAAATCGGTTCAGGTTGATGAGGAACATGACACCGACGGAGTGTGGGCGACGGGCCTCGGGGCCAGCCCGGGCGTTGCGAGTGGGCACGTTGCACGGGACTTGGACGAAGCCACGACGTTGACCGAGCAAGGCAAGGAGGTCATCCTCGTCCGGAAGTTCACCGCTCCCGACGACGTGCCCGCGATGTTCCAGTCCGTGGGCGTCCTCACCGAAGTGGGCGGCGCGACGTCGCATGCGGCGCTGGTGTGCCGCGAGATCGGCCTGCCCTGCGTCGTCGGCGCCGGCGAAGGCCTGGTCGAGAAGCTGGCAGGCCGAGTGATCACCATCGACGGAACCACTGGAAAGGTCCATGCTGAAGGCTCAGTGAACACCTCCTCCGTGACCGGCAACCATTACGTGCGCACTCTGATCGAGTACGCCAGCGCATGTGACGCGGCCGACCACCCCATCCGACGTCTCGATGCCGTCACCGGATGACTGCTGAAACGAGTGATGACATGACATCCACCCCCGCTTCGATCGACTCGCGCGATTCGTCCGCCGACCTGCTAGGGAACGTCCTGGAAGTGGACCAGGTAATCTCGGAGACCAGCGATGCGGTGACGATCCGGTTCTCGATCCCCGCCGACATGGCGGACGACTACGCGTTCTCACCTGGCCAGTTCCTGACGCTCGCCATCCCCAGCGAGCGGGACGGCTGGGTCGCCCGCTGCTACTCCATCTCCAGCTCGCCCTCCCAGGCCGGACTCGCGGTGACAGTCAAACGCACGGCAGACGGGTATGGGTCGAACTGGCTGTGCGACAACGTCGCACCGGGGAGCACCCTGCGGGTGCTGCCACCAAGTGGTCAGTTCTCACCTCGCAGTCCCGAAGCGGATCTCCTGCTGTGCGCTGCCGGGTCTGGGGTGACTCCCGCGATGTCCATTCTCAGAGCTGTGATGGAGTCGATCACCGGGCGGGTCGCGTTCTTCTACGCGAACCGGGACGAGGACTCGATCATCTTTCGAGACGAGATCAGTGCGCTCAGCGACCACTTTGGTGACAGGCTCGTGGTCCGGCACTGGTTGGAGGTTGAGAGCGGACTGCCCACCGCCGCTGAATTCGCGGGCTGGGCCGCGCCGTTCAAGGACCGTGAGATCTTCGCCTGTGGGCCGGCACCCTTCATGGAGATGGTGCGTGCGGGAGCCGATATTGCCGGGTTCGATACTTTTCGTATCCAGACGGAGGAATACCGGTCCCTGAGCGGCGACCCCTTCCAGCCGATCGCCGAGATCGATGAGGACAGCCTCTCGGATGCGGCACTGGTCGAGGTCAATATCGACGGTGACGCCCACGTCCTCGCCTGGCCGACGACCCACACGTTGGTCGACGTGATGGTTCTCAACGGCATTGACACCCCGTATGCATGCCGTGAAGGAAAGTGTGGCGCCTGCGTGTGTCGGATTGGACAGGGCGAGGTCGCTCTGGGCCGCACGGATGCCCTTGAACAAGAGGACATCGAGGAGGGGTACGTCTTGGGTTGTCAGGCGACACCGACGTCGCGAAACATTAAGATCGAGTTCTGAGTACAGCTGCTAGTCGGGGGAAGGGCCGGTTGAGATCCCCAGCCTGCATTCAGCCGGCGGAGCCGGTGACGAGCTTGTACCACGCCTCACCCAACGCCTTGCCCAACTCGTCAATCCTCTCCGGGCGCGGAGTGACCGCGGGCAGACCCACATGGATATACGCGAGCTGTTCAGTGAGACAACCGAGGGTCTCGGCCAGTAGCTCATGGTCGCCGCTGTCGATCTTCCCGGCTGCTTCAAGGCGCACCAGCCAGCGGTAGGTTCTGGCCACGAAGTCTCCACGGACCGTCAACCACAGGGCCTGGAAACCATCGTTCGGACTCGAAGCCGCGGCTTCACGCAGCAGCCGCAGGATATGCCGATGACGGGCATACGAGTGCAGGTAGCTGGTGTTGGTGTCGATGAGGCTCGACAACTCCGCGGAGTCTCCGGACCGCTTCGGGGAGACCGCGGACAGTTCTTCCAGGCCTGGACGGAGTACCTCTAGGAACACGTCATCGAGCGAGCTGAAGTGTCGGTAGAAGTTGCCCTGGGCGTTGCCGGCCCTTCGGACCACGTCGGACACCCTGGTCCGGGTATAGCCGTACTCGGTGAAGCAGTCGGCGGCCGCCTGAATTAGTCGCTCCCGGGTCTGCTGGCCGCGCTTGTTGGTCCGTTTGGCCGGCTGCTCGTCCTCTAATCCGGCGCTATTAAAGAGCGCACTGATCACTCCGCGTTCTCCACTCGAGTCCACCTCGGCCACCTTTGCATCCCTCCTCTCCGCGTCGAGTCATACCCATTGGCATCGTATTCCCGGGCCGCCTGAAGTGCGACGCACCATTCACCTGTGGGACTAGACGATTCGCGTGAGCATATATCGCGGCAGTGTGCGTGGGCGTCTGACACTCAGGACGCGGATTCGCCGTACGCGGCCACGACGGACTTCAACTCGGACGGGGTGGATCCGTGCATGATCACGCCGTCCACCCCGAGATCGAACTGGTGGCCTACCTTTTCAGCACAGTGGCGCGGGGTGCCGGCGGCCGCGCATGCCAGCCACTCAGCCGGGAGCACATCATGGAGTCGCTCGAAATCCTCGGCGGTGCCAACGGTGTCTGCCCACCCGGTCAGGCTGTTCACGACTTCCGATTCACGGAATCTCCGGAGCAGCTCCGGATCCCACCGGTTGGTGTCCACCAGCAGATCTCCATAGACCTGAAGGTACGTGCTCAGTCGACCCACGGTCTTCCTGATGAAGTCCTCCTCCGGCAGTTCGTCGGTGACGGTCGAGTAACACGACCAGATCTTCACCTCTGAAGGATCTCTCCCGGCTTTCTCCGCGCTGGTCCGCACGCGTTCCACTATTCTCCGCACGGTCTCATCATCGAAGTACGTGTGTAATACGACCATGTCGAATTCTCGCCCCGCCAGATCGAGAGTCCTTGGGCCGAACGCGGTAGTCGCCAGGCGGATGTTCTCGTCGAACCGGGGGTCGAGCGCCATCTTGGGGAACCTTCCCAACGCGCCGTCGTAGTCTGACACCACCTCGCCGCGCCACAGTTGACGCATGAGGTGCGCGAACTCCTCCATCTCCTTGGTCGTGGTCTGTGAGAGCCCGAGACCGGCGATCTGGGGACGTAGGCCCCGTCCGATCCCGAAGACGAAGCGACCGCCGGTGAGCCGGTGCATCGTCGTGGCGAACGCCGCCGATATTGCAGGATGGCGAGTGTTGATGTTCGTGGCCGCAGTGGTGATGTCGATCGACTCGGTCACCGCGCCAGCCGCCCCGGACAGCGCACACGCCTCCTTGACGTTCAGGCGTTCCGAGATGAAG
>NZ_AOSR01000096.1:4215-6331 GCF_000349585.1 Dietzia sp. UCD-THP
GCCCAGACCCATCTCCTCCGCCAAGCGGAGTTCGTGGAGCATGTCCCGTGGTGATTCCACATGGCCGGCGAGGGTGTAGAAGCCGAGTTCGGGAAACCGGGGCCCGTCTTCCCGCTTCACGACGCGATCCCGAGCTGCTGCAATGCCGACTGATCCCGCGCATGAGACACCGCATTGGTGACCATCGAATGGAACAGGTCATCTCCTCGCTCCGTGCGGACCACGAGCATGGCCGCCGCCACGCCGATGATGAAGTTGTGCATCGTGCCTGCCGCGTAGGCGGTCTTGATCTCATCGACATCGACGTCGACACCGTAGGTCGAGAGTTCCTCCGTGTACGTCTGGAGCAGACGGTCTTCGTTCTCTCGGCGCACATCGGCCGACAGAGAGCCCCCGACGCAGTAGGCGGCGTCGACCGGGCCGGGCGCCAGTAGAACGGTCTGCCAGTCGAGTACCGCCAGAGATGAGGGTTCTCTGTCAACGCCGAAGAGAAAGTTGTCGGGCCTAAAGTCACCATGTTGAACGGTCGGTGGCAGAGACCGCATCAGTCCGTAGTACTTCCTGATTGAACCGCTGTGAGTCTTGGGGTGGCTGGTCTGGGACCGGCTGGCAAGGATAGGAGTTGGCCGCGTCACTCCGTTCGTGACTCATGAACCGCCCGGCCCCCTCGGGGTGCCCTACTAGGGATTTGTCCGTTCGGGGTGAGGCAGCCGACGCCGTCCTGGCCCACCTCGGTGACTTGATCAGAAGGCTGTCCGCTCCATAAGGAACGTGACTCATCACAGTGTTGCCCCGAAGTGACTCCTACCCAGACCGGCGCCGGCCACCAGCGGCCGGACCGCTGTCCCTGAGTAGGAAGGACCCGAGCCGCTATGACCATCGTCGCGCATGCTCACCCATTCGTCATCGGCGTCGACACCCACGCCCGCAATCACGCCCTGGCAGTCCTGGCTGCCACTGGTGAGGTGATCGATACTGCCCAATTCCCGACCTCCTCCGGGGGGGATGGCCCGCGCGATCTCGTGGGCCGCCCGCCGCACCGGTGGCGATCAGTCCGCCCTCTGGGTGATCGAGGGAGTTGCCTCCTACGGTGCCGGACTGGCCGCGGCCTGCGAACAGGCCGGTTACGAGGTCGTAGAAGCGGCCCGAATGAGTACTCGGGCCAATCGAGGGGTGGGCAAATCCGACCCGCTGGATGCTCACCGCATCGCTGCTGCAGTGCTGCCTCTGGAGTGCGACCAGCTACGCCGGCCGCGCATGGCAGACGGTGTACGAGCCGCGCTGCGGGTACTCGTGACCGCCCGTGATCACATGACATCCGAGCGCACCGCCACCATCAACGCACTGATAGCGCTTCTACGTGTCGTCGACCTCGGAATCGACGCGCGCCGAGCACTGACTGGGACGCAGCTCCTCTCCGTCGCCCGCTGGCGAGCACGCGATGAGGACCTCGGTGAGGCCACCGCCCGCCTCGAAGCGATCCGCCTGGCCAAACGAGTGGTCGAGCTCGACGAACAGCTGGTCGCCAACAGCTCCCGAATGACCGAGCTCGTCAAGGCAAGCCAGGCCGCATCACTGCTGGAGAAGACTGGCATCGGACCAGTGACCGCCGCTGTCTGCTTGACCATCTGGTCCCATCACGGCAGGGTGCGCTCCGAGGCAGCGTTCGCCTCTCTTGCGGGCGTGAATCCGATCCCCGCGTCATCCGGAAACACCGTGCGACACCGGCTCAATCGCGGCGGCGACAGGCGGCTCAATCGCGCTCTGCACATGGCGGTCTTGACCCGCATGACACACGATCCAGACACCCGCGAATACGTCGAACGGCGACGAGTTGAGGGTCGCACAACCAAGGAGATCCGTCGATGCCTCAAGCGGTACCTGGCCCGACAGATCTACCGAAGACTCAACGCTGCAGAACCTGCCCTCATGCCCGCTTGACAAACATAGAAGGATCCCCAGGTTTCCCGCCGCTCCCTATGTGGGTTGCAGCTCTCGGTTGAGAGCGGCGTAGTAGCTCTGCTCGAACTCGATGGGCGGGACGTAGTCCAGGCTCGAGTGGAGCCGTTCATTGTTGTACCACTCGACCCACGCGGCGGTGGCGTACTCGACGTCG
>NZ_AOSR01000097.1:0-6371 GCF_000349585.1 Dietzia sp. UCD-THP
CATCAGGTACCTGCGAGACGGCGACGAGCTGGTTGTCGCGTCAATGGACCGACTCGCTCGTTCGCTGGTTGATCTCAAGCAGATCGTCGGCGAGATCACGGCTAAGGGCGCGAGTGTGGAGTTCGTGCACGAGCGGGCCACTTACGCCGCTGGCGCCCAGGATCCTCGAGCGGATCTGATGCTCTCGCTGCTCGGGGCGTTCGCCGAGTTCGAGAGGGCCATCATCCGAGAACGCCAAGCCGAAGGCATCGCCATCGCCAAGGCGAAGGGCAAGTACAAGGGCCGCAAACGCGTCCTGACCGACGAACAGATCGCCAAGGCCCGACAACGCGTTGAGGCGGGGGAGGGGCCATCAGCGATCGCCCGCGATCTCGGAGTCGGGCGGTCAACGCTGTACCGCGCACTTCAGCGGCAGGCTGCCCAGGCGCCGAGGTAGGTTGCCAGCGCTTCGGCGTGCAACGAACATGTTTCCTCGAACGTTGTGCACCTCCTTTGAGCTGGGCAACATATACATCAAATTCTTTGGGAACTCGATCTGCGATGTTAATCGTCCATGCTGTTATTCGGAAGTAGAATATCGTAATATTAGACGAAACGGGAGGCAGGGCAGGATGACAATCGGCTTGAGGGGCTTCAGAGTTCTAATATCGGGGCCTGCCGACACTGCGGAAGATGCGGATTTGGTCCGCACACTAATTCACCAATGGAATGACGCACACGCCGCTTCTCGCGGCGTTGTATTTTTGCCTCTTCATTATCAGTCGAATGCTGTTCCAGTCTACAAGGATGGTGTTGATGGTCAGTACATCATCAACCAGCAGTTGACTAGCAATAGCGACGTTGTGATTGGACTATTTAGATACCGGTTGGGGACGCCCACGATTCGTGACGAACGGTCTGGGACGGTCGAGGAGGCCACGATCGCCAGCTTGAACGGCGTTGCTCACCTTCTCTTCTGGGATGGTTCGATACCTCGCAACGTCACAGTTGACGACTCTCAACGGCAGGAGCATTCTCGGTTAGAGCACTTTCGTCGGTCTATAGAGTCTGAAGCGAAAGGTTTGTATGGCACTTTTGAATCATCGGAAGATTTAAAGAAGAAGATCGACTTGATTCTCTGGAGCCATGCTAATTCCGTGCAGACCGAGAGGGCGACGGCGGAGAGTGAGGCAAGTGGAGTTGAAGGTCTGAGGTTAAACGTAGGGGCTAGAGGTCCCGTTTGGCGAAGCCATGACCTGGATAAATTGGTCAGGGTATTCGCCGAGAGTAGCGCACGCGAGCGCAAACTGTCACAGTCCGCTGCTAGTGACTTTGTTGAATCTAGCGTGGCAAGAAAAGCTGAGCTAGAGGCTGTGATGGCAGCTAATGCGGGGTTCCCAGTCGTGGTAGAGGTTTCGACCATGGCTACGAGAATTCTCGATTTGAGGATCGAGATATCTTTCGCCGATGTCTGGGGAGTAACTCCGGAGAATGAGAAGTGGCACGCAGCTTGGCGGACGCCGCGTTCAGACTTCGACAGATTTGGTGTTGATATTGTAGTACCTATTTTTGCATCTTTGCCTCGAGGAAGCATGTCCACTTGGGCCGAGCGCGCGTACTGGGAGGCCCACGAGGGCGATGTTGTCCTGACTGTCGAGGTAGACGACCTTCGGAGGAAACGGACGCCGTCGCTCATTGAGGACGAGGTAGTCCTTTGGATTCCGGAGGAATTTCCGGACCCAGACGGCGGCGTAGTTACTTACTCTTGGGAGGCGTCCGGTCAAGTCGGAGGAGAAACCGTGACAGAAAGTGGAGTTGGTGAACTTGAAATAACATCGTTGGATGAAGTGAAATCCAGGCTCATTCGCTGGTGGCAAGGAAACTCAAACGAGCCCGATAGCGATTGAGTCGCTCGCGAAGGTGCCCGTTTGATAGCTCCGGAACAGATGGCACGAGGCGATTGTTCCAAGAGTATAGGACTGCCCTGCGCTTTAAATAGGCCTTGGATATCGGCTGCGGTGACCGCATTGACGGGTTGCTCGAGGTTCACGGCGTCGATACCGGTCCTGCGGGGTGGCCGATTGGCAATATGCCCAGTACCGAATGGGAAGAGGGCAGCCAGCTGGCCGGTGCCGCCTGGGTCTTGGCGGGGTCGAGACCTCCGAGAAAGACAGTGCCGAGCCCGTTTGCGGCGACCCACAGGTGGATGTTCTGGGTGAGTAGGCCCGCCTCTAGCCAGCAGAAGCGCTCGCCGCGTCCGGCCCGTTGCGCGTCGAATGCACGGTTCGCGGCGGCGAGATTGGGGTGCATACGGTGCCTGCTTCGACTTTACGTAACGTCGAGTTGCCGGCGTGGGCCCGCAGTCTGTGGAATGTGCATATCCGGCGATTAGCCTGCGCTCGACATGGTGGCGTGAATATCCCAGCTCAGATGCGGCGAGAACCGATCGTTAGTTGTCAGTACCGGGTCTCCCAGATGTTTCCACGCGCTGGTTGCGAAGAAAGTTTCGTGGAATCGACGTTGTATCGGGTAAGAGTGCCGGAACACGAAGTCGAGGAACCTCATCACGTGGACCGGGGCGATGCAGGCGACACGGCACTGGGGGCTATTGAAGGTAAAGTGCGCCGCTGGGTGGCCGGGAGCACTCGCATAGGGGTCGAAGTCGAAGCGCATCTGGCTTCTCATCACAATGTCTGTGCTGCCGTCGTATAGCTCGATGACATCCAGCAATGACTCCTGCGCGAACAAGTTTGGGTCAACGTTGTAGGGGCACGGCATGTACGCGAGGCGATGGCCGACGACCTCGCCTTTCAGTGAGATGTCATAAGCCAGCTGGACCAAGCTTCCGTCGAACAAGACTGCAGAGAAGGAACCGGACTTGAGCCAGGCTAGGTACTGGTCTATTCCTGGATGTCCGTGGGAGATCAGGAAGGCCTCATCGCGGGCGTACGAGCTAAACCGGACGCTCTCGATTTGGGTACCGTCCGCAAAAGGAGCTTTCGTTACAACCGATATCGGGTTCGCTACTAGGCAGAGGTCGGCATCCAGAAGGTAGTCGAGGGCGTTCTGAATGTCCTCTCGGACAGCTCTAGAAGATATCTTCTGCATCTAGGTCACTTGGGTTGGTCTGCAGACGTGACAACCGGGTTCTCACGTTTGGCGGGAGGTCAAGAAGATCCATTTCTCCGCGGTCGACGGCTTCTAGGAACGCTTCGATTGCTTCGGTTGCGCGGCGGACCGTCTTCTCCTCGTGTTCAGGACGGTCGCGGTGAATGTGGCGCAGCTTGTCGAGTTCCGCGCCAGTTGGGATCGTGAAGTCAAGCTGAAAGCTCTTAGCGATGATCTGTTCGGCTTCGCTCTTTATCGCGGTCATCTGGTCCCCCCAGCCGACGATCCGAACCCAGGCACGGCTTCGAGTGATGGCAGTGAAGAGAGTATTGCGACGGCTGACGGCGTTGAAGCTCGGAGCCGAGTAGTGCGAGTCGAGGGCGTACACCATGGGCGCTTCGTTCCCCTTGGCGCGGTAGATGTGGGCGATGGCAACGGAACCGGGCTGGAATATCTCGTCGGCGCTTGTGTTCACACCGACGAGGTGCGACGGGACTTCAAGCCGACGCAACTGTCGCATCAAACGCGGCCCGCGGCTCTTCGCGCGGTACGTGTCCGGCAGGACGACCAGGATGTCGTCTGGCTCGAGTTCGTCGACAGTCAGGTTTTTAACAATTTCGTTCGCGACCCACGCGTCCTGGGCGGCCTCGTCCGTGAATTGATGTACCTGGACGGCGTCGGCCGGTTCTAGCAGCTGAGGGAAGTAGTGGGGGTAACTGCTCTTAGACCGTCCTAGTGTCACCGGTTCGCCGGGCTCAAGCTCGCCATGGACGACTTCGTACCCGATGTCCTTCCAAAGCGACGCCTCATCGGGATGCTGGAGCAGTCCTTCCTTTCGATACACGCCGATACCCAACGCATGCGCAGTTGCGAGGGCCCACGGTGTGTTGCGGTAGCAGACGGGCAGGACGATGTCGCGACGAGGCGCCCCCGGAGCTGCGTCCAGGCTGACCAGTGGCGCTCCAGCGGAGTTCAATCCGAATAGCTCCCGGGTGGATGGCATGGCAGCCTCGGAGAGGCGTTGCAACTCGTCGTAGCCCCACACGATTCGCTTGGGGTCGCGGGTGAAGAGGTAGACGAGCTGGAAAAACTCGGGCGGCAGGTCTTGGGCCTCGTCTATGAGCACTGCGTCGAAGATCGGTGTGACGGGCGTGTTCCGCGCTACGACCAAAAGCTCTTCGCAGATACCCCGGAAAGCGTCATCCATGCCGTACTTGCCGGACGCGTACGCCCAGTCTCGTGGGGTCTCGCCAAGGGCCCGCGCGATCTGACTGTAAACACCAGCCCGGGCGCGCGAACCCCACGAGTGGAGAATCTGCATTCGATCGGGGTCGGGGCGGTCGTTACTGTGTTCGAATGTGAACCTGGTGACAAGATCGTCGATCTGCTGATAGAGCGCCCGAGAGTGAAAGGTGATGGCGATCGTCCACTCGGGGTGATAGGTGTGCCAATACGCAGCCTTGAGGGCAAGCACAACGGTCTTGCCCGAGCCAGCAAGGCCCCTAATTCGTTGCGGGCCGTCCGGGCTCTCGATCGCGGCCTGCTTCTGCCATCGGTCGAGGTTCGCGATGCCCTTCTCGATGGACTTAATCTTGGCGCCGCGTGAGTCGGCCTGCGTGACGTGTGCGCGCTTCTTCCGTGGTTTGATCGTTGTCACGCGCTGGAGCGCTGCGTGAACGTTGTGCTCGATGGTCTCGGTCAGCCCGTCCAAGCCTTGGAGCCACTCGTCGAGGTCGTCGAGGGTGCCGTAGAAGCCCTCGCCACTTGACTCCGGGTGCTCCGTCGGTACTTCGGCGAAGACAGTCGCCGTGTTCGGAGTAACGGCGAGGCGCCGGCCAGCTCGAAGCCCTTCATGACGGCTGAGGTATCCCTCCAACACTGCGTATAGGCGATCCTGTTCGGCGACCACCTCGTCCCACTCCTCGTGCGAGCGGGGAACGTCATCGCTCAAGAGCAGCGCGACGAGTCCGTACTCGCGAGTGACCAGCAGCGCATCGATGTCGACGCGGTCATCCGCCGTCGCGAGCACGGGGTATCCGAGGTACAGGACACCATCATCGACGGCTGCACCAAGTTTCGTGGCGAGCTGCTCGGCCGCAGCGCGGTTCCGGCTCTCGCCCTGGACCACTTCCAACGTCACTGCTTGCTCCGTCCGATCCGCCTTACTGCGACGACCCCGAAGCCGTCATCTCCGCAGTTGACTCTATCGCTGCGCTTCTACCCGCCGCAGTATTGCCGCTCGCGAGCTGTTCAGCCCTGATCCACCGGTCGGGTTTGGGGTTGTGAGCGTGGCATAACAGCAGAGGGCCCTTCTGAGCTGGGAGGATTTCGAGTGCGAAGTCCAAACCATCCCATGCCAGAAGGGCACCTCTGAGGTGAGAGTCTCCCCCAGGACACCTGGAAGCGAGCGGCGACCTCGCTGATCGGCCAGCCGTCATCTACGACCAGGCAAGCGACTTTGAGGCGGTGGCGGGGAGTCAGAGCGGCGTTTGCGTGGGACATGGGACTCCTTAGGACGGGCCGACGGCCAGCAGGGTTACCCTGCTGGCCGTCTCAGATGAGTTTCGATAGGGGGAAGCGTTACGCGACAGCGGTTCCTTCGAGCTCGACCATTTGGCCGGGGATCGCCAGGCGGGTGACGCCGAGCATCGTGGTAGTCGGGGCGACTCCTGCCGCCCCGAGCTTCCCGGCGAGCACGCCGTAGTGCGGGAACAGCGCGTCCACGTCGGTGGTGTAGACGTTGAGGCGGACCAGGTTCTCCAGCGACATGCCGGCCTCCGCGAGCACGGCCTCGAGGTTCGCCACGGCCAGCGCGAGCTGGGCCTCGACGTCCCCGTCATGCTCGGGCCGACCATCCTTGCTCATCGCTGTCTGTCCCGAGATGTACAGCGTCCGTGTCTCCCCTGAGATGACTTCGCCCTGGTTGAAGCCCATCTCCTGCGACCACGTCACCGGATTTACTGCCGTGCGTTCCATTGCTGCTCCGTTCATTCGTTCCGCAGCGCCCGGCCGCCCTGTGGCCGCCGTCCTCGACGCTGCGCTACTAGCCTCCCAACGAATCACGACACCTTGTGTCGTGTTTTCTGGTAAAGATTGATGCATGCGAGCAGACCGACTGGTCTCGCTGGTGCTCCTGCTACGCCAGCGAGGCCGAATGACCGCCGACCAGCTGGCCGGGGAGCTCGAAGTGTCCACGCGCACCGTGCTGCGCGACATCGACGCCCTCTCGACTGCGGGCGTCCCCGTTTACGCCGACCGTGGTCGACACGGCGGCTATTCACTCC
>NZ_AOSR01000098.1:0-3412 GCF_000349585.1 Dietzia sp. UCD-THP
AAGCATGAGTCTTGTTGACTGCAACTGCCTGTTCCTCGCGCATCTGAAAAGTCGCGTGGTGCGTTCCCGTCAAAACCCGGCCAGTGCGTAATTCAGTAATCGCTGTCATGACGTCCGCGACGGTGCAGCGCATCCACTCCAGGTTGTGATTCTCTACCCCTTTCGCCACGAGGCGAGCGCGCACATCGTGGTCTGTAAAGGGAGATCCGTCTTCCCTCTCAGCAGGCTCGCTTAGCAAGATGGTCGGAATAATCCCGGCAGTCTTTGTCTGTTCTTCAATGCGCTTCTGCACTGACCGGGTAGTCTGGCCCACTTTGATTAAACCTATGTGGGACGGGCTATCGATGGTGTAAGCATAAATCTTTAGACGCGCATCTGGTTTCGGAGCTAGAATCTCTGCGATCGTTTTCGTCATTATTTCGCTACTTCCATGGGACGAATAACCAACTCTATATAGTCACGCTCTTCGTCGGACAGGCCATACTTGTCGTATAGCTCAATGTCAGACCATTCGCGATCCCAGGTTTGCATCGGCACCCAGGAATACATGGGCTTAAGGGCGTCCTGAGTGATCTTCCGCAGTCCAACCAAGAACCTAAAGAATTTCGTTCGATAGTACGATTCAACGCTGTGTGCATCATCTTCATTGTCGACATAGAACGCTAAGAATGTCTGTGTCGCAGCCGCGGGCGGTGCAGCTAGCCAAGGTTTTCCGAGGACCGAGTCGGGAATTTTTTGCCCCCCATCGGATCCGGCTTTCGGGGCAAGGACCTTCCATTTGTCAATAAGATCAGAATTCTTTTTAATTATCGAGCGGGGTACGTAGCCAACTTTTCTCTTCCCGCCGCTTACCAGGTGCAAAGCGACGTCATCAGTCCGATTATTCGGGCGATGGTCCTTGAAATTGGTGGCGATACCGAACGGTGTATCTGCGGTAAGAATGTCGGTTATTGGGGTCTCATTGAACGAAAGTACTTTTCGTAGGATTTTGACCGCACGAGGATCGCGTACAAAGACGTCGAACTCATCAAGCTGACGGCTGGTAGACGACTGCTCATCACCCCGTACAATGGTTACATCACAGGGTCCTTTGTGCTCGGACGAGCTGAGGAAATAGCAAATTCCACCTTTGACTTCCACGCCAGGGAAGACCTCTCGCGATACCGGATAATCAACGAGCTTCATTAGGTGGCCCGAAGTGAGCATGTCTCTACGGAAGTTTCCCATACCCCGGCCACCAGCAAGCCAGCGCGACGGTATAACCATCGTCAGAAGCCTGGGTTCGAGTTTTTTCGCTTGCTCGACAAATAAGTGGTAGATAGACGAATCGCTGGACCCCCCTGCCCCGCCTGTCATCTGGTAGGGAGGGTTTCCGATCACGACGTCAAACCGCATATCTTCTCCGAACAGTTCTGCGACGAGTGCTTGGACATCGTCGGTATGGATAAACGCGTATGCGTGACTTTCAAGAGTTTGCTCGCGGTCGAACAACTGTTGTGGCGCGCGGCAATACCTGCATCTTCCGTTTGTATAGCGCTCGGTCGGTCTACCAATGGAGTCCGTCGAATATTCCAACTTGGTGCCGCCTACCCACACATGATCGATTCTTTCGAACCAAACGTTGCCCGCCTCGTTGTCGAACGATCTAGCGATAGAATGCTGGCTGTTTGCCGACTTAGAGCAATAGAGGCTACGGCGTGCCAGTAAGCTAGTCAGCTGTGTGATTGCCATGCCGAACACTTGCCGGGTGAGGATGTGATCCACCCGCTCTTCAAGATTTGGGATGCTGCTAGCTAAACCTTTTGTAAGCCGGGTAGTGATCTCGCGGAGAAAGACACCAGACTTAGTGAATGGATCGAGAAATGTGATTTCAGGGTTTGACCATATGGATTCGCCACCATTTGCGTCTGCCCAGGAAGTTGCCATATCGTCGAGCATTCGATTCGCGAGCTCAGGCGGGGTGAATACCTCGTCATTCGATAGGTTGGCAATGCAAGTGAGCACGTCAGGGTTGCGGCCCCCAAGTGCCACGCTGACTCGACTAGTCATTTTGCAGCCACCATTTCCGTCACGCTCATCGCTGGGTAACTTCTGGTCGGTTTGAATACTTCATGTTTGCCCAATTCGGCGAACAGCGTGTCTTCATCGCTGAAAGCACTCATACGGGTAAGGGTACCGAAGTTGAAGTCTCGCCGCTGGAATTTGCCTCTGCCGAGGTAGCCCCATTCGGCAAAGCTGATTGCGGAGCCGTTGGCGGTAAGCATTGTCATCGCATTGCCGTGGACAATGTTTTGGTTGAGCACATATTTGGCCGCCGAATATAGAGCGTCGTGGGAGTCTATCTCGAGATAATCTGCGAATATAGTAAGCATATTATCTCGGCATTCCGTGACATTGTCCTGTAGAAGTTCGATGCCGTATATGCACATGAGTCCATGAAGGGCGTAGTGTCGCCTCTCGAACTCGCTTGAATTGTATTTGTGCTCGACCGTTGTCAACTTTCGCAGGAGCACTTGAACCAGAAAATTCCCTGATCCGCAAGCTGGCTCAAGGAAGCGGGAATCGATTCGCTCGGACTCGTCTTTCACTAAGTCGAGCATCGACTGGACAATCCAGTCGGGTGTGTAAACTTCACCGTGGTCAGCGACTCGTTGCTTAGATTTGATCAGCGACACGCTCTAACCTCTCCTGATAGCGGCGTGAGCGGGTGCAACCGTTGCGGTTCAAGTGCTGAAGCCTGGCGAAGCGCCATGGCAGGGCTATCATTGCCGCGTCTTGATCGCGCGGACCACCGTTCGATTCCGGCTTGTAGGTTCATTGTTCCAAGCTTAGTGATCTTTGTGTCGCTGAGGGGCGTGCGGGGATATGGCTGATCTCTGAAGCTCGCTAGTGTTGGCCTCGTAAGGTCTGCGTAGTGGTTTCGCGGGCGGCGCGGTTTGCGTCGTGCCTAGCTTGGCTAAAGTTTTGAGTTCGATTCGTCATACGGTTTCTAGGACTGCGTAAAAGCTCTGTGAACTGGGCTTATTGTCAGTTTATTGCGGTCGCGGCTGTTCGTGCGGCGTCATTCGGGTGGGTGTCGGGTCGCAGTTTAGCACTGTGCACTACCTTGGTTCGGGGCTGTCGATGATTTCTGTGCGCTACCCGGTTTAGTTCGAGTGGGGCGAGGACTGGGGCACGAGGTGGCCCCAAGGCGCGGTTTCGCCTAGTCCCGCTGATTCACGGGGCGTGAGGACTGCTGAGGTTGCGTGGCCGGACGGTACGCAGATGCTTACAACGTGCTGCTCGCAGAGGCGGCATTAATCAAGGCAGCCGGAATCGATATGTCGGCTGTCGGTTTGACCGATGCTCTCCAAGCAGCCGAAGAGTAAAAGTCCTAGTGCACGAGTTAAGTGACATCTGATCTGGCTTGCCC
>NZ_AOSR01000099.1:0-10876 GCF_000349585.1 Dietzia sp. UCD-THP
CGTCCAGTCGACCCAGATCGCCCATGCCCTTGAGCGTCGGCGTGCCATCCGCTGCGGTGGACTCGAAGCACACGCGTCCGGTAGAGCCGATTTCGACCGGGCGGCCGGCGTCGTCGACGATCCGGACCTTCGCGGCACCCAGCGGCCGACCGACGGAGCCCTGGCGTTCGCGGGACTCGGCAGGGGAGACGTACGTGTGCCCGTACCCCTCGGAAGCCCCGTAGTACTCGTGCAGGATGTCGCCCCACCAGTCGTTGATGTCGTCCTTGAGCTGGGGCGGGCACGGCGCTCCAGAGGTCACGGCGACCCGGTGGGACGGAGCCACAGCGATCTCCGCACGGCCGGGGACCGCGAGGAGCCGCGAGAGCATGGTGGGCACCCACTGGGAATGCGTGATCTCGCGTTCGTTGAGGATTTCGAGCGCTCGGCGGGCGTCGAACGACTCCATGCACACCACGGTTCCCCCGACCGCGAGGGTCATCAACTGAAAGGTGAACGGCGCGGCATGGTAGTTGGGCGCGGGTGACAGGAACCGGATGCCGCGCTCGATCCCGAGTTCCGCGGCGAGCCCAGGATGGCGTGCGGGCGCTTCCAGGGGGTGCACCCCGAGAAGTGGTTGGCGGTGGGCTTTGGGCCGACCGGTCGTCCCGCCGCTGAAGAGCACCCGCGCCCCGAGCAGCTCCTGCCGAATCGGAGTGGCGGGCAGGTCTTGGAGCGAGGACCACAGATCCTGGGTGCCCGGGCAGGCCCCGGACACGGTCAGCACGAGCGGTGGACGGGCCGCGTCCGAGGTGGACTCGATGACCAGGGGCGCCATGTCGACGTTGGTCACCACCGCGGCCGGGGCCGCCTCCCGGAGCATCGGGGCGAGCTCGGTCGACTTGAGGTGCCAGTTCATGGGGGTGACCTCGAGCCCCGATCGCATTCCCGCGGCCACCACGACGGGCCAGGCGATGCCGTTAGGTAGGAGGATGACCAGCGAATCGCCGGGTCGGACCCCGTGGTTGTGGAGCAGATGGGCCACCTGGTTGGACTGTGCGTCGAGCTGCCCGAAGGTTAGGACCTCGCCGGAGTCCGCCATCTCGTACGCGTGGGCGTCGGGCGTCAACTCGGCGATCGTGGGGGGATACACGTCATGCCTCCGGGGTGTGTGATTGGAGATTCGCTGCAACTGTGGGATAAGTAGGAATCTACTCGGCCGAGAGGTGTTCCAGTCGGTTAGGATGTGACGCAACGATCGCAAATTAACCCAGATCCGTCAACGCGCTTCAGAGGAGCCACCGTGGAACTACTCATCGTGCGCCACGCCCAGCCGGAACGAGTCTCGGTCAGTGCGGGGTCTGCTGATCCGGACCTCACTCCCTTGGGTCTCCGCCAGGCGGCGGCACTTGCTGAGTGGGTCGCTCGCGACAGGCGCAGATTGCCCGTCCGTGTCGTGAGTAGCACGATGTGTCGAGCAAGGCAGACCGCAGAGGTCGTGGCCGAACGATGCGGGCTGGGTATCGAGACGGATGCCCGTTTAGCAGAGTTCGACCTGGGATCGAGCGAGTACGTGCCGCTCGAGCTAGCCGGCGAGAAACTGCTCCAACGTGCCGGAGCCGCGCTAACGACTGGGGTCTGGGGAAACCACACGTTCGATCCCGAAGATTTCAGGCGGCGAGTCCGTACGGGCTTCGACGAGATAGTCCGGGAGCCGGGCCCAGGACGCGTGGTCGTCGTCTGCCACGGTGGCGTTCTCAACTCGTTCCTCGGTGATGTGATCGGGCGCCCGCCCGGGGTCTTCTTCATGCCCCGGTATACGTCGGTCAGCCGTGTTTTCGTCGATGCCGCCGGTGAACGACAGCTGGGATCGCTCAACGAATTGCCGCACGCAAGTGGGGCGTCGGATCTCACTTTCTGACCTGGGACGGTCCGGATCGGTCCCATCAGGGCGAGGGTAGCGCGGGCCGTTTCGAACGCTCAGTCGGTGACGGGGTCCGGTGCCCGGACGAGACCGAGTGCCAGATGGACGTATTCCTCGGCGATGTCGTGCGGTGTCAGCGGGCCGCCGGGTGTGGGAGTTAGTTCGGCATTGCCCATCGCGATGATTGCCCCGACTGCGATCCGAGGACTCCGGACCTCGAAGGCTTCCGATCGGGCGCCGTCCTCATCAGTTGACAGAGCAGCGCCTCCCGTTCGTCGCGCCGGAGCACGATCGACCCCCGGTTCACCAGTTCGGTAGATGGTGGACCCTAGCGACTCCGCGTCTTAGTGGTCCATTCACCTCGCGTGTCCTACCTAATTCCGGTGGGCCCAGTCGTCACACGTGACGGGTTGGAAGTTTGACTGCTAGCTGCGGGGGTTGAGCAGGAGGTGAATAGAACCACTGCGGTGACCACCAAAGTAATTGACATCGTCATCACTGATCGCTTCAACGATGCGCCGGTGCCCCCCACTGGGTAGCTCCTTCTTTCTTGATGCATTGTCACCAACCCCTTCGGCGCACTCAATGGCGCCAGTACAGACTTGAAGAACCGATGAAGTTCGTCGCCTCCGCCGGACCCGGCACGATTTCTCTCCGACCGAGCCCCGGATGGTGATCCAGGGCTTCGTGCCCGTAGCTGACACTCGGTTGAGCAGACGCGCTACTTCGCGATTCGCCTCACTGGCGCTGAACGCCACAGGTTGGCGGACTTGAGACGGGCATCGTCCTGGAGGCGATCGTCGAGCATCGTCGACCTTCACGCTCCGCTGGAGCGGTAGCGAGCGATTCGCCGATCTCGTCGCTACCGGAGGTCGATTCCCTGCCCCTTCCAGTGTGGATACGACTACGCTACTACCTAATCAGTCGATCAGGTAGGTCCCTGGATCGCGTTGCTTCTAGGTGTGCAGGAGAGAATGGCTCGGTGGAAACTGGAGAACGCGTGGATGCGCGTCGGACGGAGGGCCGCGCCATACTGTTGAGGGCCGCGATCCGCTGCATGGTCGAGCGTGGTTATTACGGCACGTCGATCCGTGACATCGCTAGAGAAGCTGGCATGACATCAGCCGCCCTCTATCACCACTTCGCCTCTAAGCAGGCGATTCTGGTCGAGATCATGCGGCAGGCCCTTGATGAGGCGTATGCCGCGACGACCGCTGCGAGTGCAGCCTCCGAGGCGGCGAACTGGCGAGAACGGCTCGAGGCGATGACCCACGCTTGGGTGCTGTTTCACTGCGTTCAGCGCGACGCCGCGATGCTCGGAGCCTCGGAGATTCGTAGTCTGGATGAACAACACCGCTCGAGCGTCATCGAGCTGCGCGATCGGCAAGAACTCGCGTTTCGAAGCGTCGTGGAGGGCGGGGTGTCGGCCGGGGAATTCGAGGTTTCCGATCCTGCCATGGCCGCTCGCGCGATTCTTACCAGTGGGACTGCGGTTGCCACCTGGTTTGATCCGCATGGGCGCAACACGGCCGAAGAAGTAGCTCGCACGTACAAAGGGTTTGCGGTTTCAATCGCAAGATCGGGATGAGACCGGTATCCCTTCGCGTGTCCAGGCCAACGCTTCGGACGCAGACACAACGCCCGAATTGAAGGTCGCCCCGTCGACCAGGTGGAAACGCGCAGCACCACCTTCGTCCTGGCGTTAGACGTTCACGGACCTGTCGCGAACCACGGCTGGCAAGCGGCTGGTAATGATCGACTCAGCGTCGGCCATGATCTGCTCGACCACGCTCTCGCAGGTGTCGACACTATCGATCAAACCTTGAGTCTGGCCAGCCCACCACATCCCGTCCTCCATGTCACCGGCCTGCAGGACGCGGGACCGGCCCCGCGCCCCCGCGGCAAGCTCTGCGACGTCGGCGAACGTGGCGCCAGGACGCTTGGAGATCTCCGCGATCTGTTCGGAAATCTGGTTGCGTGCGACTCTGGCGGAGTTGTGGAACTGACGGAACACCACCACGGTATCGCGCTCGTCGTTAGCCACGATCTGCTGCTTGACGTTCTCGTGGATAGCCGCCTCGGTGGTGGCCATGAACCGGGTGCCCATGTTGACCCCCTCGGCGCCGAGGGCGAGCGCAGCCACCAGCCCAGCTCCGGTTGCCATTCCACCGGAGGCGATCACAGGAATGTGCAAGCGCTGCACGGCCGCGGGGATGAGAACGAGGCCGGGCACGTCATCCTCGCCCGGGTGACCAGCGCATTCGAATCCGTCGATGCTGATCGCGTCGACTCCCTTGTTCTGCGCTGATAGTGCGTGTCGAACGCTCGTGGCCTTGTGAATGACCTTGACGCCAGCCGCTTTGAAGTCCGGCAGGTGGGGTTCGGGGCTTGAGCCTGCGGTCTCGACCACCGTGATGCCGGACTCGACAATTGCAGCGCGGTATTCGTCATAGGGGACCGGGTTGATTGTTGGCAGGATTGTGAGGTTGACCCCGAAGGGCTGATCGGTGAGATCGCGCGTTCGTTGGATCTCCTTCGTCAGAGCCTCTGGAGTCGGCTGGGTGAGGGCGGTCAGGAAGCCTAGGGCGCCGGCATTGGCCACGGCGGAGATGAGTGGAGCGGTGCCGAGACCGGTCATCCCGCCGCAAAGAATGGGGTGTCGAACCCCCAGGAGCTCGGTAACGCGGGTGCTGATCATGAACTTTCCTCTCGAGGATGTTGTGTCACGCTGGCAACTACTAGGTCGGCCAGCAGTCGACATGCAGTTGCTTTGTTGAACCCCGCCGAGGGCGCGATCTCGCCGCAAGTCAGAAGCGCGTTGCTGGCCAGGCCCCGAAGAGATTCCCTAACGATTGTCAACCCCCTCAGAGTGGTCCTGTTGGGATGCATGTCGGGGTGGCCGTAGAGCGTCGGGCTCTACGGCTGATCTGGAGCCTCGTGGTGGCGAGACGAGTGAGGGTCAGGCTGCCAGGCGGGCTCTCCTTTGGGCGGAGGTGTGGCTGCGATGGCGGGCGCGGACTTCCGCGGGCACCTGATAGCGCTCGCGGACGATGGCGCGAGCCTGCGTGATGTCGAGGATCGCGCCGTCGTCGTCGCGGTACTCGTAGGGCGCGTCGCGGTCCACTACGATCCAGATCCGCTCGGCGAGCTTGCGGGCGACCGCGCATACGGCCTTGTTGTGGTGCTGGCCCTTGTCGACCATGAGACGGTGGTACACCCGAGCGAGCTGTGGGTCGGATGTGCGTGCCGCGTTCGCGGCGAGGAACACCGCCATCCGTAGAGCGGAGGGGCCTTCCTTGCTGATCGCGCGATGCTTGTGCTCCATGGTTCCCGACGACCAGTTCGATGGGGTGAGCCCGCAGTAGGAGGCGAAGTCCTCGGGGCGGGCGAAACGGGACCCGTCGCCGAGCCAGCCGCGAATGGTCGCTGCGGTGATCGGGCCGGTCCCCGGCACCGAGAGCAGCAGATCATCGGGCCCGTAGAAGGCGTGCCAGAGCCCGTCGAGTTGCTCGGTGTAACGGTCGAATCGGTCCGCGGCCTGATCGATGTCGGCGAGCATTCCAGCTACTTTCAACCTCCAGAAATCGAGGTCGTAGTAGTCCTCGAGGATGCTCACCCAGGCTGCCGCGGCACTGCGCAGTTGGTCAGCAATCTGCTCCTGGCGGCCACCGCAGTGGGAGTGCTCGCGCAGCACTGCGGCGATCGTGGCCCGGTGCGCGCGGGCCAGGGCGCGCAGGTCAGGCCACCGCCCCAGCACCGCCAACGTGCGAGTACGAGATCCCGCGAGAATCTTGTCGATGTCCGGGACAGTGGCGGTGACATACGAACGCAGGCGTCGCCAGCACTGGTCGTAGTGCACACGGGCATCGCCCCGCGACAGAGCCGAGCGTTTGAGGGCCTCAGACCCGACGTCGGCCACGACGAGCGGTTCAAGGTCGAACAGGTCGAGCGCCTTGGCCAGCAGGTGTGCGTCGATGACGTCGGACTTGTTCTTGCCGGCGACCGCTGCGCGCAGTCGGGAGGAGTGCCTGGTGCCGATCAGGTAGAACCGGCCGCCGGCGGCGCCGACCGCAGCCTGGATGCCAACCCAGGTCAGGGAAGTCGGTTCGGCGACCACGTCGACGGCGACGTCGACCGCTGCGAGGAACCGGGTGAGCTCGTTCATCCCGGCCGCGGTGCTCGGGATGGTCTTGCGGGTGGTTCGCGTCGTGCCGTCGTCGCGATACTCGATCAGTTCACACTGGTGATTCGCCACGATTGCGCAGTCGATCCCGGCGCGGGCCGCAATTGTTGTGGGATTATGGTCTGTGCCCGTTGAAGTCATGGGTTCGGGCTTCCTTCCTGCCGCGCTCGCCATAGCGGGACAGTCGAGACGACGTCGCCGGGCGTCCTCCTCGAGCGGCTTCGCGCTTGCCGGCAGGCTCCACCAAGCCTGCCTGCGACGTCGCAGGAGGGAAGCCCCACAATCATCGCCGCGCCATCGGGTAGAGCGGCCGTGGCTTCCTGTGTACTTATCGGTCTCGAGAGCATCCCGTCGCCGCGGCCCCGTCACCTTGAGCCGCTGCCACAGCAGGCCATCGGCGCCCGCGGCCAGCAATCGGTCGAGGGTGTCGCCGCCAGGGCGTGCCCGTGCTTACGTGTCATCCGGCGCGACCAGTCGACAGAACACCTCTGCCTGGCCGGTCCGTCAATTCCCTTCAAACGGGCCATGTGGCGGG
This sequence comes from Dietzia sp. UCD-THP, assembly GCF_000349585.1. Classification (NCBI taxonomy): domain Bacteria; kingdom Bacillati; phylum Actinomycetota; class Actinomycetes; order Mycobacteriales; family Dietziaceae; genus Dietzia; species Dietzia sp. UCD-THP. The sequence continues at coordinate 6,622 of NZ_AOSR01000099.1, forward strand.
GCAGATCCGGTGTCGCATTCTCTGTTCACGAGGCACAACCCTCAGCCGACAACCGCGCTCACCGAACCTCTCCCACCGTCAACCCTAGCGGGCTGCTGAGCTGGGAGAACCCAGCACCGAAAACGATATAGGCCCCTGAACCAGGTCTCCTTCGATGAGAGCCTCGGAGCAGAGGCAATCCTGTCGCCGACAGCTTGCGCCGCTCGTCGAGGGGCATTCGTTCAGGACTCCCTTTCCGATCCGGGGAAAATGACCTATCATTCGATTATCTAATCATATGATCAGTTAGTTTGCTCAACAGAAGGGGCGACTGTGCCTCCCATCCCCGAGACGGCCACAGACCTGCCGCTCGATTCCCTAAGTACACATCTCGCGGAGATCCTGCCAAGGTTCGATGGCCCTCTGCAGGCCGATCTACTGTCGGGCGGGCGATCGAACCCGACTTATGCACTGACCGAGGGGACGAACGAGTGGATCCTGCGCCGCCCGCCTTATGGCGCGGTCTGGAAATCCGCGCACGATATCGGGCGAGAGGCTCGCGTCCTGCAGGCGCTTGCCGGAACGGCGGTGCCTGTCCCTGCGGTCGTGGACCACTGCCGCGACGAATCCGTCATCGGCGCGCCGTTCTACGTCATGCCGCGAATTGCGGGCCGCACCTTGCGCGATCGCAGCGACACCGAGGCACTGACCCCGCAGCAGCGCCGTGGTCTGGCCGAGTCGCTGGTGTCGACACTCGTCGCTCTGCATGAGATCGACCCCTCGGAGGTAGGTCTAGGTGACTTCGGACGTCCGGACGGCTATCTAGAGCGGCAGCTGCGCCGCTGGGACCAGCAATGGGATTCCTTGCGCACTCCCGATCGGGTCGATGCGTCCGAGCTGCAACACGCGCTCGCCGCGGCGATGCCAACCTCGACGCTGACCGGCATCGTCCACGGTGACTACAAGCTCGACAACGTGCTGGTGTCCACCGAGGACCCCACGCGCATCGTGGCGGTTCTGGACTGGGAGATGGCGACGCTGGGTGACACGCTTGCCGACATCGGCTTCCTGTTGTCGTTCTGGGATGAGATCGGCGGACCGCACAACCCGCTCACGGCTGGGGCGACGGCGCTGGAGGGCTTCCCGTCGGCCCATGAGATGGCAACGATGTACGCCGAGCAGCGTGATATCGATGTCAACGATCTTTCCTGGTACGTCGCCTTCTCCAATTACAAGCTCGCCGTGATCCTGCAGCAGATCCACGTACGCCATCTTCGTGGCGAGACCCGTGGCGAAGGCTTCGAGGAGCTCGGGCCCATGATCAATCCCCTGATCGAGCTCGCGCTCGACCGACTCGAGGAGCATCGATGACCCCCCTGGATTCGCTAAACCTGACTCCAAGTCCGCGCGCCGTGGAGCTGCGCGCCCGGCTCGTGGAATTTATGCACGACCACGTGTTCCCGGCCGAAGCCGAATACCACGCGTACCGCGCCGCAGCCGGCCCCGGCGACCACACGCTTCCGCCAGTGATTGAGGAGCTCAAGAAAGAGGCCCGTCGCCGCGAGTTGTGGAACCTGTTCCTGCCGGCCTTTTCGGGGATCAGTCAGCTCGATTACGCCGGGCTCGCAGAGGTCACTGGTTGGAGTCTGGAGCTGGCTCCCGAGGCCATCAACGGGCAAGCTCCCGACACCGGCAACATGGAGCTGCTGCACTTGTTCGGCACCGACGAGCAGAAGAAGCAATGGCTCGATCCGCTCATGGACGGCACCATCCGCTCGGTCTTCGTCATGACCGAGAAGGACGTCGCCAGCAGTGATGCGTCCAACATCGAGACCTCGATCGTGCGCGACGGCGACGAGTACGTCATCAACGGCCGCAAATGGTGGTCCAGCGGGGCCGCCGACGAGCGCGCGCGCGTGTTCATCGTGATGGGAAAAACCGCCCCTGACGCTGCCAAACACCGGCAGCAATCGATGATCCTGGTGCCGCGCGACACGCCGGGACTGACCATCGTGCGCGACGTTCCCGTGTTCGGACGCCATGACCAGCACGGTCACTGCGAAGTCGAGCTGCGGGACGTGCGGGTCCCGGTCGACAGTCTGCTGGGCGAGGAGGGCGCTGGCTTCGCGATGGCCCAGGCACGACTGGGACCCGGCCGAATCCACCACTGCATGCGCGCACTGGGCGCGGCGGAACGGGCGTTATCCCTACTCGTGGACCGCGCGAGCTCACGCATCGCCTTCGGCAAGCCACTGGCCGAGCAAGGACTCGTGCAAGCAGGCATCGCCGAGTCACGCATCGAGATCAACCAGGCAAGACTGCTGTGTCAGCACGCGTCCGCAGTAATCGACACCCACGGGAACAAGGCAGCTGCGCCGCTGGTCTCCCAAGCCAAAGTGGCCGTCCCCCGCATCGCATTGCAGGTCATCGACAGAGCGATCCAGGTCTACGGCGGCGCCGGTGTCAGCGACGACGTCCCCCTCGCCGCGATGTACGGCTGGCATCGCGCCATGCGCATCTTCGACGGCCCCGACGAGGTGCACCTGCGCACTATCGCCAAGAACGAATTGCGCCGCAGCACCCGCCTGGCGTGACCCAACCCAGCACCGCACTCAAGGACGGCGGCATTGAGTGCCGCTCTAACACTGAAATCTTGGGCTTGGTTGCCCCGCTGCCTGGAAGAACTGAGGACAGTAGACATGCGCACACTTACTCATAGAACCGCCCAGATGTCAGGAAGTCGCCGCGGTATCGCCCTTGCGATCGCGCGGCGGGCAACCCGTGGCGGATACCGAGCTCAACCTGGCATCCAGCTACTCAAAACTGACTTCGACCTCGATCCATCGGAGGCGGCACAGTGACCGCAGTGGCTTACACACAAGAGAATCGGATCGCCCGGATCACGCTGCGGGGCGAACAGGGCAACCCACTGGATCAAGCGACGATGTCGGAACTAGCGCACGCAGTTCGCCGCGCACGCGCTGACGATGTACACATCGTGGTTCTGTCTAGCCAGGGTCGGGCATTTAGCGTCGGCGGTGACGTGTCGGCCTTTGCTGCTGCAGACGACACCGAGCAAATGGTCGACGATCTCGCCGAAACACTACACCGCGCGATCAGCGACCTTCATCGGATGAACGCCATCGTAGTTTCAGTAGTCACCGGGGCGGCAGCAGGCGCAGGGTTAGCACTCGCCGCCGCAGCTGACCTCGTCATTGCCAGCACCTCGGCCAAATTCACTATGGCGTACACCGGAATCGGGTTCTCGCCGGACGGAGGCAGCTCCTTACTGCCCGCGACCCTCGGATTGCACCGAGCCCTCCGACTCGCACTATTGAACCCCGTCCTCACCGCAGAGGAAGCCCACCAAGTTGGCTTGGTGGCTTATCTCTGCGAAGACGACGCGATCGACGCTCACGTTGAGCAGATCGTTCAGCAGCTCCGAGCCGGTTCCAGATCAGCACAGGTGGCAGCCAAACGCTTGATGCGCGAAACCGCAACACCCGGTGCAGAGGCAGCTCTACGTCGCGAAACTCTCTCTATCCGGACACTGGCCGACAGCCCCGATGGGCGCGAAGGCGTAGCAGCATTCCTAGAGAAGCGAACCCCGAAATTCACAAGCTGAGCCGCCCAAATTTCGACGGCCAGTCCGGGGGTGAGCAAGACAGACTCGGCGTGGTAGGCCACCGTGTCGCAGTGAACCAGCGAAATTACTTTAGCTTCCCACAAAAAACGTTGTGAGTGATCAGAACAGGAGCGTGCAGAACATGGGTGCAGTAATCGTGGAGGCCGTGCGTAGCGCGGTCGGCAAGCGGAACGGCGGGCTGGCGGGTGTCCATCCGGCCGACCTGTCGGGCACGGTGCTCAAGGCGCTGGCGGAGCGCGCGGGAATCGACCCGGCAATCGTGGAGGACGTGATCTGGGGCTGTGTCACCCAGGCCGGCGAGCAGGCCGGGGATATCGCCCGGACCGCCGCCCTGTCGGCGGGGTGGCCGGAGACGGTCACGGGCGTGACGATCGACCGGCAGTGTGGCTCGTCGCAGCAGGCGCTGAGTTTCGCGGTGGCCGTGGTGGAGGCAGGCTTCCATGACGTGGTGGTGGCCGGCGGGGTCGAGTCCATGTCGCGGGTGCCGATGGGATCGCACATCTCTTCCGACTCGTTCCCCTTCGGGCCGGACTTCCTCGAGCGCTACAACGGGGTCGCGCCCAACCAGGGCGTGGGTGCCGAGATGATCGCCGAGCGGTGGGGCTTTGACCGCACGCAGCTCGACGAGTT
>NZ_KB714668.1:0-78451 GCF_000349585.1 Dietzia sp. UCD-THP
CTAACCTGCGTGGACAGAACACCTAGCCCCGGCCGGGCCGGGGGCCGCGTGAGCGTTCACGCGGGGTTTACCGCGGCACCGGTGTACCCGGGGGTATCTGAGTAGTCTTCTGCGTCATGGCGACACCCGCGCCCGAGGGCGACGACGACCCCGGGACCCCCTCCACGGTTCAGCACTACATCGACGAGACCCCCTGGTGGCGGGACGGTACCCCGGCGGTCGCGGGCGGCATGACCACCATGCAGGGCAGGATCTTCTGGCTCGCCTCGGCGGGCAAGTTCTTCGAGGGACTGATCGTGTTCCTCATCGGGGTGGCCCTGCCGCTCATCACCGCCTACTGGTCACTCTCGGCGGTGGAGACGGGACTGCTCACCGCGGCGACCCTCGCGGGCATCATGGTCGGGGCCACGGCCCTCGGCGGGTTGTCGGACCGCTTCGGCCGCAAGCAGATGTTCCTCGTCGAGATGGTCCTGTTCACCGTGTTCCTGCTCGGTGCCACCGTGGCACCCGGGTTCGCCGTCTTCCTCGTGTGCCTGTTCGGGATGGGGGTCGCGCTGGGGTGCGACTACCCGACCGCGCACGCGATCCTCTCCGAGACCCAGACCACCGCCGGCCGCGGCCGGAAGGTGCTGTCGGCCTTCGCGTTCCAGGCGGTCGGCGCCGTGGCGGGAACGCTGGTCGGTGTCGCGATCCTCAGCACCACCAGCTCGCTCGACTCCTGGCGACTCATGTTCGGCGTCGTCGTGGTGCCGGCGGCACTGGTCGCCGTCGGCCGGGTGTTCGTCGTCCAGAGTCCGCACTGGCTCGCCAACGTGGGTCGTCGCGCGGAGGCCGAGGTCGAGCTCACCAAGCTCCTCGACCGCACGCCGCGGTACCCCTCGGTCGTGACGCTCTCAGGCGGGCGGGACGGCGGGGCCGGGACCGCGACGAAGGACGTCCGCGCGCTGTTCAGGGCGCCGTGGCGTCGGTCGACAATCCTGGCGTCGGTCCCGTGGTTCCTCCAGGACCTGAGTACCTACGGCATCGGCATCTTCACGCCGACGATCATCGCCACCACCCTCGGGAACGTGGCCAGTAGCGACTCGTCGTCGTCGGCGATCATCCACGAGGACCTGCTCGGCGCCAAGGGTGCCGCGCTCATCGACATCTTCCTCCTGGTGGGCATCCTGGTCGCCATCGTGCTGGTCAACAGGTGGGGTCGCATGCGGCTGCAGATCCTGGGCTTCCTCGGTTGCGCGACCGGGCTCGCCATCGCCGCCTTCTCGACCCTGGCCCACGGGTCGGTGCAGACGGTGCTCGTCTTCACCGGGTTCATCCTGTTCCAGTTCATGACAAACCTCGGTCCCAACTCCATGACCTATGTGGTGGCGGGGGAGGTGTTCCCGACGGCCCTGCGAGGGACGGGGGCGGGCATGGCCGCGTCCATCGCCAAGTCGGGTGCGGTCCTCACCTCGTTCCTCTTCCCGATTCTGCTGGTCTCCTGGGGCACCAGCGTGGTCCTGGCGATCCTGGTGGGGACCTCTCTGCTCGGGGCGGTCATCACGTGGCTGTTCCGGATCGAGACCACCGGCAAGAGCGTCGAGGAGATCGATTCGATGTACGAGCCGCATCCGACGATGACGACGACGACGGAGCCCGCCCAGCAGTGAAACCGGATGGTCCGCCTGTGGCACTGTGGGCGGCATGCCGTCTCCCCGGATCGCCATCACCTTCTGTACGCAGTGCCGGTGGATGCTGCGCGCCCAGTGGTACGCGGGCGAGCTACTCCAGACCTTCGAGGGTGAGATCGGTGAGATCGCGCTCGTGCCCGCCACGGGCGGGACGTTCCGGATCGATGTCGACGGCGAGCAGGTCTGGAACCGCAAGAGGGATGGCGGATTCCCCGAGATCACCGAACTGAAGCGGGCCGTCCGCGATCTGGTCGCTCCGGGCAAGTCGCTCGGTCACGCCGACCGGGTCGGACCCTCCGAGTAACCGGACGGCGCCAGTTCGCCGTGACCGCACCCGGAATCCGCGCGAAGTTCGCCTGCGGGTAAGGAAACTCTGATGTGCTGAGATGCAGGCGGCGGCCGCCGCCACTCGACGACACCAGGGAGAACGACATGTCCAGAAGGCTCCTCACCGTGTGCGGCATGGCCGCCGTCACCCTTCTCGCGGGCGCCGGGACGGCGTCCGCGCAACTCGGCTCCGTCACCGGTTCGCTGCCGGGATCCGCGAGCGGCCCGGTCGGTTCCGTGGCGACCGCGGCGTGCAATGCCGGCAGCGTCGCCAACCTCGCCGGGGCGGGTCTGCCGACCAGTGCGGTCTGTGTGATCGCCCCGGCGCTCGGCGCGTCGATCGACCACCTGCTCGCCGGAGACACCAACGGCTCCGTCGCCGCGCTCGTCGGCGGCGTGCCGGGGGTGGGAAGTGCACTGGAAAGGGTGGTGCCGACCGATTCCGCGGCCGACCTGGTGGACCAGGCACTGGCGGGCATCGACTCCACGTCACTCAACCCCCAGGGCTGAGCGTGCCGCTGGGCGGCCGGTAGGGCCCCGGCGGGCGCCCCGTGGCCGTCGGTGGACGGCCCGGAGGCGGAACCGGCTTTGCACTCAGTGCAAAACTGCTGGCCAAAGCGCGGGTGTGCCGAATTGAAACGCGTTATAGTCCGTCCATGCCCCTCGCACCCGGAACCCCCGCCCCCGATGTGTTCAGCCCGGCGAAGATCGGAAATGTGACGCTGCGCAACCGCATCGTCAAGGCCGCGACGTTCGAGGGCCGCTGCCCCGAGGGTCGGGTCACCGACGAGCTCATCGAGTTCCACGCCGAGTACGCCCGCGGCGGCGTCGGCATGACGACCGTCGCCTACCTGGCCACCTCTCCCGAGGGCCGGACCGACCGGCACCAGTATCACTGGGGTATGAGTGACGGCGGCATGCTCCGCAAGCTCACCGACGCCGTGCACGCCGAGGGTGCGGCCGTCTCCGCGCAGGTCGGCCATGCGGGGGCGGTGGCCAACTCCGCCTCCACCCGGATGCCGGCGATGGGGCCGTCCCGGATCCCGGCCCCCACGGGCATGTCGCTGACCAGGGCCTGCACCGAGGCGGACATCGACCGGATCGTCGAGGACCATGTCCGCGCGGCCCGCGGTGCCGCGGAGGCCGGCTTCGACGCGATCGAGGTGCACTTCGGGCACAACTATCTGGTCAGCGAGTTCCTCAGCCCCCGGCTCAACAAGCGTAAGGACTCCTACGGCGGGTCGCTGGAGAACCGTGCCCGGTTCGCCCGCCGCATCGGCCGCGCCATCCGCGACGCCATGGGGGACCGGATCGCGGTGACCATGAAGCTCAACATGGACGACGGCGTGCCCGGCGGCTTCTGGATCGATGAGGCGGTCCAGGTGGCCCGGTGGATCGAGGAGGACGGCTCGGCGGATGCCCTGGTGATGACCGTGGGCAGCTCGCTGCTCAACCCCATCTACCTCTTCAAGGGTGACGCGCCGCTGCACGAGTTCGCGGCCACCCAGCCGCCGGTGATCAAGCTGGGGATGAAGGTCGTCGGCCCCCGGATGTTCAAGGAGTACCCCTACACCGACGCCTACATGCTCGATGACGCCCGCCAGATCCGCGAGGCCGTCAGCCTGCCGATGATGCTGCTCGGGGGGATCGTCGACCGGCCGTCGATCGACAAGGCGATGAACGCGGGGTTCGAGTTCGTGGCCATGGGACGCGGTCTGCTGCGCGAGCCTGACCTGCCCCTCAAGCTGCAGGCCGACGACCGTCGTCGCTCCCTGTGCGTGCACTGCAACCGGTGCATGGCCACGATCTACAGCGGGAGCCGCTGCGTGTTGCGCGACTACGTCCCGCCCATCCCCGCACGCGCGTGACCCCTGGATGAGACCGGCGTGACGCTACGGTGGGACCCCAGGAGGCCCGCTTGAGCGGTTCGGGCCGGAAGGGAAGCACATGTCGAGGAGACGGATCACCGACTACCGCGGCACGACCTGCGTGGTCACCGGCGCGGCCAGCGGGATCGGCCGCGCCGTGGCGATCCGGTTGGCGGGCGAGGGCGCCTCGCTGGTCCTGACGGACCGTGACGCAGCAGGCCTGGAGACGGCGGCGAGCGCCTGCCGGGACACCGGTGGCACGGTGCTCGCCTCCGAGGTGTTGGACATCACCGACCACGAGGCCGTGATGCGGTTCGGCGAGACCGTCGTCGCCGCCCACGGGGCCCCGCACGCCGTCTTCCACGTCGCGGGAAACTCGGCCTGGGGGCGACCTGACCTCCTCGAACACCGCGTGTGGCGGTCGATGGTCGAGGTCAACCTCATGGGCACCATCCACGTGATCGAGGCGTTCGTCCCGGCGATGATGGCCGCCCGGCGACCCGCGGCCCTGGTCATGGTCTCGTCTGCCGCGGGCCTGCTCGGCCTGCCGTGGCACGCCGCCTACAGCGCCGCCAAGTTCGGCATCCGCGGAATCGCCGAGGTCCTGCGGTTCGATCTGGCGCCCTACGGGATCGGCGTGCACCTGGTGTGCCCCGGTGGCGTGGACACCCCGCTGGTGGAGACCGTGGAGATCGCGGGAGTGGACCGCTCGGATCCGCAGGTCGCCAAGACGGTGGACCAGTTCCGTCGGCATGCCGTCACCCCGGACGTCGCGGCCTCCAAGACGATCGAGGGTGTGCGCAAGGGTCGCTACATCGTCTACACCTCGCCGGACATCAGGCTGGCGTTCGCCGCCCAGAAGTTCGCGCCACCCCTCTACATGCTCGCGATGCGGCTACTGAGCCGCCGGATCAACAAGGCCGGCGAGGGAATCCTCCCGTGAGGGGGATGGAGACCCTCAACGACGCCGCGATCCTGCTGGCCCGGATCGGGCTCGGGGCGGTGTTCGTGGCCCACGGGTGGCAGAAGTTCTTCACGCTGGGATTGGCCCGGGTGGGGGAGCAGTTCGCCGGGTACGGGATCCCGCAGCCGGAGGTCACCGCCGCGGTGGTCGCCGGGGTCGAGCTGATCGCCGGGATCGCGCTCATCGCGGGCATCCTGACCCCACTGGCCGGGATCCTGCTGGCGGTGGACATGGCGGGGGCCCTGTACTTCGTCCACGCCACCAACGGTCCCTTCGTGACCCAGAACGGGTGGGAGCTCGTGGTGGCGCTGGGGGTGGGGGTGCTGCTCATCGCCGCGGTCGGAGCGGGCCGGTTCAGCATCGACAGGGTGCTGGGCGGGTAACCGGCTCAACGCCAGGACGGCAGCCAGAGCTGATGGTTCCATTCCGTCGGGGTGATGGGCATCCCGGACAGGATGGGCAGCATGTAGATGAAGTTGGCCACCACCAGCGCGAGGTAGAGGCACACGATCGCCAGGCCGATGGTCCGCCGACGGGGGGAGTCGTCGGATCTACCGGCGATCTCGCCCAGCACCAGCGCGACCATCATGACGAAGAACGGCACCATCACCGCGGCGTAGAAGAAGTACATCTGGCGGTCGATTTGGAGAAACCACGGCAGGTAGCCGGCCATGTAGCCGACGAGCGGGAACGCATACCGGCCGTCGCGGCAGATCACCGCCCGCCAGAACGCCCACCCGAGGACGGGGATCGCGAGCCACCAGATCGCGGGCGTGCCCAGGAGCATGATCGCGCGGACGCAGGAATCCTGGCCGCAGCCGGTGACGTCCTCGCCCTGTTCCACGTAGTAGAGCATCGGCCGCAGGCTCATCGGCCAGGTCCACGGCTTGGACTCCCACGGGTGTCGATTGCCCGCCGAGGTGGTGAGCGAGGAGTGGAAGCTCAGCACGGAGGATTGGTAATAGAGCCACGACTGCAGGGAGTCGGGCAGCCAGTTGTCCTCCACCTTGGTGCCCACGACGTGCCGGTAGACGGAGTTCTCACTCGCGAACCACGGCAGCCAGGTGAACATCTGGATCAGGACGGGCCAGATGACGAGCGAGAAAAAGGCGGGCACGGAGTCCCACAGGAGGGCGCCCGCCAGGGGCCGCCGGACACCGTAGCGGCTGCGCAGGGCCCAGTCCCACGCCACGGTCATGAGTCCGAAGAACGCGATGAAGTACAGGCCGGACCACTTGACGCCCAGCGCGAGCCCGAGCATGACACCGGCGGTGAACCGCCACCAGCGGAATCCCAGTCGCGGTCCGAAGTCCGACAGGTGGAGCCGGCCGGCGAGAGCGGCCCGGTGCATGCGGCCGCGCATCTGGTCGCGGTCCACCAGCAGGGCGCCGGCGGCGGCGGTGACGAACAGGACCTGGTAGATGTCCAGCATGCCGATGCGCGAGGTCACGAAGGTGACCCCGTCGAGACACAGCAGCAGGCCCGCGATCAGACCCAGCTGAGTGGAACGGGTCAGCCGCCTGGTGATCCGCATGACCATCAGCACCACCAGCACGCCGCAGATCGCGGCGGTGAACCGCCACCCCAGGGGCGTGTAGCCGAAGAGCAGGCCACCGAGCGACTCGATCTGCTTGGCGACGGGCGGGTGGACCACCAGCCCGTAGGCGGGGTTCTCCTCGATCCCCAACTGCGCGATGCTGAACGACTGCGGCGCGTAGTGCTTCTCGTCGAAAACCGGGGTGCCCTCGTCCGTAGCGGAGGTCAGGCCCCAGAAGCGGGAGAGGAAGGCCAGCACCAGGATGACGGCGGTGGCCATCCAGTCGCGGGCGGTGTCGACCGGGCCGGTGTCCGGAACCGGGAGCGGGCGGCCCGGGGATCGCACGCCTGGGGTCGGGGTCACACGGCGAGCATAATGGGGGCCTTCTGGACGTCGGGGAGACGGGCACGGCGAGTGGGTGGGCGCGGACCGGGGATAGTCTGGAGCGCATGACGTCCGGACGTGTCGTGTTGGCCGCCACCCCGATCGGGAACCCGGGCGACGCCTCGGCGCGGTTGCGGGACCTGCTGGCCTCGGCGGACGTGGTGGCCGCCGAGGACACCCGGCGCCTGCGTGGGCTCGCCACCGCGCTGGGTGTGACCATCCGGGGGCGGGTCATGAGCTTCTACGAGCACAACGAGGCGGGTCGCGTCCCCCAGTTGATGGACCGCGTCCGGGCGGGAGACGTGGTGGCCGTGGTCACCGATGCGGGGATGCCCTCGGTGTCCGACCCGGGCTATTCGCTGGTCACCGCGTGTATCGACGCGGACCTGCCGGTGACCTGTCTGCCCGGCCCGTCGGCCGTGACCACCGCGCTGGTCCTCAGCGGCCTACCCGTGGACAGGTTCTGCTTCGACGGCTTCCCCCCGCGCCGGGCGGGTCGCCGGCGGACCTGGTTGGCCCGCCTGGCCGCCGAGGAGCGCACGTGCGCGTTCTTCGAGTCGCCTCACCGGCTCGCCGAGACGCTCGCCGAGGCCGCCGAGGCGTTGGGGCCGGGTCGGCGGGCCGCGGTGTGCCGCGAGCTCACCAAGACCTACGAGGAGGTCCTGCGGGGCACGCTCGGCGACCTGGCCGACCGGACCGCCGACGGGGTGCGCGGGGAGATCGTGGTGGTGATCGAGGGGGCGGACGCCGCCGGCTCTGCCGCCACGACCGAGGACCTGGTGGAGATCGTCGAAGAGCGGGTCGAGGCGGGTGAGCGGCTCAAGGACGCGTGCGCGATCGTCGCGGAGGGGTCGTCGTTGACCAAGCGCGAGCTCTACCAGGCGGTCGTCGACGCGCGGGGCTGACCACCCGCCGTGGCGCGCCGCGCCGACGGCTACCAGGGTGGCGGTCCGCCGCCCCAGGTGAACGCGGCCTTGTGCACGCACTCGTCCCATTCGGCGTCGGGGTCGGAGTCGATGGTGATGCCGCCGCCCACGCCCAGCTCCACGCGCCCGTCGGGGGTGACCTCGAGAGTGCGGATGGCGACCGCGAGCTCGAGGTCCCGGCCCAGGGAGAAGCCGTACGCCCCGCAGTGCAGGCCCCGGGACCGCGGTTCCCACCCGGCTATCAGTTCCCGCGCCCGCGCCTTGGGGGTCCCGGTGACCGAGGCGGGCGGGAACGTGGCCTCCACCAGTGCCGCGTTGTCCGCGGTCGTCAGGGCGGTGACGGTGGAGACCAGGTGGTGTACGCCGGGTGCCGGCCGGACGGCGAGCAGGTCGGTCACGGTCACCGAGCCGACGTCGGCTACGCGTCCGAGGTCGTTGCGGACCAGGTCGACGATCATGATGTTCTCGGCGACGTCCTTGGCCGACCCCAGTAACAGTTCCGGGTCGAGGTCGGCCGACAACGTGCCCTTGATGGGGCTGGAGCGCACCCGGTCACCTCGGCGGACCAGGTACTCCTCAGGTGAGAACCCCAGGACCGCGCCCCACGGACCCTCGAGATACGCCGATCGTGAGGCGGGTGCGTGGCCGGAGATCTCGAGGAAGGTCTCGAGCGGGTCCGCGCGGAGATGTCCGTCCACTCGGGTGCTCAGGCAGGCCTGGTAGACCTCGCCCGCCCGGATCGCCTCGAGGCACTCAACGACCGCCGAGCGGTGAGCCGCCCGGTCCGGGGCGGACCAGTGGGGGAGGCGGTCGGTCCGTGCCTCCTCGCCTCGATCGACACCGTGGTCGCGCATCACCTGGACGGGGTCGGGCGCGTCGCCGTGACGCGACCACCGGCCGTCGCCGTCGAGACAGAGCCATCCGGAGGCCTCGCCGCGCACCGCGGCCGGGAGCGGTGGGGCGGCGCCCGGCACGGTGTCGGGGAAGGAGCGGTAGACGACGACGAGATGGTCACTATCCTCGAGAGCTGCGGGGTGCGCGACGGGCTCGAGGTGCACCGACGGCACCAGCACGGCACGGTGGTCATGCCAGTCGCCGAGGAAGGCGGCGGGGGGCGCCAGACCCAGTGACCGCGACCGACCGTGCAGCGCGCGGAGCAGGTCCGGGACGGCTATCAGACGGTCGGGCACCCGTTCATGCTTACACGCAACTGTGCAGGTGAAGAAGTTGTTACCTTGCACTCTGGGTGAGTTGTTGACAAGGTTTCAAGAATGTCCAGTTCCAGCCAACAGAAGAGTGACCCCGCCTCGACTCCGGCCGCCAAGCCCCGAGCCGACCTCGCCGTGATCATCCCGACCACCGTGATCGCCCTCATCGTGGTGGTCTGGGGCGCGTTCTACACAGCGTCGTTCGAGAACGCCGCGGGTAACGCGTTCTCGCTGGTGGTCGAGACCGTGGGCTGGTTGTTCATCCTGGTCTCCACCACCGTCGTCGCCTACACGATCTACCTCGCGTTCTCGCGCTTCGGCGGCATCCGTCTGGGCGGCGACAACGAGAAGCCGGAGTACTCCACCAAGTCCTGGATCGCGATGATGTTCGCCGCCGGGATGGGCATCGGCCTGATGTTCTACGGTGTCTCCGAGCCGCTCACCCACTACCAGACCCCGCCCCCCGGGCAGGAGCAGCAGTATGACGTGGCCATGGCCACCACGGCCTTCCACTGGACCCTGCACCCGTGGGCCATGTACGCCGTCGTCGGCCTCGCACTCGGACTGGCCGCGTACCGCTTCAAGCGCGGGCATCTGGTCTCCCAGGCGTTCGTCCCGCTCATCGGCCAGAAGCGGGCCAGCGGGTGGATCGGCAAGGTCCTCGACGTGGCGACGGTCGTGGCCACCATCTTCGGCACCGCGGCCTCGCTGGGTCTGGGCGCGCTGCAGATCCGGGCCGGGCTCAACGAGACGGGCGCGGTCGACGGTGGTGGGATCGCTCTCGTGGTGGGTGTGATCGTGGTCCTGGGCCTGGTGTTCCTGGCGTCGGCCGCCTCCGGGATCGGCAACGGTATCCGGATCCTGTCCAACATCAACCTGGTGCTGGCCGTCTCGCTCGCCCTGTTCGTGGCCGTCTTCTCCGGGGCCCTGTTCTTCATGCTCGACCTCATCCCCACCACGATCGGGACCTACTTCTCCGACTTCTTCGAGATGGCCTCCCGCACCGCGGTCAGCGAGAACGGTGAGGCCGCCGGGTGGCTGTCCTCGTGGACCGTCTTCTACTGGGCGTGGTGGATCTCCTGGTCGCCCTTCGTCGGCATGTTCCTCGCCCGGATCAGCCGCGGCCGCACGGTCCGCGAGTTCATCATCGGCGTGGTCCTGGTCCCCAGCACCCTGTCGGTGATCTGGTTCTCCATCTTCGGCGGGTTCGCCCTCTACCTCGAGGAGGCCGGGCGAAGCGTCTTCGGGGACGGTTCTCTCGAACCGCAGCTGTTCAACCTGCTCCGCGAGCTGCCCCTCGCGGGGGTGCTGATGGTGATGGCGATGCTGCTCATCGCCGTCTTCTTCATCACCTCGGCCGACTCGGCGTCGATCGTCATGGGCGGGATGGCCCAGTACGGGATCGAGGAGCCCTCGCGGTGGATCGTCATGCTCATGGGCTCGTTCACGGCCGCGGTCGCGATCATCATGCTGGTGGCCGGTGACGGCGGCGGGAACGCGCTGTCGAGCCTGCAGAACATGACCATCATCGCGGCGTCGCCGTTCGTGCTGGTGTTGATCGCCCTGTGTGTGTCGATCCACAAGTCGCTCTCGCACGATCCGGCGGCCGAGAACGCCTGAGGTGATCGGGGTGTACTCCCGCCACGGAACCCGCGGACGCGACCACTAGTCTGGGACCCATGGCGAAGACAGTCCTCACCGCGGTCGCATGGCCGTACGCGAACGGCCCCCGGCACATCGGTCACGTCTCGGGTTTCGGGGTGCCGTCGGACGTCTTCTCCAGGTACCAGCGGATGGCCGGCAACGACGTCCTGATGGTCTCGGGCACCGACGAGCACGGCACCCCGTTGCTCGTGCAGGCCGAGAAGGAGGGCGTGTCGGTCCAGTCCCTCGCCGACCGGTACAACCGGGTCATCGTCGACGACCTGGCGGGCCTGGGACTGAGCTACGACCTGTTCACCCGGACCACCACCCGGAACCACTACGCGGTGGTCCAGGAGCTGTTCCGTGGTCTGCACAGCAACGGGTACATGGTGGCCAAGACCACCACCGGAGCCGTGAGCCCGTCCACGGGCCGCACCCTGCCGGACCGGTACATCGAGGGCACCTGCCCGATCTGCGGCTACGACGGCGCCCGCGGTGACCAGTGCGACAACTGCGGCAACCAGCTCGATCCGGCGGACCTGAAGAACCCGGTCTCCAAGATCAACGGGGAGACCCCGAAATTCATCGAGACCGAGCACTGGTTCCTCGACCTGCCCGCGCTCGCGGACTCGCTGGGGGACTGGCTCAAGGGGCGCGAGGACTGGCGTCCCAATGTCCTGAAGTTCTCGCTCAACCTCCTCGAGGACCTCCGGCCGCGGGCGATGAGCCGCGACATCGACTGGGGTATCCCGATCCCGGTCGAGGGCTGGCAGGACCGCGGTGACAAGAAGCTCTACGTGTGGTTCGACGCCGTCGTGGGATACCTCTCCGCCTCGATCGAGTGGGCCTGGCGCTCCGGTGAGCCCGAGGCGTGGCGGCGGTGGTGGACCGACCCCGAGGCCGTGTCCCACTACTTCATGGGCAAGGACAACATCACCTTCCACTCGCAGATCTGGCCGGCCGAGCTCATCGGCTACGACGGCCGGGGCGCGCACGGCGGACAGCCGGGGGCGCTCGGCGCACTCAATCTGCCCACAGAGGTGGTCTCGTCCGAGTTCCTCACCATGTCCGGGTCCAAGTTCTCCTCCTCTCGCGGCGTGGTGATCTACGTCCGCGACTTCCTGGCGGAGTACGGCCCCGACTCGCTGAGGTACTTCATCTCGGTGGCGGGGCCGGAGAATCAGGACACCGACTTCACCTGGGACGAGTTCGTCCGACGCACCAACGCCGAGCTCGTGGGCGGCTGGGGCAACCTGGTCAACCGCACGGTGTCGATGGCGCACAAGAACTTCGGCGAGATCCCCCGGCCCGGGACCCTGACCGATCTGGACGCCGAACTGCTGCGCGACGCGGAGGCCGCCTTCGCCACGGTCGGCGGCCATCTCGAGCGGTCCCGCTTCAAGGCCGGCGCCACCGAGGCCATGCGGATCGTCGGCGCCGCCAACCGGTACATCGCGGCCACCGAACCGTGGAAACTCGCCAAGGACCCCGACCAGCGCGAGCGTCTGGGCACCGTCCTGCACACCGCCCTGCAGGTGGTCTCCGACGCCAACACCCTTCTCACCCCGTACCTGCCGTCCGCCGCACAGCAGATCCACGGCGCCATCGGCGGGCAGGGGGTGTGGGCCGCGGCGCCGCAGGTCCACGAGGTGACCGACGACATGCCGGTGGACCTGGTCGGCGCGGGGTTGCCCGAGGCCGGTCGTAGCTATCCCGTGATCATGGGTGACTACGCCTCCGAACAGGCCCGGTGGGCGCGCACCGAGTTGACCCCCGGGACCCCGCTGGCCAAGCCCAACCCCCTGTTCGCCAAGGTCGACCCGGAGCTCGCCGAGACCGGGCCCGCCTGGGCACCGATCCAGCCGGCGGAGTGACCGGGACCCATGGGTAAGCGCAAGCCCCGTCCGACGCCCGTCCTCCCCGAGCCGCTGCCGGGTCTGGTCGACGCCCACACTCACCTGTACTCCTGCGGTCATCGCACCGCGGACGAGGTGCGTGGCGCGGCGGACCGGGCCGCCCTGGCGGGGGTGGCGGCGATGGTGACCGTGGGCGACGACCTGGCCGAGTCCGAGGCCGTGGTGGCGGCCGCCGAGGCCGACGAGCGGGTCTACGCCGCCGTCGCGGTGCACCCCACCCGGGCGCGTGAAGTCACCGACCCGGACCGGGGCCCCGCCGTGCGTGCGCGGCTGCGCGAGTTGGCCTCCCATCCGCGCGTGGTGGCGGTGGGGGAGACCGGTCTGGATCACTACTGGGTGGGCACGATGGAGGGCTGCGCGGACCCGGCCGAGCAGGAGGAGTCCCTGCGCTGGCACGCGGCCCTCGCCGCCGAGGTGGGCAAGTGCCTGATGATCCACAACCGCGACGCCGACGACGACCTGATGCGCGTCCTCGGCGAGGTGGCCGGCCCCGGGTCGGGTATCCCGCAGGTCATGCTGCACTGCTTCTCCTCGCCGATCGACGTGGCCCGGGAGGCGCTGGACCGCGGTTACGTGCTGTCCTTCACCGGCAACGTGACCTTCAAGGCGAACGAGCACCTTCGCGAGGCGGCCCGACTGGCCCCGGCGGGGCAGTTGCTCATCGAGACCGACGCCCCCTACATGGCGCCCGAGCCGTTCCGGGGGGCCCGCAACGAGCCAGGGCTCGTGGGGTACACCGCGCGGGTGGTGGCGCAGGTGCGCGGCCAGACTCCGGAGGAGTTCGTCGCCGAGGTCGCCGACACCGCCCGCGAGGTCTTCGGGCTGACGCTCTGAGTCCGCGTCCGGGTCGCCTGCCCGGTCGTCCGCCCGTCCACCGGCCCGGACCCGGTGGTGTGGCCCGTGTGACTCAAGTGTGCCAAGGGAAGAATGTAACGAAACGTGATCTGGCCACGTTGTCGTCGTCGCATGTCAGGCGCATCACGTTGCCCCTGCGGCGCCGACTCGTTACGCTACCGTGATGAAACGCGGGCGTCCGTACGGGCGCCCGTGGGCTATGCGAGGAGAGAACTGACCAGTGGTTGACGATTCACGGACCGAGACCCCCACGGGCGCGAAAGGCGTCCTGGCCCCGCTCCACCGGATCCACAGGTCGCGCTCCACCATGCTGCGGCTGTCCGTGGCCGGCATGCTCTCGACCCTCGTCGTCGGCGGCGTCGCCGCGCTGGAGCAGCGCACCGCGTTCACCCTCGAGGTGGACGGCGCACCGATCGAACTGGTCACCTTCAAGTCCGACGTACGCGCGGCGATCGAGGGCGCCGGGTACAGCGTCGACGAGCGGGACGTGGTGGTCGCTCCCGGAGACCGGATCGACGACGGCGACACCGTGACCCTGCTCCGTGCCCGCCCCGTGACCGTGGAGGTGGACGGGAGCAGCGAGCAGGTGTGGACCACCGCCACCACGGTCGCCGAGCTGATCGCCGATCGGGACGACGTCCCGCCCCGCAGCTACGTCAGCCCCCGCATCGACGCCGAGGTGCCCCTCGACGGCGCCGAGATCTCCGTGGTGACCCCCCGCGAGCTGCTGCTTTCGGACAACGGCGCCCCCGCCGCCCCGCTCTCCTCACCCGGCGACACCGTCGGTGAGTACCTCGAGCGGGCCGGCGTCACCCTCGGACCGCTCGACACGGTCGAGCCTCCCGCCGACGCCCCCGCCACCCCCGGCACCGAGGTCACCGTGACCCGCGTGACCACCGCCGAGGAGACAGTGGTCGAGCCGTTCGACGTCCCCGAGCAGGCCACGGACGATCCCGAGGCGACCGAGGGCGAGCGGACCGTGGTCGAGCCCGGAGCCCCCGGTGAGCGCGAGGTCCGGTACACCGTGACCCGGGTCAACGGCGTCGAGACCGAACGCGCCCGCGGCGAGGAGAAGGTCCTCACCGAGCCCCGTGCCGCGGTCGTCCGGGTGGGCACCAAGCCCCGCCCCTCGGCTCCCGCGGTCTCGAACGGCGGGGTGTGGGACTCGATCGCCCAGTGCGAATCGAACGGCAACTGGAGCATCAACACCGGCAACGGCTACTCCGGCGGCCTGCAGTTCGCCCCCAGCACGTGGACCGGTCACGGTGGCGGCCAGTACGCCCCCAGCGCCCACCTGGCCACGCGGGAGCAGCAGATCGCGATCGCCGAGAAGGTCCGCGCGTCGCAGGGCTGGGGCGCCTGGCCCGCCTGCACCTCGAAGCTGGGCCTGCGCTGACCGGTACGGACGCGACCTTCCGTGGCGTGGCCGACCCGCTCGGCCCCCACGAGGTGCGCGCGCTCGCCGAGGAGCTGGACCTCAAGCCCACCAAGTCCAAGGGGCAGAACTTCGTCCACGACGCCAACACGGTCCGGCGCATCGTCACCGTCTCCGGGGTGGGGCGCGGCGACACCGTCGTCGAGGTGGGTCCAGGGCTCGGCTCGCTGACGCTCCCGCTACTCGATGCCGCGGGGCGCGTGGTGGCGATCGAGATCGACCCCCTCCTTGCCGGGCGGCTGCCCACCACCGTCGCCGAGCGCGCCCCGGAGCTCGCCGGGAACCTCACCGTCGTGACGGCCGACGCGCTGGCCGTGCGCGGCACCGATCTCGGTGAACCCCGGCCGACCGCCCTCGTGGCCAACCTGCCGTACAACGTCTCCGTCCCCGTCCTGCTGCACCTGTTGGCCGAGGTGCCGACGCTGCGGACCGCGCTGGTGATGGTGCAACTCGAGGTGGCCGACCGGCTGGCCGCCGCCCCCGGGTCCCGCGTCTACGGCGTCCCGAGCGTCAAGGCCGGGTTTTTCGGCACCGTCAGGCGCGTCGGGACCGTCGGGCGCAACGTGTTCTGGCCCGTGCCCAACGTCGAGTCGGGGCTGGTGCGGATCGACGCATACGATAACCCGCCGTGGGACCTGGGCCAGGCGCACCGCACGCGGGTGTTCGCGGTGGCCGACGCCGCCTTCGCGCAACGGCGGAAGACCCTGCGCGCGGCGCTGGCCGGTTGGGCCGGGTCCGCCGCACAGGCCGAACTTGCGCTCGTCGAGGCGGGCTTGGACCCCAGGACACGTGGGGAGCAACTCACGACCGCCGACTACGTGCGCATCGCCGAGGCCGCCGGGCGGCTCGGGATAGGGCCGGCCCACCGCGAGCCGTAGGCTGGTCGGCGTGCCTCGTGACGTCTCCACCCCCGCCGGCGCGCGCGCCGTGACGGCCGTCGCCCCCGCCAAGATCAACCTCCACCTGGGGGTCGGTGATCTGCGCGCGGACGGATTCCACGACCTGCTCACCGTGTATCGGGCCGTGGACTTGTGGGAACAGGTCACGGTCGCGCTGGTCGACGGCGACGGCGCTGGCGACGACAGTGACGGCGAGGTGATCGTCTCCGGGCCCGGTGCGGACCAGGTGCCCACGGACCGGAGCAACCTCGCCGCCAGGGCGGTCGACCTGCTCCGCGGCGAGGCCGGGGTCGATGCGCGGTTGTCGATCAGGATCGTCAAGGGCGTCCCCGTGGCCGGCGGGATGGCGGGCGGGAGCGCGGACGCCGCGGCCGCGCTCGTGGCCACGGACCGACTGCTGGGACTGGGACTGGGGCGGGCGGCGCTCGAGTCACTGGCCGCCCGCCTGGGCAGCGACGTGCCGTTCTGCCTCCGCGGCGGCACGGCGCTCGGCACCGGCCGGGGGGAGAAGCTCGCCCCGCTGCTGCACGCCCGGGCCGAACAGCACATCGTGGTGGCCCTCGCCGACGGCGGCCTGTCCACCCCGGTGGTCTTCGCCGAGCTCGACCGGCTGCGCGCGGAGGGAGGCACCGGCCGCGAACTGCCCCGGGCAGGAAGCGTCGACGCACTGGTCGAGGCGCTCGCCGGCGACGACCCGGCGGGTGTGGCGGGAAACCTCGCCAACGACCTCGAACCCGCCGCCCTCTCGCTGATGCCGGCCCTGCGCAAGACTCTCCGGGCCGGAGCCGAGGCGGGTGCCCTGCACGGTATGGTCTCCGGCTCCGGCCCCACCTGCCTGTTCTTCTGCGCCCACCGCGAGCAGGCGATCGCGGTGGCCACCGAGGTGAGCGAGACCGGCGTCGCGCGCGAGGTCCGACTCACCCGCGGCCCCGTCGCCGGCGCCCACGTCATAGACAACCCGCAACAGACACCGGAGCAGTAATGGCCCCCACCAACCTCATCAACCTCGAGCAGGGGTCGGTGTCCTTCGGGATCCGACAGGTGCTCGACGACGTCTCCCTGGGCGTCAATGCCGGCGACCGCATCGGCGTGGTCGGTCTGAACGGCGGCGGCAAGACCACGCTTCTCGAGATCCTCACCGGCGTGGCCGAGCCGGACACCGGGCGGGTCTCGCGCGTGAGCGGCCTGCGACTGGCCGTGGTGACCCAGCGGACCGAGCTGGCCGCCGACACCGTGGGCGAGGCCGTGCTCGGCGGTCTGGGCGTGGCCACGCACGAGTGGGCGGGGGATGCGAGGATCCGCGCCGTGCTCGACGGGATCGGCATCCACGACCTGGGCCTGGACACCGCGGTGGGGGACCTGTCCGGCGGCGAGCGGCGGCGGGTCTCACTCGCCGCCGCGCTGGTCCAGGACCTGGACCTGCTGGTACTGGACGAGCCGACCAACCACCTCGATGTCGAAGGGGTGCAGTGGCTCGCCGATCACCTCCGCTCGCGGTCCTCCGCCCTCGTCGTGGTCACCCACGACCGGTGGTTCCTCGACACCGTCGCCACCCACACCTGGGAGGTTGTCGACGGCCGGGTCGAGCAGTTCGAGGGCGGGTACAACGACTGGGTCTTCGCCCGCGCCGAGCGGGACCGTCAGGCCGCCGCCTCCGAGTCCCGCCGGCAGAACCTCATGCGCAAGGAGCTCGCCTGGCTGCGCCGCGGCGCACCGGCGCGGACCTCCAAGCCGCGGTACCGCATCGAGGCCGCGGAGGCGCTGATCAAGGACGTGCCGCCGCCCCGGGACTCCCTACGCCTGTCGAGCTTCGCGGCCCGGAGGCTCGGCAAGGTGGTGATCGAGCTCGAGGAGGCCCGTCTCGACGCCCCCGACGGCCGCACCCTCGTCGAGGACCTGACCTGGCGTCTGGCCCCCGGTGAGCGACTCGGCCTGGTCGGTGTCAACGGTTCCGGCAAGACGACCCTGTTGCGCGCCCTCGCCGGTGAGGCCCCGCTCGCCGCCGGCCGCCGCAAGGAGGGCAAGACCGTCCGCATCGGGTGGCTCAAGCAGGAGCTCGACGATCTGCCGCTGGATCAGCGGGTGCTCGAGGCCATAGAGGACGTGGCCGCACGCGTCGCGTTCGGTGACATCGAGCTGAGCGCTTCCCAGCTGGCCGAGCGTCTCGGCTTCACCCCGGCCCGCCAGCGCACGCCGGTCGGGGACCTCTCCGGCGGCGAGCGGCGGCGACTGCAGCTCACTCGGGTGCTCATGGACGAGCCCAACGTGCTGTTGCTCGACGAGCCCACCAACGACCTCGACATCGACACGCTCCGCCAGCTCGAGGACCTGCTCGACGGCTGGCCCGGCACGATGGTCGTGATCTCCCACGACCGCTACCTCGTCGAGCGAATCTGTGACTCGGTGTGGGCCCTGTTCGGCGACGGCGGGCTCACCAACCTTCCGCGGGGGATCGACGAGTACCTCGAGCGCCGCGCCCGCGCCGGGGCGGCGGGCGACTCGGGCAAGGTCCTGCGCGAGGCGGGCTCCGGGTCCGGTGCAGGCTCGGCGTCCGCTGCGCCCGCCGGGTCCGGTCTCAGCTCGGGCGAGGAGCGGGCGCTGCGCAAGGAGATGTCCAAGATCGAGCGCCAGATGCTCAAGCTCGACACGCGACAGGCCGCCCTTCACGAGGCCCTCACCGCGGCCGCAGGAGAAGCTCTCGACACGGAGAAGCTCGCCTCCCTCGACCGCGATCTCAAAGAGGTGACGGCGGAGAAGGAGCAGCTCGAGGAACGCTGGATGGAGATCGGCGAGCAGATAGAGGGCTGACCCGCAGACCGACGGATAGAGCCTCGCGAAGGGACTCCACGTCCGTGAGGTCGGGCAGGACGGCGTGGGCTCCGGCCGCGCGCAACTCGTCAGCGGTGACCCGGCCGGTGGCGACCGCGACGCAGTGTGCGCCCGCATCGAGTGCCCCGCGCACGTCGTGGACGTGGTCCCCGATCACCACAGTGGTGCCGGCGGAGACGTCGAGCCCGAGGTCGCGGGCCGTGGCGATCGCCCCGCGCACGAGGTCGGCGCGGTCGGCGTGGTGATCACCGAACGCGCCCAACCGAGGATCCGGCAGGCCGTCGAAACCGCACAACCGGAGCTTGAGCAGCGCCGTCCGCCGCATGTTGCCGGTGACGATCCCCTGGCGCACCCCGGCCACGGAGGCGAGGGCCCGCACCGCCTCGTGCGCGCCCGGTAGAGGACCGCCGCCCGCGTCGAGCAGATCCTGACCGTGGGTCTCGCACCTCTCGGCGACTGCGTGGAGGAGGCGGCTGACGAGCTCGTCGCGCGGCTCGACACCGTTTCTCGCGAGCAGGTCGGTGCAGATCGCGCGGTCCGTCCGTCCGGCGAAGGAAGTGCCCATGATCGGCTCCCGACCCACCATCTCGGCGAGAGCGGGCCCGATCATCCGCGAACCGAACCCGGCGGGGTCGAGCAGAGTGAGGTCGAGGTCCCACAGGACCAGCCGGGTGCTCACGACGACGAGGTGAACAGCGGCGCCAGCCAGGCGGTGAGGAAGGCCCGGAGCTCGGCGTCGGAGCGGGAGTCGGGATGGTCGAGCACGATCACCGACCAGCCGATGTGGACGCCGACGTCGGCGAGGAAGTCGATTCTGTCGGCGTACTCGGGGAATCGCTCCAGCGCCGGTCTCAACAGCTGAGCTGTGTAGCCGAGGGATCTGTCGGTGGCTCCGGGATGGTGGATCGGGTTGCCCTCGCCGGAGAGCGTCAGCGCGTGGAGGAGCGGGTCGCCGAGGATCCTGCTCCGGGACACGATCACCATCTCCACCAGGAGTTCGAGCAGCGAGTCCGCCGAGTCGATGAGCGACTCGTAGGCCCCGAGGAGTGCGGTGAGCTGATGGGTTATCGTCTCGCTGACGAGTTCCTCACGGGTGCCGAAGATCGAGTACACGGTCTGTCGACTCACCCCGGCCCGCTTGGCCACCACAGCGATGTTGACGCCCTCGAAGCCCACCTCGCCGATCACGCGGCGGGTGGCGTCGAGGATGTTCTCGCGGGACCTCACACCATCCATTATCCCGGTGGCCGCCACCGGTTCCGGGCATTCCAGGCTGATGACGGTGTGCACATGCTTCCGGAAGGCCTCGCCCGCTGCTCGCTCGAACGGCCTCGACCACTGCCTCCTCAGAAGATCGCGCCCACATCGTGGCGGACGATCCGGTCGAGGGCGCGCTCGGCGATCGCCGCGATGGTCAGTGACGGATTGCAGGCGGCGGTGGTGCCCGGGATGAGGGCCCCGTCGACGACGTACAGGCCCCGCTGGCCCAGGACCCGCCCGTCGAGGTCGCAGACCTGCTCCATGGCCGCGCCGCCGAGCGGGTGCCAGGTGGAATTGACGATGGCGTTGGTGTCGGTGAGGTGGCCGGTCGGACCGATGATGGCGCGGGCGGTGGGCTCGATGTGACCGCGCAGGATGCCCGCGTCGCCTGCCGCCGGCCAGCGGATGACGCCGCGGTCCTGCGCTGAGTCGTAGACGATCCGGCCGCGGTCGGCGCTCACCCCGTACCCGACCATCATCGTGGTGTGCACATCCGTACCGAACGCGGGGATCGACGCCTGGATGAGGGTGTGCGCGGTGGTGGGGTCCGACCAGTTGAGGCTGCCGTAGATCACCGGCCCGCCCTGGACGGCGCCGAATCCGGCGGTGGGGTCGGTCCAGGTGTAGATCCGGTCGGCGTTGGTGCCCCAGCCGCTGCCGACGGCGTCGGGGAGGTCGGTGAGCGTGCCGGTGGCGGAGGCTCGGGTGAGCAGTGTGGAGGTGCCCACCGACCCGGCACCCAGCATGACCGCGGGTGCGCGCATCGCCAGCGTCTTGAGGAGACGTCCGGCGGTGTCGAGGACCTCGACGTCCAGCTCCCAGCGTCCGTCGGGCAGCCGCCGCATGGCGCGGACGTCGTGCAGCGGTCGGACGTCGACGAGTCCCGTGGCCTCGGCGTCGGCGAGGTACGTCACGTCGACGGTGTGCTTGCCGCCGTTGTTGACGCCGAGCGCGCCCGAGCTGTCGGTGTAGGAGGGCCGCATCTCGCCGCGCAGCTCGGCCAGCGCGTAGTCCCAGTCGATGGGCATGGGGATCTTGCGCAGGGGCAGACCGGCGGCCCGGACCCGCTGGGCGAAGACGCGGGCAGCCGCGTACCGGGGGGAGTCGATGAGTTCGTCCGGGGCCTCGGCCAGGCGGAGCATCCGGGAGACCCGGGGGAAGTACTCCCGCTCCATCTCGCGCCAGTCGATCCCGCCCGGGAACCAGGTCTGGAACAACTCCTCGCTGGGCTGGAGCGACATGCCCTGGTAGATGAGGGACCCGCCTCCGACGCCGGTGGCGCACACGGAGGTCATGTTCTCGCCCACGGAGGCGTCGAGCAGTCCGGTGTAGCGCGGCAGGTCCACGGGACGGCCGAAGACCTCGGGTGCGGAGCGGAACCACAGGATGCGCTCGTCGGGGGCGCTGACGCTGGGGTAGGTGGTCGAGTCGGGGCCGGTGGGCCAGCGGCGACCTCGTTCCATGACGACGACGGGGACGCCCGCCTGGGCGAGCCGGAGTGCCGCGACGCCGCCACCGAACCCGCTGCCCACCACGAGGACCCGGTGGTCCTGCACCTCGTGGGGGATTCGTCCGGGGCCTGCGGGTGCGGGGTTCGCGGGGTCGGTCACCTGGCCGGCGGCGAGGGGGTCGGCCACGAGTGCTGCAACCCCGGCGGCGGCGAGTGAGCCGAGGAACCCTCGGCGGGTGAGAGTCGTCATGTCGCCTTACCGTCAGGAACGCGAGTGGAGAGGTGACGTGTGTCACCCTCGCAGAAAACTAGACAGAACCCTCCATGACTGTCAAGTTCATCCTCCGGGCCCGGCGCGCCCCCCGCGGTCGTACTATCGGTGGAATGAGCGGTGAGAAGAACGGCAAGAAGGACGCCAAGAAGGCTCGCCCCAAGGCCGCCTCGGGCTCGGCGGGTAAGGACGCGGCGGGTAAGAGGTCGAGCACCAAGAACCTGCTCCCCAGCGGGCTCGAGAAGCTGCCCAAGAAGGCCTACGAGGCCGAGCTGGAGCGCTTGCAGGCCGAGCTCGTGGAGATGCAGGCCTGGCTCAAGGAGACGGGCAACCGGCTCGTGGTGGTGTTCGAGGGCCGCGACGCCGCAGGAAAAGGGTCGGCGATCAAGCGGATCACCCAGTACCTCAACCCTCGGTTCGCCCGCGTGGTCGCACTGCCCGCGCCGACCGAGGTGCACAAGACGCAGTGGTACTTCCAGCGCTACGTCGAGCACCTGCCGGCAGCCGGTGAGATCGTGATCTTCGACCGCTCCTGGTACAACCGGGCCGGCGTGGAGCGCGTGATGGGCTTCTGTACGACCGACGAGTACCGCCGTTTCCTGCACCAGGCGCCGATCTTCGAGCGCCTGCTCGTGGAGGACGGGATCATGCTGCGCAAGTACTGGTTCTCCGTGTCGGACGAGGAGCAGGAGCGCCGGTTCCGCTCCCGGCACGACGATCCCATGCGCCGGTGGAAGCTCTCGCCGATGGACCTGGAGTCGATCAACCGGTGGGAGGCCTACAGCCGGGCCAAGGACGAGATGTTCATCCACACCGACATCCCGGAGGCGCCCTGGTACACGGTCGAGTCCGAGGACAAGAAGCGGTCGCGGATCAACGTGATCTCCCACCTGCTCTCCACCGTCCCGTGGGAGAAGCTGGAGCCGCCGACCTTCGAGATCCCGGAGCGACCCGAGGGTGCCAACTACGAGCGGCCGCCGCGCGAGGAGTTCAAGTACGTCCCGGACGTAGCATCGGAGTTGCTCTGAGGCGAGGCGGGGGCGACCTAGGTAGGAATTCCTAGTATCCCGGCGACGTCGGGTGACCGGCCTGACACACTGGGGGCATGAGCGAATTCGTCACCACCCGGCGAGAAGGCCGGATGCAGCACATCGTCCTGGACCGCCCCAAGGCCCTGAACTCCCTCGACCTGCCCATGTGCCGGGCCCTGCACTCCGCCCTGGACGCCGCCTCGCAGGACTCGGGCGTGGAAGCCGTCGTCACCACGAGCACCTCGGAGAAGGCGTTCTGCGCGGGCGGCGACATCCGCGCCCTGCGCGACGCCGCGGCCGCCGGGGAGCACCAGACCAACCGGGAGTTCTTCTCCGAGGAGTACGCGATGGACCTCGCGTACCACACCCACCGGGTGCCCACGGTCGCGGTGATCCACGGCGTCGCGATGGGCGGCGGCCTCGGGATCTCCATCAACGGTTCGCATCGCGTGGTCACCACCAAGGTCATGATGGCTATGCCCGAGACGGCGATCGGGTTCGTCCCCGACGTCGGCGCCAGTCACTTCCTCCCCCGGCTGTGCGGCGGCGGGACCCGCGGTCTGGCGGTGGGGATCTACCTCGGCACCACCGGGGTCCGGATGAATTCCGCCGACGCCCTCTACACGGGTCTGGCCACCCATCTGATCGACGACGCCGACCGCGACGCCTTCGTCGCCGCCATCGGATCCGACGGCCTCGACGCCGCCCTCGAGCGACACGGCCTCGAGCACGCGGCGGCGGGGGAGTCCGCGGTCGAGCAGCACATCGACCGGATCGAGGACGTCTTCGGCCGCGGCACCGCGCAGGAGATGGTCGACGCCCTGGAGTCCGGCCCGCAGGACGAGTGGGCCACCGCGACCCTAGGGATGCTGCGGTCCCACTGCCCGACGTCCGTCGTCGCCACCATCGAGCTGCTCCGCGCCGGCGCCGCCGCGGGCGATCTCCGCGAATGCCTCGACAACGAGCTGGAGCTGGGCGGATGGATCACCGCCCGTCCGGACTTCATCGAGGGAGTGCGGGCCGTGGTGATCGACAAGGACCGCGATCCCACGTGGGATCCGGCCGACCTCGACGACGTCGACGTCGACGCCATCCGTTCGGCGCTGAACGGGGGCTGACAGGGCTACTCTGATCCGCGTCCGGCGCGCTGGGCGCGGGTCGAGGAGGGGCCATGACGACCACTGGCGACGACGTGCGCGAACCCGAGGCGCCTGCCCCGCACGAGGAGCCCAGGGGGTGGGGAATCGCGGGCGTCACGGTGGTGTCGCTGGCCGCGGCGTTCGCGGTGGTCTGGGGGATCTCCCAGCACGCGGCCATGGTCATGCCGGCCTTCCTCGCCCTCAACCTGGTGATCGCCGCCCAGCCGCTGCAGCGGCGCCTGGAGCGGGCCGGCCTGCCACGGTGGGGTGGGATGATCATCGTCCTGCTGGTGCTCTACCTCCTGCTGGCCGCGCTGGTGGGGATGCTCGTGTGGGCGCTGTGGATCGCCGCCGAGGAGATCCCGCAGTATCAGGACAGGTTCGTCGAGCTCTACGGCCAGATCATCGAGTTCCTCGGCCGGTTCGGGGTCAGCCAGGATCAGGTCTCGTCGAGCCTGGCGGGCGTGGACCCCGGCACGATCATCGGGACGGTCCAGAACGTGGCGGGGCAGGTGTCCTCGGCGGGGGGCCAGCTCACCGTCCTGGTGATCGCGCTGACCTTCCTGGTGTTCGACGTCCCGGGCGTCACCCGTCGGCGAGCCGTGATCGTCCGTCAGCGGCCCCGGCTTGCCGACGCCCTCAGCTCCTTCACCGACGGCGTGAAGTCGTACTGGATCGTCTCGACGATCTTCGGTCTCATCGTCGCGATCATCGACACCGTGGCGCTGATGATCATCGGCGTGCCGCTCGCCGTGGTGTGGGGCGTACTCGCCTTCGTCACCAACTACATCCCCAACATCGGCTTCGTGCTGGGCCTCGTGCCGCCCGCGCTGTTCGCACTCCTGACCGGGGGACCGGTCGACGCCATCTGGGTGGTGGTGATCTACTGCGTGGTCAACCTGGTCATCCAGAGCTTCATCCAGCCCAAGTTCACCGGCGACGCCGTGGGGCTCACCCCCACCGTGACGTTCCTCTCGCTGGTGTTCTGGACCTCGGTGGCCGGCGCGTTGGGCGCGATCCTGGCGGTGCCGTTGACGCTCGTGGTCAAGGCCTTCCTGGTGGACGCCGATCCGCGGATGAGGTGGCTCTCGACGTTTCTGACCACCCCCGACGCCGACGCCAGACGCGACAGACGGCGCGTCAGTCGCCGGGATCGCCCTCGGCGGGGTCGTCCTCTGCCGGAGCTCGGGTGAAGGTCCCGAGACCGTCGCGGTCGAGGAGATCGACGGTGACCTCGTCGTCGTCGAACGTCACCGAACCCCGCGACCCCGGTGGCCAGTTCTCACTCCGCGGTTCGACGGCGAACGTCCCGCCGTCCCAGGGCTCGAGCGGCCAGGCCGCGGTCCCGCGGCCCACGATCACCTCCAGCCCGTCCTGCGACTGCCGCACCTCGAGCTCCCCGAAGTAGTCGTTGCGGTAGGTCCCCGTCAGCTCGGCCGGGTCCGGCGAGGGCAAAGGGGCGGCGGGTCGCCGCGCGCCCACCAGGTCCCCCACGGGATCGAGAAGTGGGGCGAATGCCTGGCCGAACAGCTCCCGCCAGTCCAGCGTGGGGTCGCCGTACTGGGCGTAGTCGGCGAACCGGGCATTGATCGTCTCCGCCACGCCGCTGGGCGAGGCGTTGGTCACCGTGATGATCCCGAGGTCCAGCGAGGGCATCATGAGCATCGCCGTGCCCGCGCCGAGAGCGAACGCCCCGGAATGGCTCCACTGGACGCGGCCCGAGGAGCTGGTGCTGATGTTGAAGCCGTACCCGTAGCCGCCGGGACGGTCGGCCGCGGCCTGCGGGGGCGAGGACACGATCTGCGGGGTGAGGGCCTCCCTCAGGGCCTCGACGGGCACCACCTGGGAGCCGTCCGGCGCCCTGCCGTCGTCCAACACCATGGCCATCCACGCGGCCATGTCGGTCACCGACGAACTCAGGCCACCCGCCGGGGCCTGCGCGTCGGGATCGCGTTGGGGATCGGCCGGCACCCAGTCGCCGTTCGCCTCGCCCGCGTCGCTCCTGACGTGGCCGACGGCCCGGTTGTCCCGCTCGATCAGCTCATCGTGGGAGAACGAGGTGTCGCCCATCCCGAGGGGCCGGAAGATCCGCTCACGGCTCAACTCGGCCCAGGGCGTGCCCGCGGCGACCGCGACGGCTTCCGCACCGGCCGTCAGTCCGAAGTTGGTGTACGCGTACGAGGCCCGGAACGGCGTGAGCGGAAGGTGCCGCAGACCATGCAGGACCGCGGGTCGGTCATACCCCAGGTCCTCGAGATCGTCCCCCGCGTGTTCGGGCAGCCCCGAGCGGTGCGCGAAGACGTCGCCCACGGTGACGAGGGGCGACACCTGGGCATCGGAGAGCTCGAACCACGGCAGGTACTGGCTCACGGGGGTGGACCAGTCGACCTCGCCGTCGTCGCTCTCCGCGGCCACCACGGTGGCGCTGACCGACTTGGAGATCGAGGCCAGTGGGAAGACGGTCTGCGCGTCGACCTCGGCGCCGGTGCTGGTGTCCCGGACGCCGAAGCCTTCCGCGAGGACCACCTCGCCGCCGTGCACCACGGCGACGGCCGCGCCCGGGATCCCGGAGGCCTCCAGTTCCTCCTCGACGATGTCGGTGACCTTGCCGACCGCGTAGTCGATCCGGTCCTCGCCGACCTCGAGCGCCGAGTAGGCGGCCGGACTCGCGTCCGGGTCGGGTGTGGCCAACGGTGTCCCACACGCCGACCCGAGGAGTGCGAGGGCCGTGCACACGCCGATCAGGCCCAGGGGTCGACGGCGACCGGTGGTCGAAGCTGTGGTCATCCGCCCAGCCTAGACCGCCGGATGCGCTCCTGAGGGTCGTGTCGGACCACCTCGGGCAATCGCTCCCGGTGCTCGGCGATCAGGTCGCGGTACCAGTACCAGGAATCCTTACGGGTCCGCGCCAGGGTGCCGTGGTCCACGTGGACCAGGCCGAAGCGCTCGGCGTATCCGGCGGCCCACTCGAAGTTGTCCATCGCCGACCACACGTAGTACCCGTCCACGTTCACGCCCGCGTCGACGGCGTTCGCCACGGCCGCGAGGTGTGCGCGGAGGAAGTCGATCCGCCGCGCGTCGTGGACGGCGCCGTCCGGCCCCGGGCCGTCGTGATAGGAACACCCGTTCTCGGTCACCGTGACCGGCGGCAACCCCGGATAGCGCTCGTGGAGCGACACGAGGATGTCGGTGAGGCCCGACGGCACGATCGGCCAGTCGAAATCGGTCCGCTCGACGCCCTCGATCCGTACCGGGCGGAACGGCATGTCCTGCGGGAAGTCCACCTCGAGCACCCCGGAATAGTCGGTGTCGGCGCGCGGGGCCTCGATCACCGTGGGTTCGTAGTAGTTGACGCCGTAGTGGTCTAGGGGCCCGGCGATGACGGCGAGGTCCCGGTCGAGCTGGTCGGGGGTCAGGCCCGCAGAGGTCATGACGAGCTCGGCCACCCAGTCCTCCGGGTAGGTGCCGCGCAGGACGGGATCGGAGAACAGCCAGTTGGTGAGGATGCGGAACATCTCGGCGGCCTCGACGTCTTCGGCGGAGTCGGTCGCGGGGAGGACGGGGAAGTGCTGTTGGACCACCCCCACCTCGTGCCGGGGCCCGGCGGCCCGGATGGCCTCGACCGCCAGGCCGTGGGCGCGGAGCAGATTGTGCGCCACGGGCAGGCAGTCGAGCCCCATCCCGAGGGCCGGCGCGTGATCGGTGAGCCCGTGGCCGTACAGGGTGTGGACGTTCATCTCGTTGAGCGTGTGCCAGCGGGTGACGCGGTCGCCGAGGGCGTCGACCACCACCGCGGCGTAGTCGGCGAGTTCCCGGGAGGTGTCCCGGCGCAACCAGCCGCCCTCGTCCTGCAGGGTCTGCGGCAGGTCCCAGTGGTAGAGGGTGGGCACGGGTCGGATGCCGGCCGCCAGGAGATCGTCGACGAGCCGCGAGTAGAAGTCCAGGCCGGGCCCGTTGACCCGCCCGCGCCCGGTGGGCAGGACCCGGGACCAGGAGATCGAGAACCGGTAGTCGTCGACCCCGAGCTCGGCCAGGTCGCGGACGTCCTCGGCGTGGCGGTGGTAGTGGTCGCACGCCACGGCCGGGGTGTCGCCGCCGCGGATCCGGCCCGGTTCGGCGGCGAAGGTGTCCCAGATGCTCGGGCCGCGCCCGTCGGCGTCGGCCCCGCCCTCGATCTGGGCGGCGGCGGTGGCGGTGCCCAGGCGGAAACCGGGGGGCAGGATCGGGTCTCGGGTCGGCAAGGAAGGTGTCCTTTCTGGTGGGACTCGCGGATTTGGTGGGGCTATCGGACACCGCGGAGTCGCAGGGTGCACAGGGCGGCGGCGACGGCGATGCCCGCGCCCGCCCCGTAGAGGGCGGGGTACCCGGCGGCGGAGGTCACGAGGGGTACCGCGATCGCGGGGGCGACCACCTGCGGCAGTGAGGTCGCGATGTTGGCCATGCCCAGGAGGGTGCCCGCGGTGCCGGAGGTGGCCAGCGACCCGGTGATGATCGCCATGTCGACCGCGATGAACAGCCCCCAGCCCACGCCGAGTACGGCCGCGGCGACCAGCACGGCGGGCATGGTGGTGGACGCCGCGAGACCGGTCAACCCGCCGGCGGTGATCAGCGCCCCGGCGGCGGCGAACTCTCGGCGGCGGTGGAGCCGATCGGAGAACGTCCCCGCCGTCGCCGCGCACACCGCCGAGAGGACCAGTGTGACGACGGTGATCATGAGGACCGCGTTCCCGGGGTCGGGCACCCCGACCACGGCGTCCAGGAAGAAGAACAGATAGATCAGCAGGATCGCGTTGGTGAGGTTCATGAGGAACCGCAGCGCCCACGCCCAGCAGTACTCGCGGGTCGGACGGAAGTCGGCGAGCGCGATCCGGGGTCGCGGGTCTATGTCGGCTCCCGCGGAACGGGGTGAGACGACCGGCGCAGCACGTCCCGCCACCACTATCGCCGAGAGCAGCGCGGGTGTGAGCACCGCGAGCACCAGGTACCCGGTCGTGCCACCGCCGACGGACTCCGCCACCGCCACGCCGCTGATCACCCCGACGATCTGACCTACCCCGAACAACGACCCCACCACGCCCCGCTGCTGCTCGGGGACACGATCGGCCATCAGGGCGGCCAGCACCGCGAACGGTCCGTTGAACCCCAGCTGCACCAGCACCCAGCCCGCGACCGTGGCCGGTCCGGAATCGGAGGTCAGGAGCAGCAGTTGACCCGCCACCCCGATCGCCGTGCCCGCATACACCACCGGCATCCGGGTGCCGAGCCTCGCGCGGCACCGGTCGGAGACCAGCCCCCACACCGGATTGGCCACCAGGGCGACCGCGGCCCCCGTGCCCACCACCAACCCGAGCAGCGCCTCTCGACCGCCCGGGCCACCGATCCTGTCGGTCTGAACGGGTAGGAGGATCTGCAGCGGGCCGAACCACGAGGCGAAGACCGCCACGACGCCGAGCGTGAGCGCCAGGATCCACAGGGGACCGACGCGGTCGGCCCGTCGGGTCACCGCACGCGTTCCCAGTTGGCCGTCCACGCCTCGGCGCCGCCCATGAGCTGACGCTCCAGTTCGGGCCGGTCGGGTCCGGCCCTGTGCAGCAGGTCGGCCGCCCAGTCCGCGTAGAGCCCGTACTGGGCCACGCCGTCGACGTTGAGGTCGTAGACGCGGTCACCGAACCGCCACCGGTCCATCACCTCGCCGCTGAGCGCGGTGAACGGGTAGACCAGCGGATCGGTGGCCGCGCTCGGGCGCGCGTCCGCGAGGTGCGCCAGACCGTTGACGTCCGATCCGAAGCCGTACCCGGCCCAGGGGCGGGTCGTGCCGGCCGTGTTGGCGCGCCAGGCCTCGAGGAAGCCGGTCTCGAAGGTCTCGGTCGCATCGGCGGGCCACGCGAAGGCGGCCACGAACCCGCCCTGTTCGTGCATGCGGCGCGTGATGCCCTGCGTGGCCCAGGTGTGGTCGGAGATGAGCCCCGTGTACCCCGACTCCGCGGCGATGTCGAGCGTCCGCGTGGCCGTCTTGACGCTCATGTGGTCGATGTTGATCACCATGCCGCGCGCCATCATCCCCCGCACGGCGTGCTCGCCGAGCGGGGTCAGTCCGCGCACGTTGCACAATGGTGCCTCGGGATACACGGGAAGTGCCGCTCCCGCGGGGGCGCCCGCCGTGAGCGCGGACAGCCCGTCCGCGACCGGGGTGCTCGCGATCGGCTGGTCGTGGTCCGCGTCGGGGCCGGTGCACGGCTCGGTCTCCCAGAATCGCTGGGTACCGATCTTGTTGCCCACATTCACCGCCAGGCCTGCCAGGTCCTCGTCCATGCGGGCGCCGCCGAGGGCGTTGTCGAACTTGTGGACCGGGAACACGGTGGACACGCCCCACGAGGCGAATTCGTCGAGGCCGCGGTCGATGTCCTCGGCCGAGCACAGCGGCACGTCGTTGACCATCCGACACCCGAACGGCTCGGACGCCTCGACCCCCAGCGTCACCGCGAGCTTGCCCTGCGCGGCGATCGACCGGACCTCCTCGGGAGACCGTGCGATCCGGAACCAGCCCCGGCCGGGGCCGCCGTGTTCGGCGTCGATGTGGGCCTCCATGCGGTTCATGTAGTCGACCTGACGACGGAGTTGGTCCATCTCGTCACACGAGTACGGCGAGCCGATGAGCATCTCGCACAGCACCCGGTTGGCGACCAGGTAGTTGTTGAGCACCCGGAGGCCGCCCCGCCACGCGCGCTCGATACCGGTGTAGTAGGCCTGCTCGTGCAACTGCGAGTTGGAGGCCGGCCACTGTGTGAATGTGGGGTATCCCTGTGTGCCGCCGGGGACGGGCGTGCCGCCGAGGACCGACTCGAGAAGCGAGAAATGGCCGAGGTCCGAGTGCGTGGGGCAGTCGGCCAGGGCCTGTGCCATCCCGCCGGGGGCGAACGGCTCACCGCACCGCAGGGCGCCGCCGAACGCCTGGGAGGCGGCGATGTGAGTGTGGGCGTCGACCATCCCCCGGATCGGCGTGGCGGCCTGCGCGGGCGCGGCCGCCAGCGGGACGGTCACCGCGACAGCCGAGAGCAGAGCCAGCGCCGAGCGCGCCCATCTCCCGGTGGTCGTGGACCTCGTGGACCTCGTGGACGAACTGGCGCTTCCCATGGCCGTACCCCTCTCAGACGGCACCCGCCGTGGGTCGGCGGGGGCGTCGGCGTGAAAGGGAGATTAACTAAGGTGTGGCCGAGGCAAGGCCCGTTCCGGGAGATTTCTGGACAGTTGTTCAGAGCACGCCCCGGCCCGGTGGGGCGGGTGTGGCGGAAGCGTCAGTTGGTGTCCGCGACCAGCGGTTCGATGGTGAGGTGCTCCATCTCCTTGCTGATGTACTGCAGGCGCCACTTGTCGCCGAACAGGGCCAGAAGTTCACCGTCGGTGCGCTGGAACACCTCCACACCGCGCTGCCGGCCGAGCTCGTCGGCGGAGGCGGAGTCAGTGCGGCGGGCGATGGAGTACGGCAGGGTGTCGACGACCACCTCGACGTTGAACTCGGCCTTCATGCGGGCGGTGACGACCTCGAACTGCATCGGCCCGACCGCCGCCATGACGGGGTTGGCATCGCCACGCGTGTCGTTGCGCAGAATCTGCACCACGCCCTCCGCGGCCAGCTGGTCGATGGCCTTGCGGAACTGCTTGTACTTGCCCAGCGACTGCGCGCGCACGACGGCGAAGTGCTCGGGTGCGAACTGGGGGATCGGCGGGAACTGCACTTTCTTACCGGTGTAGAGGGTGTCACCGGGTGCCAGGGCGGTGGCGTTGACCAGGCCCACCACGTCGCCCGGGTAGGCGGTCTCGACGGTCGTGCGGTCGCGGCCGAACACGGTCAGGGCGTACTTGGTGGTGAACGGTTTAGAGGACTGGGCGTGGGTGACCACCATCCCGCGCTCGAACTCGCCGGAGACCACGCGCATGAACGCGAGCCGGTCGCGGTGCGCGGCGTCCATGCCGGCCTGGACCTTGAACACCACCGCGGAGAACGGATCCGAGGTCTCCCGGGGTGCACCGGTCACGGTCTCCCACGCGTGCGGCGGCGGGGCCAGCTCGACCAGCGCGTCCAGGATCTGGTGCACACCGAAGTTGAGCATCGCGGAGGCGAAGATCACCGGGCTCGTCTCGCCGGCCAGGTAGAGCTCCTGGTCGTGGTCCTGCCCCATGGCGGAGAGCAGTTCGGATTCCTCGACGGCCGTCTCCCACACCTCGCCCTCCCGCTGGGCGGCGGTGTCCGGGTCGTAGTGCTCCTCCGGGGCGATGGTCGATCCACCGGCGGTGCGGGTGAAGTGGATGTACTCCTCGGGCGCACCGTCGGGGCCGCGGCGGAGCAACCCCCGGTAGTCGCCCGCGATGCCGACCGGCATGAACAGCGGGGTCGGCACCAGGCCGATCTGCTCGGTGATCTCGTCCAGCAGCTCCAGTGGCGCCTGCCCCGGCCGGTCCCACTTGTTGATCACCGTGATGATGGGCAGCCCGTTGTGCTTACACACGCGGAACAGTTTGAGCGTTTGTGGCTCGAGGCCCTTGGCGGCGTCGATGAGCATCACCGCCGCGTCGACGGCGGTCAGGACGCGGTAGGTGTCCTCGGAGAAGTCGGCGTGGCCGGGGGTGTCGACGAGGTTGATGACGTAGGGCTCGTCGTCCTCGGCGGACCCGGAGGGTTTGTAGGTGAACTGCAGCGCGGTGGAGCTGACGGAGATGCCGCGGGCCTTCTCCATCTCCATCCAGTCCGACACGGTGGCGCGGCGACCGGACTTGCCGTGGACTGCTCCGGCCTCGGTGATGACGCGCGCGTGCAGCGCCAGCGCCTCGGTGAGCGTGGACTTGCCGGCGTCCGGATGGGCGATCACCGCGAAGGTCCGGCGGCGGGACACCTCGGACGCGACGTGGCCGGACGCATCCGGACCGGCCGGCCGTCCGGTGGTCCCGGTGTGCTCGGCGGTCTCGGTCACGCGTCCTCCTCGGTGCTCCGGCGGCCCTCGCCGTCGTCATCCCAGGGTACGTCCGCCCACGGTCGAGCACCCAATCCGCCAGTGCACCGCCCGGGGTCGGTGAGCGTGCAGGAAAGGCGAGGTCACACGGGGCGGTGATCGCCCTCCGGGCGAGGTGCACCGGGACGGTCCACGAGAGCGGCGAGGTAGCGGCGGGTGAGCCGGTTCTGCTCGCAGCGGGCGACCGGCGCGCCCCACTTCGCGAGCAGGGTGGCGTGGGCGGATTCGGCCTCGATCCGCAGGCGCACGACGTCGGTGACGGGGTCGCGCTCGACCAGGAAAGACTCCCAGCCGTCCTCGGGGTGGCCGGGCAGCGCGCGGTAGGTGAAGCCGCGGGCGGTCGGGCTGTCGATCACCGACGTGACCTCGCACGGTGCCGCGATCCTGAGCCACGCCCCTGGTCCGGTGCGCGGACGGAGCGTGACGGTGCGGCCGACCGTTGCGGGACCCTCGGTGACGACGACGAGGCCGGCGCGGCGATGCATATCCCAGTTGATCAGTGCGCGGCTCGCGCGGTCGACGAGGTCGGCCCCGGAGCCCAGAACGGCGGCGCGTTGGAACCGCCGGGGGCGGCTCACGCGGTATGGACCTGGTTCTGGGCGGTCTCCAGTCCGTGCCTGAGCAGAAGCTCGACGGCGTCGGCGGCATCCTGCACCAGGAACGGCACGTCGGGTTGCTCGAGCTTGGAGAAACGCTTGAGGACGTAGTCCGCCACCGCCATGCGACCCGGAGGCCGGCCGACCCCCGCGCGGACGCGGAGGTAGTCGCGGGTGCCGAGAGCGCTGGTGACCGAGCGCAGGCCGTTGTGCCCGCCCTCGCCTCCGCCACGCTTGAGCCGGACCTGGCCGAAGTCGATGTCGATCTCGTCGTGCACCACGATCACCTCGGTGGGGGCGACGGAGAAGTACTTCGCCACCGCGGCCACGGGCCCCCCGGACAGGTTCATGTAGCTGCGCGGGCGGGCCAGGATCACGGACTGGTCGGCCAACCGCGTCTGGGCGACCTCGCAGTTGGTCCGCTTGTGTGTGGAGAAGCTCGCGGGCACGGGCAGGGCGCGGGAGGCGAGCTCGACCAGCACGTCCCAGCCGATGTTGTGGCGGGTGCCCTCGTAGTCGGGACCGGGGTTGGCCAGGCCCACGACGAGCCTGGGTCCGGGGGCGTCAGCGGTACTCACGGACTCATGGTCCCAGACAGGGTCGGGCAGCGCTCCCATCGGTTGGCGGTCCCGTCGGTCGCTGCTCGCGCCGTCAGGCCTGCAGCTCGGACCGGGCCGTCTCGAGCACCGCGGCGGTCAGGGCGTCGAGGTCGGGGGACTGGAGTCTCCAGTGCTGCCAGAACAGTGGGACGTCGAGAGGGCGGTCGGGGGAGACCTCGGTGAGCTCACCGGAGACCAGCCACGGTGTGGCCAGTCGCTCGGGCACCAGGCCCCAGCCCAACCCGGCGGCGATGGCACGGACGTGGTCGTGCGAACTCGGCACGAAGTGACGGGGTCCGGTCGGTTCGCGGCGGGCCAATCGTCGGTAGTGGTGGTTCTGGTGGGCGTCGGTGCGATCGAAGTCGACGATGGGGGCCCTGCCCAGTGCGGTCGTGGGCGAACCGTCGCGCAGGTGCCGGGCCACGAACCCGGGACTGGCGCACGCGAGGTACCGCATCGACCCCAGCGGGAGTGACCGGCATCCCTGGACGGCCCGGGACTCGCTGGTCACCGACGCCATCACCTCGCCTCGGCGGAGGAGCTGGGAGGACAATGACTCGTCCTCGCGGCGGAGGTCAAAGACCACCTGGCCCGAGGCGTGGACCTCGGTCATGGCGTCGAGGAACCAGGTGGCCAGCGAATCGGAGTTGCACGCCACCGCCAGGACCACATGCTCTGCCGGGCTGCCCGCCCCGTCGAACTCGCGGGACAGGGAGGCCTCCAGGTGGAGCATCTGCCGCGCGGTCCGGAGCACCGTCTCGCCGGAGTCCGTCGCTGTGATCGGACGGTCCCGGCGGACCAGGATGCGGCCGGCCGAGTCCTCCAGCGCCCGGATCCGCTGGGACACCGCGGACTGCGTGACGTGAAGGTGGGCGGCGGCAGCGTCGAACGAGCCGAGGTCGACGACGGCCACGAGGGTGCGCAGCTGGTCCAGGTGAAGTGCGTGCATAAGTAGATCTAATGCTAGCCAAGGAACTGTAGTGGCGCTACAGATACCGCAGCCCTAGCGTGGGGCCGTGACCACCACCTCCACGCTCCTCATGGGCGCCGGCATGGGCCTCGGGCTCATCGCCGCCGTCGGCGCGCAGAACGCCTACGTCCTCCAACGCTCGATCCGGGGCGACGTGGCGATGGTCCCGATCGTGATCTTCTGCGTCCTGTCCGAGGCCATCCTGATCCTGCTCGGCGTGGCCGGGGTCGGGGCGCTGGTCGAGTCCGCGCCGGGTGCCATCACGGTGATGAAGTGGTTCGGAGTGGTGTTCCTGCTGGCCTACGGCGCCTTTGCCGCATCCCGCGCCCTACGCCCCGGCGGCGGACTGCAGGTGGACGGTGACACTCGGATCCCCTCGACCCTGGGCGCGGTGGCGGCGTGCGCGGCGTTCACCTGGCTCAACCCCCACGCCTATCTCGACAGCGTTGTCTTCCTGGGGACTCTCGCCAACCAGCAGGCAGGGGATCTCCGCTGGGTGTTCGCGGCCGGTGCGTTCCTCGCCGGCACGGCGTGGTTCGCGTTGATCGGCTTCGGGGGCAGGGCCCTGCGCGGAGTGTTCGCCCGGCCCGGGGCGTGGCGGGTGCTGGACGCGGGGATCGCCGTGATGATGGTGGTCCTGGCCGTCGGCCTCATCCGCGGCTGAACGACCGCGGGCCCGGTCCGACACGGTGGTCGAACCGGGCCCGGGGCGGGGGCGCGGCAGGTCAGGCCTCGCCGCGGGAGATCAGGACTCCTCGCCCGCCTGCTCGGCCTCCTGGGCGGCGTCCTCGGCGGCCTCGCCCTCGGGCGCCTCTTCCTCCTCGGCCTCGAGGTCGGCCTCGGAGGGCGCCTCGATGATGTTGACGATCAGCAGCTCGGGGTCGGATACGAGAGTGGCTGCGGAGGGCAGGGCGATCTCCGAGGCGGTGATCTGGGTCCCGGCCTCGGCGTCCTCGACCGAGATCTCGAAGCCCTCGGGGATCTCGGTGGCGTCGACCTCCACCTCGATGACGTCGGCGTCCTGCGTGACGAGGGTGCCGGGGGCCGCCTCTCCCGTGAGCGAGACGGGGATCTCGACGGTCACCTTCTCGCCCTTGCGCACGACGAGGAGGTCGGTGTGCTCGATGACGCGGGTCAGCGGGTGCACGTCGATCTGCTTGGGCAGCGCGAGCTGCTCCTCGCCCTCGATGTCCAGGGTGAGCAGCGAGTTGGTGCCGTGGGCACGGAGGACCGCGGCGAACTCGAGCGTGTCGAGGAGGAGGTGGCGCGGCTCAGTGTGGTGACCGTAGAGCACCGCGGGGACCTGGCCCGCGCGACGGGCGCGGCGGGCCGAACCCTTGCCGAACTCGCTGCGGATGGTGGTCTTGAGCTTGTTGACCTCGTTGGCCATGGTGATCCTTCTGTCGGTGGGGAGCGCTCGCGCGCTCGTCTGGAGGCGTTCTCCCCGGCGACCGAGACGATCGCCCGGGGCGGCCCACCGGGACCACACCGACAATGATCGCGTCGATAACGGAGTGGCCCGAGTGCGGGGCCCTCCCTCGCCGAGATGACCCGATAAGCCTAGCGGCGCCGTGCCCGGCCCCCAAATCGCGCCGTGACGCGGGCGAGGCCGGGTCGACGCATCACGCCGGGTCGCGGACCCGTCAGAGGATCTCCTCGACAACGGAGGTGGGCCGCGCCAGGCGCGTGCCCTTGCCGGTGACGACGAAGGGCCGCTCGATGAGCCGGGGGTGCGCCACCATCGCCTCGAGCAGCGCCTCGTCCGAGGCCTCGAGCAGGCCGAGCTCGGTGAATTCGGACTCCTTGACCCGCACGGCCTGCCGGACGGTCAGCCCGGCGTCGGTGATCAGTGTGCGCAGCTCGTCGACCGTGGGTGGGGTGTCGAGGTACCTGACCACGGTCGGCTCGACGCCCCGATCGCGGAGCAACTCCAGCGCCTGCCGGGACTTGGAACAGCGCGGGTTGTGGTAGATGGTGGCGCTGTCCGCGGCGTCCGTGGACACGTCAGGCGTTCCCGTTGAACAGGCTGGTCACCGAGCCGTTCTCGAAGACCTCGTGGATGGTCCGGGCCAGCAGTGGCGCGATGGACAGCACCGTGAGGTTGTCGAACCGCTTCTCCGGCGGGATGGGCAGGGTGTCGGTGGTGATGACCTCCTTGGCCCCGCACGAGGCCAGCCGCTCGGCGGCAGGGTCGGAGAAGACGCCGTGCGTGCAGGCGATGATCACGTCGCCGGCGCCGGCGTCCTTGAGGACCTTGACCGCGCCGGCGATGGTGCCGCCGGTGTCGATCATGTCGTCCATCAGCACGCAGGTGCGACCCTCGACGTCTCCGACGACGCGGTTGGACTTGACCTGGTTGGGCACGTTGGGGTCGCGGGTCTTGTGCACGAAGGCCAGGGGAGCGCCGTCGAGCGCATCGGCCCACTTCTCGCCCACCTTGACGCGGCCGGCGTCGGGGGAGACCACGCAGATGTTGTCCGTGCCGTAGTGCTCACGCACGTAGTCCGACAACTGACCCTGGGCGTGCATGTGGTCGACGGGGCCGTCGAAGAATCCCTGGGTCTGGTCGGTGTGCAGGTCGACCGTGATGATCCTGTCGGCGCCCGCCGTCTTGAGCAGGTCGGCGACCAGGCGGGCCGAGATGGGCTCGCGCCCGCGGTGCTTCTTGTCCTGGCGCGCGTACGGGTAGAACGGCAACACGGCGGTGATCCGCTTGGCGCTACCCCGCTTGAGGGCGTCGATCATGATGAGCTGCTCCATGATCCACTTGTTCAGCGGCGCGGGGCAGCTCTGCAGCACGAACGCGTCGCAACCGCGGACCGACTGCTCGAAGCGGACGAAGATCTCCCCGTTGGCGAAGTCGCGGGCGGTCTGGGGAGTGACCTCGACCCCCAGCTCGGCGGCGACCTGATCCGAGAGTTCGGGGTGCGCACGCCCCGCGAAAAACATCAGGTTCTTCTGGTTGTCGATCCACTCGCTCACTCGGTGAGTCCGTCCTTCTAGGAGTCGTTCCGGCTACGTAGGGCGGCCTCGGCCGAACCGGAATCCGGTCGGTTCTGGATCACCCAGTCGTCGATATTCCGCTGTCGTCCGCCCGACACCGCCAGGGCCCCGGGCGGGACGTCGTTCTTGATCACGGTACCCGCGCCAGAATAGGCCCCGTCTCCGACGGTCACCGGCGCGATGAACATGGTGTCCGAACCGGTACGGCAGTGATCGCCGATCACTGTACGGTTCTTGTTAACCCCGTCGTAATTGACGAAGACGCTCGATGCCCCGATATTGGTGTGCTCGCCGATCTGTGCGTCGCCCACATAGGTCAGGTGCGGGACCTTGGTGTGCGCCCCGATCGAGGACTTCTTGACCTCCACGAAGGTGCCGATCTTGCTGCGCTCTCCCAGCTCGGCCTCCGGACGCAGGTACGCGAACGGACCGACCTCGGCTCCGGCCCCGACGCTCGCGCTGACGGCGTGGGTCCGCACGATGGTCGCGCCCTCGCCCACCGTGGTGTCCCGGAGCGTGGTGTCCGGCCCGATGGTCGCGCCGTCGCCGATCACCGTGGAGCCGGTGAGGTGGGTGCCCGGAAGGATGGTCACGTCCCGACCGATGCGCACGCCCATGTCCACCCAGGTGGTTCCCGGATCGATGATCGTCGCACCCGCCCGCATGGCCTCCTGGCACAGGCGGCGGTTCATCTCGGCCGAGAGCGCGGCCAGCTGCACGCGGTCGTTGACCCCGGCCACCAGGTCGGCGTCCTCGATGCGGTGTCCGCGGATGAGCCCGTTGGACTGACGGGCGAGCTGGATGACGTCGGTGAGGTACAGCTCGCCCTGCGAGTTGTCGGTGCTCAGCTCACCCAACTTCTCGCGCAGCACGCGGGCGTCGAAAGCGTAGATGCCGGAGTTGACCTCGTCGATCGCCCGCTCGTCGTCCGAGGCGTCCTTGTGCTCGACGATCCGCAGCACCTCGCCGTCGTCGTTCCGCACGATCCGTCCGTACCCCGTGGGGTCCGGCGCCGTGGAGGTCAGGACGGTCACCGCCGCCCGCGGACGCAGGTCGTGGCGCGCGACCACCTCGCGCAGGGTGTCGGCGTCCAACAGCGGGATGTCCGAGGTGGTGACCAGCACTGTCCCCGAGAAGTCGGCGGGTAGCGCCGCCATGCCGGCGGCCACCGCGTCGCCCGTCCCGTTCTGCTGGTGCTGTACCGCGGTGGTCACCGGCACCCCCAGGTCCACGGCGAGCTCGTCCACCGCGGCCCCGACCTGCTCACGCTGGTGCCCCACCACCACGATGATCTGCTCCGGACGGATTCCGGCGGCGGCGTGCAGCGCGTGACCGAGCATGGTCCGGCCGCACACCCGGTGCAGCATCTTGGGGGTCGAGCTCTTCATCCGGGTACCGGATCCGGCGGCCAGGACGATGACTGCTGTCTGCGAGCGGTCGGAGTCGGGTGTGGTCATCAAGTCTCCTCGGGCGGGGTGAGTTCCGCGCTGGCGGGCGTGGCTTCGTCCCGGCAAGGATAAGGGGTGTCTCCGGACGGGAGGACCGGGTCGGGCGCGACCCGCACCGTACAGGGGATCTGCTCAGACCGGCGGGTACTGCTCCGCGCGCAGGAGTCGCGCCAGATGGGCGGCGTTGGCGGACAAGGTGGCGATGGTCGAGGAGACCGCGGACGGTGTCTCCTCGAGGTCCGCGTAGTCCTTGGGGTTCATGGCCTCGTTGTTCCAGTACGTGCACCCCTGCGCCGGGATCGTGAACCCGATGTCGTTGAGGCCCTGGAACGTGTCGGCCACGATCTTGTGCGCGCCGTCCTCGTTGCCGACCACGGCCGATACGGCGACCTTGCCGAACATCGCGGGTCGTCCCTGCTCGTCGGTCGCCGACAACTGGGCGTCGAGGCGCTCGAGGACCCGCTGGGCGATGCTCGACATGTGCCCCACCCAGGTCGGGGTCGCGAGCACCAGCACGTCGGCGGCCGTGATCTTCTCCAGGATCTGCGGCCACTGGTCGCCGTCCCCCATGTCGTCCTCCACTCCGGGACGCACGTCGTAGTCGGCCACCCGCACGGTCTCGCCGTCGATCCCGTGGGTCGCCAACTCGTCGAGTACCTGACGGGCGATGAGGTCGCTGCTCGACTCGGCCGGTGACGCCTTGAGCGAACACACCAGCGCGACTGCCTTCAGTGAGGTGTCCATGACGGGCACGGTAGGAGGCGCGAATCCCGAGGACAACCGGTGGAGGTCGGTCGGAGCGGCCCCTACGGTGGGGCCCACCAATCAGGCCGTCCAGCGGAGGGGGGACACGCATGACTGACGACAAGACGGTGGCCGACCTCG
This sequence comes from Dietzia sp. UCD-THP, assembly GCF_000349585.1. NCBI lineage: Bacteria > Bacillati > Actinomycetota > Actinomycetes > Mycobacteriales > Dietziaceae > Dietzia > Dietzia sp. UCD-THP. The sequence goes on from NZ_KB714668.1 coordinate 40,123, forward strand.
TCGTCGAACGACTGGTCGCCTGGGATGTGGAACGGATCTACGGGTACGCCGGGGACGGCAACAACCCCCTGCTCGGCGCGCTGCAACGGTCCGACGTGGCACCGAGGTTCATGCGGGCGCGGCACGAGGAGTCGGCGGCGTTCATGGCGGTGGCCGAGGGCAAGTACTCGGGCGGCGTGGGGGTGGTCACCTCGACGCAGGGCCCGGGCGCCGCGCATCTGATCAACGGCCTGTACGACGCCAAGCTGGACAGCGTCCCGGTGGTGGCGTTGGTGGCGCAGCAGCACACCAGCGCGCTCGGCTCGGACTACCAGCAGGAGATCGACCTGAGCAGTGTGTTCGCCGACGTAGCCGGCCCCTTCATGCAGACCGTCGTCGCGGCGGAGCAGCTGCCCATGGTGATCGACCGTGCCTTCCGCTCCGCTCTGACGCACCGGACCCCGGTCGTCGTCGTCATCCCCCATGACGTGCAGACCGCGCCGGCGCCCGAGCTGGCCGGGGACGACGGTCAGGAACACGGGGTCGTCGTGACCGCGCCCGAGTGGACGCACGGAGTGGTTTCTCCGCGTGAGGACGACGTCGCCCGCGCGGTCGAGGTGCTGGACGCGGGGGAGCGCGTGGCGATCCTGGCCGGGCGCGGCATGGCCGGGGCGCGGCAGGAGCTGATGGATCTGGCCGAACGGCTGGACGCCGGCGTGACGATGAGTTTGCTGGGCAAGCCGTACGTCGACGAGTCCCACCCCTTGGTGGGTGGGACGATGGGGCACCTGGGGACGACGGCGAGCGCCCGCATCCTGCAGAACTGCGACACCCTCTTGATCGTCGGATCGAACGATCCCTGGACCGAGTTCTACCCCCGGCCTGGGCAGGCGCGGGCCGTCCAGATCGACCTCGACCCCTCGCACCTGGCAAACCGCTACCCGGTCGAGGTGGGGCTGGTCGGGGACTCGGCCGCGGCGTTGCGTGCCCTGACCGAGCGCGTGGGCGTGCGCGACCGGTCGGCGTGGCGCGGAGATGTGGAGACGTGGGTCGGGCAGTGGCGGGAGATCTCCCGCGAGCGCGCCGAGGTCCCGGCCCGGGGACTGAACCCGGAGTTGGTGGCCCGTCGGCTGTGCCGTCACATGCCGCACGACTCCCGGCTCGCCGTGGACGTGGGCAGTTCGGTGTACCACTACGTCCGGCAGATGGACCTACCCACCTCGGTCCCGGCTCACCTGTCGTCCACGCTGGCGTCGATGGGCTGCGGCATCCCGTACGCGATCGCCGCCAAGGCCACCGCCCCGGGCCGGCCGGTCGTGGTGCTGGCGGGTGACGGGGCCGTGCAGATGCTGGGGATCAACGAGTTGATCACCGTCTCCGAGGCGTGGCCGGGGTGGTCGGACCCCACGATGGTCGTGGTGGTGCTGTGCAACGGCGACCTGGCGGAGGTGAGCTGGGAGCAGCGGGAGACAGAGTCGGCCCCGCGGTTCGCGCCGTCACAGGACGTCCCGGCGTTCGACATGGCCGGCTACGCCCGGCTCCTGGGCCTGCGGGGCGTCCGCGTCGAGGACGGTCGGCAGCTCGACGCGGCGCTGGAGGAGGCCTTCACGGCGGACCGGCCCACGGTGATCGAGGCGGTCGCCGATCCGGACATCCCGCTGCTGCCCCCGTTCCCCCACGGTCGGGAGATGCTGAGCTCGATGCGCGAGGGACTCCGGGCAGAGGGCGACGAAGGACACCACGGGTTGGTACTGCTGGAGGAGTACGCCCGAATCGAAGAGGAGAGGTTCACATGACCGGGATCAACGAGCCCGACCCGCAGTCCGTCACCCGTCAGGGAGAGGAGGTCCGCACCCCGCGCAACCGCCGTCAGCCCCTGCTCGCCGTCCTGGCGATCGCGGCGATCCTGGTGCTCATCCTGGCGCTCGTGATGTCCGGCGGGATGGGCTGAGGATCGCGCGGTAGTCGGCGGCTCCCCCGCCAGGACTCGAACCTGGAATGTCTGAACCAAAATCAGAAGTGTTGCCGATTACACCACGGGGGAACGACCCTGTCCGGGTCGGTAACAGTCTGGCACACCTCACGCCGCCCGCTGGCGCGCACCTGGTCGCACCGGTGCACGCCCGTCCGGTCCCACCGGGGCGGGGGCGGTACCCGGAGAGTGGGTGGGGGGCCGACTAGTCTTGGGGGACTGTCGCGAAGGGGTTGATGATGACGGGCGAGGGCATTCCGGCGCCGAGGACCAGGATGAGTGCCGCCAAACGACGGCAGCAGCTGGTCGAGGTGGGCCGCCGGATCTTCGCCGAGTACGGCTACGATTCCGCGACGGTCGAGGAGATCGCCGCCGTGGCGGGAGTCTCCAAGCCGGTGGTCTACGAGCACTTCGGCGGCAAGGAGGGGCTCTACGCCGTGGTGTGCGACCGCGAGTTGGCGTATCTGGGTGCCGAGATCACCGAGTCACTCCAAGGGGAGGGGTCGCGCAGGCGCATCGAGCGCGCCGCCATGGCGCTGCTGCGCTATGTCGAGGAACGGACAGACGGTTTCCGCATCCTGGTACGCGAGTCGTCGATCGCCCCCGGTGGCTCGTACTCGACCCTGCTCAACGACGCGACGGCGAGCGTGACGTACATCCTCGAAGAGGAGTTCGTGAACCGCGGGTTCGACCCCGTCACCGCGAGCGTGTACGCGCAGGCGCTGGTCGGCATGGTCTCCGGCACGGCGCAGTGGTGGCTCGACGTGCGCACCCCACCCAAGGAGGAGGTGGCCGCACACATCGTCAACCTGTGTTTCAACGGGCTCTCCCACCTGGACCCGCGGCCGACCCTCGAGGCCGAGGTGCGGGACAAGTACACCGGGCCGAGCAACCCGGAGGGCTCGCTGGTGGGTCGTGACATGCGCCCCGGGCCGGGCCGGCCGTAGCGCCGGGCCCCGGCCGACGACGCCTCTCAGGCGATCGCCGGTGCGGGGAGCCGTTCGAGATCGGCCCGCAGGCGGAACGCGACGGCCACCATCGCGGCGCCTACAGCCAGTCCGAACCAGCCGGCGAAGGTGACGAACGTGCCGATCGCCGAGGGGCCGAAGGCGCCGATGCCGACGCCGAGTGCGATGAGCACCACCCCCAGCGTTGCCATGATCCACGAGTCCGGGATCTGACGACGCAGGGTGCGCGCGCCGTAGGCGACAAGCGCTCCGGAGGCCACGAGCCAGGCGGCGAACAGAACGGTGAGCGCGGTCGTGGACAGCCCGGGCCACAGGAGAACGGCCATCCCGAGCACGATCATGCCGGCGCCGGTGGCGAGCAGAGCGCCCCGGCCCCGGTGGTCGGCCGGCAACGCCAGGGCCGTCGTGGCGGTCATCGCTCCGTCGCCGACCGCGAACGCGGCCACCAGGAACACCGCGAGCGTCATCCCGGCGCCGGAACCGGAACCGGGGGCCGCGAGCGCGGTGGCACCCAGCGCGAGTGCGAGCGCTCCGCGGATCAGTTGAACCCACCAGGTGCGGGTGAGGGTCTCGATCATGTCTTCCACCTTTCGGGCGGCGGATTCTCGCCACCGCGGTACTGTAGTGATCACTACAGTAAGTCACGGGTGGTGCCCGAGCAATGAGGTGCTGGACACAAGACCGGGGAGGTCGGATGGTGGAACGCGCGTCGCAGGGACGCGAGTCGCAGGGCGGGACCAGGCGCACGCGGGCGAGGGGCCGCGAATCCCGGCGGAGGATCGTCGAGGCCGCCGCGGCGGTCGCGGGGGAACGCGGTTACGAGGGGACGAGCATCGCGCGGGTGAGCGAGGTCAGTGGGCTGCCCGCGAGCTCGATCTACTGGCATTTCGCGGATAAGGATGCGCTCCTGGCTGCGGTGGTGGAGGAGAGCGTCGAGCTGTGGCTCGGTCAGGTGACCAGAGGGGAGGGGGAGGCGCTGGCCCAGCGCGTGACGGAGCTGTGCCTGGGTGTGGCCCGGACGTTCACGGAGTCACCGGATTTCCTGCGGCTGGTGCTGATGCTCGCGTTGGAACGGCGTCCCGTTGAGCCGGTGGCGAGGGAGATCTATCTTCGGCTGCGGGGGGAGGCGATCGAGCGGATCGCGGCTGAGCTGCAGCAGGTGAGGCCGGCGTTGTCGCCGGCGGACGCGATGCTGGTGGCCACCTATGCTCTGGCCGGGGGGGACGGGATCTTCCTCGCGTCGCTGACCGGGAACGCCGACGTGGCCGCGCTGTTCAGGCTGCACGCGAGCGCGATCGTGCACCTGGTCGAACAGGCGGAGAGCGGGGTCAGCGGCGGAAGGTCTGGAGGAGGAAGTCCTTCTCGCGGTGGTGGGCGAGAAGGGTGAGGGTGCTGCGCTCGAGTGCGGCGTGGACCTGCTCGCCGGTACAGGCGTGATCGGAGGATCGACCGAGCCAGTGACAGGCCACCACCGTCCCGCCGGGCTCGGCCAGCCGGAGCAGGTCGGTGATGAGCCCGTCGAGCTCATCCTCCGGGGTGTAGTAGAGGAACTCCGAGAGGACCAGCAGGTCGCAGCTGGCGCGCGGCCACGGGTCGAGCGCGTCGGCGGTGCGGACGTGGGCGTGGTCCAGGCCGGCATCGGCGAGGCGCGTGCGGGCCTGTTCGGCGGCGGTGTCGACCACGTCCACCGCGTGGACCTCGTCGCAGCGTGCGGCCAACATCTCGGTGAGGACGCCCACCGAACACGCCGGCTCGAAGCACACCCGGTACCGCTGCTCGGGCAGTGACGCCACCACCAGCCCGTAGCGGCGTAGTTCGTACCAGGCGGTCGCGAAGTCCCAGGGATCTGAGGAGTCCGCGTACATCGATTCGAAGTAGTGGCCGGGAGTGCTCACCAGAACACCGTCTCCTCTCGCGTGACCAGACGTTCGAGGATCCAGTCGGGCAGGATCGCCTCGTCGCCCGGCGATTCGGACAGCGGCGCGACCTGGGTGACGAACCGCGAGACGGCGTCCCGCTTCGCCTCCAGTTCGGCATCGGTGAGCACCACCCGGCGACGACGCCCCCATGGCACCCGGGGATCACCGGGCGCGGCCCAGTGCCAGGTCCACACCGGGTACTCGACCAGCCCGGCCCCGGTGGCGGCGCAGGCGTCGGCGGCCGCCTGACCGACGGCCTCGTGATCGGGATGACCGTCCCCGCGCCACGTCGCCAGGACCAGCGTTCCGGGGCCCCCGTCGTCGACGATCCCGGTGACGGCGCCTGTGAGGTGGTCGAGATGCTCGCGGACCTTCCCGTCCGGCAGCCCCAGTCTGACGGGCCCGGGCAGCCCGAGAAGCGAGCACGCCGTCCGGCTCTCCTCGACCCTCAGCTCGGCCAGCCGATGCGGGGAGAGAGTGGGGGAGTCGGGGTGGGAGGCATCGCCGTCGGTCACCGCCACCACCGTGACGTCGACCCCCGCGGCTGCGAACCTGGAGGCCGTGACCCCGACGCCGAGGATCTCGTCGTCGGGATGGGGAGCGACGACGACGAGCCGTCGGCACCGACCCGGGATGGGGAACACCGGATCGGGAACTCGTCCGGCCAGCCACCGGGACCACTCGGTGGCGGGGGTGCCGCGGTCGCCGGGACCGATGCCCGCCCAGCCCTCGGGTTCGCTCACCGGGCCCTCACCCACGGGCCCAGCCGCCGTGTGTCCGGGCGGTGCGGCCGAGGCCGGCCAGATCGCGCTCGGCGTGGAACTGCCGGATGTAGACGGTCGCGTCGAGCACGGCCTGCGCGTGGCGCGGGTCCATCGCGAGCGGTCCGGCGCCCAGCGCGCGGCCGACCCGTCGGATGGTGTCGTCGACCGCGGCCTCCACGATCGCCCGCACGCGGACGGCCCGGTGGCGGGCCGCGACGAGGTCGGGGTCGGTGACAGCGGCCGGGCCGGCGACATCGATCTCACGCGCCGCGGCGTCGAGCGCCCAGCCCGCCCCGCCGAGCGACACGTCGACCGCGCCGAGGTGGGCCAGCGCGTGCTCGTCGGCGTCGGGTCTGCTCGAGCGGGCCACGAGTGGTCGGGCCACGGCCATCCCGGCCCCCAGCCAGCAGGCCGCCACGCCGATACCCCCGTGCCAGAATCCGGGACGGTCGAGGTACGAACCGCGGGCGCCGACCGCGCGCGCGGGCACGTCCCGGAACTCCACCGCAGTGGTGCCGGTCCCCGCCATCCCCGGGTTGGCCCAGCCGCCCGTCCGGGCCGACACACCCGGATGGCGCAGGTCCACGGCGAACAACCGCGGTTCGTCGTCGTCGCGGGCCGTGACCAGGGCGTGCGTGCACACCGCCGCTCCGGAGCACCAGGCCTTGACCCCGTCGAGCACCCAGCCACCCGCACCGACTCCGGATCCCGCACCACCTGGGGAACGCCGGGCGGTGACACGCGGCGTCGGCGGTTCGGCGGCCCACACGCCCCAGAACTCGCCGGGCGCGACGCGGGTGCCCTCGATCTCGGCGAGGATCGCGTCGGCGTCGGCGTGGGCCTCGACCAGGCGGCCGGCCGAGACGTCACGGGCGCACATGTCGGTGAGCCCGGACCAGCGGGCGCGGGTGTCCCCGTGGCCGGGCAGGGGCAGGACGGCGCGCCCCGAGCTCACCCACTGCCGGGCGAGGTCGGCGCCCCCGGGGCGATCGGACGAACTCACGGGGCGACCCCGGTCCGGAAGTGATCCGCCCCGGTGCGAGCGGGAGCGGGGTGGTCCGGCTCGGGGTGCTCGAGTCCGGTGAGGTCCAGCTCGCTGAGGGCCAGCTCGGTGAGGGCCAGGTGGCCGGAGAAACCACCCGGGGTGCGGGACTGCCGCCGGGCGGAGGTGGTCACCGGCGCCGCGGTGGACCAGGCGATCGACATCCCGGCGGCCTCGGCGCGATGCACCAGCTCCACGTCCTCGTGGACCGGCAGAGGTGCGAAACCACCCAGGTCACGGTAGGTGCGGGCCGAGATGCCGATGTTCGCGCCATGGATGTGACGGTGGTCCGAACCCGACCGGTAGTCCTCGAGGTAGCGCACGCGGGTGCCCCGGCTCCACTCGGACCAGTCGGTCACCTCCACCAGTCCCGCCACCACGTCGGCGCCGTCGAGCGCACACGCCACCTGGTCGGTCAGCCACGTGGCCGGGACGCGGGAGTCCGCGTCGGTGGTGGCGTACCACCGCTCACCGGACGACGGCGTGAAGGGGGCGAGCGAGTCGAACCCCACAGCCCGCGCCGCGCCGACGTTGCGGGCGTCGCTCCTCACGATTCGGGCCCGTCCGCACGCCACGGCCTCGGAGGCATCGGTGCAGGTATCGAGAACCACCGTCACCGTCACCGGTACCGGGGTGAGGGCGGCGCAGGCCTCGAGCGAGTCCAGACACCCGGGGAGCAGGTCCTGCTCGTCGTGGACCGGGATCACCACGTCGATTCCCACGAAGCGCATCGGGTTCCCTTCGGGTCGCACGGGTGGTGCGGGCGGCGGAGGTGCCGCGGTCCGGCCGACGGGTTCAGAACTCCACGTGGCGCCCCGGTCAGAGGTTGGCGAAGAAATCCGCCCAGTAGAAGTCCCAGAACGCCCAGAGGATGATCGCGGCCACTGCCAGGAACCATACGACCACGGGGACGAGGTGCCACCGCTGGAGCGCCCGGACCCAGCCGGCACCTGTGAGCTTGGCCAGCACGTGGAGCAGGGTGTACCAGAACATCGGGATGGTCATGGCCCACACGACCATGCACCAGGGGCACAGCACCTGGATGGAGAAGATGGACTGGTACGCCAGCCAGTGCACCATCCCGGCGGCGAACGTCAGCCCGAGGAGCGCGCCCACCCAGTACCAGCGCGGGAAGCGGACGCCCGAGGCCGCGGCGACGCCGATCGCGATGAGCAGCGCGTACCCCACCAGTCCGATGAAGGGGTTGGGAAAGCCGAAGACCGCGCCCTGCTCGGAGTTGATGACGCTCTTGCAGCTCATGAGGATCGAGAAGTTGCAGGCCGGCATGTAGTCCGGGTTCTCCAGGAGCCGGATCTTGTCCAGGCTGAGCTGGAACGACGCCACCAGGGCGACGATCGACCCCACGGTGAGCAGGACGCCCATCCACCGGTCGGTGAACACACGCGAGACGGGGCCGGGCTGGACGTCGACGTCGGTGGTCGTCGAGGGGGCGATCGTCACCGGCTCGGCGGGGGCGCCCGCGGGGTCGTCGTGCGGGGCGTCTGGGGTCTCGCGCATGCGGCCAGCGTACCGATGGCCGATCAGTCGGCGTTCACCTGCGCCGGTGGCGGCTGCCCGAGGTGGCCGCCGGAGTGGTCGGCGTAGAACTCGAGGTGCGCCGCGGCCGCCGCGTCCCAGGTGAGCGAGGCCGCCAGAGCGCTGCCGGCCCCGGCCCGCGCGGGATCGGCGGACAGCGCGGACTCCAGCCGGTCCGCGAGTTCCGGGACCGATCCGGCGTAGTCGACGCAGGGGCCGAAGACCTCCCGGAGGATCGGCAGGTCGCGGGCGACTACCGGACGCCCTGCGGCGAGCGCCTCCATCGCGGCCAACCCGAAGCCCTCCTTGGTGGAGGGGAAGGCGAAGACGTCGCAGGCCGCGACGAGGCCCGGCAACTCGCCCTCAGGCACCGTGCCCAGGACCACGGGCTGTATCCCCAGCTCGTCGCACCGCTGGTCGAAGTGGGCGCGGTAGTCGCGGTAGTCGAACAGGGTCTCCCCGCCGGCAAAGACGAGCGAGAGATCCGGACGCCTCCGTCGCAGCAGCGCGAACGACTCCAGGAGGTCGATGCTGCCCTTGCGCGGCTCGATGCCTCCCACCGCCAGGACGTACGGGCCGAGCGTACGGCGCCACCGTTCGCGATCGGCGACGGCGGCCGACCCCGGGCCGGCGGCCTCGGCGAAGCGCGCGTGGTCCACGCCGTTGGGGATCACCGTGGGCGCCAGACCCCACCCCGACCGGACCTCGGCGGCGACGGCCTCGGACACGCACACGTGCGCATAGGGCGTGGTGAGGGCCTTCTCGTGGCACTCCACCAGGACGGGGGTGGTGAAGTCGTCGAGGTGGTGCACGGTGCGGATGCACCGGCCGACCGCGTTGGCGCTGATGCAGTCCTGGGCGTGGACGATGTCGAACCCGTGCGCATCGACGAACTCCCGCAGGGTGGTGATCGAGCGCACGATCCGGTCGGTGACGGACTCGCCGGGACGGTCGGGGAACGGTGCGAGGCGGACGGTGACGGCGGGGTCGACCTCGCGGAAGAAGCCGGCGTCCGCGCCGCGGGCCAGGGAGTACACCGTCACGCGGTGCCCGGCGCGGGCGAGGGCCTCGGCCAGGTGCAGGGTGTGCACCACGCCCCCGCGGGGGCGGGTCGAGTAGGTGAGCAGGGCTATCCGCACGTCGGTTCGCCTCCCGGTCGCGCAGGTGAGGGCGCGCGGCGTGGTTCGGTCGTGTAGGTCTCGGGCCGTCGCTCCGCGAGGTGGTCGAGGACCCTCTTCGAGCGAGCGAGTTCGGTGTCGATGTCGACCTCGACCCGGGCGAGCCCGCCCTTGGAGCGGGTGGCGGCCAGGACTTCGCCCCCTGGCCCCACGACCTTGGCCTGGCCGAGGAAGCGCAGGGAGCCCATGACGCCGGTCTGGTTGGAGGCCACCACGAACACCTGGTTCTCGGCGGCCCGCGCGCAGTCGTAGAGGTCGAACAGCCGGGACTGACGGTCCGCGGGCAGTCGGGCGGCGCGGTCGGTCACGCTGGCGGGCCAGGCCGACAGGGTGGCCACCACCTGCGCGCCGTCGAGGGCGAGCGACCGCGCCGACTCGGGGAACGTCTTGTCGTAGTCGATGAGCATCCCCACGCGCCCGACCGGGGTGTCGAACGCACGGAACGTGTCACCCGCGCCGTAGCGGGTGCCCTCGTCGACCGGTTGATGCACCTTGCGGTGGACGCCGAGGACTCCGTCGCCGGTGAGGCAGACGGCGGTGTTGTAGCGCGTGCCGTCCCCGGCCTCGGTGTAGCCGATGCACACGGTCATGTCTCCCGCGGCGGCGGCGATGGCAGCGAGTTCCGGACCGTCGGGGTCGAGCGCCGGGGGGAGGGTCGCGGGGGAGGGGTCGCGAAGGTCGCCGAGGTAGCCGCCGAGGGTCGCGTGCGGAAAGACGAGCAGTTCCACGCCGTCGCGGGCCGCGGCGTCGATGATGCCGACGGCCTTGGCGACGCAGCGCGGGAGGTCCCGGCCGAAGTTCCCCGCCAGCGCTCCCAGGGTCACCGCGCGCATCAGGCGGGACCGAGTCCCGTCACGGTGCCGACGACGGCGACGGTGACCTCTCCGTCGGGCCAGCGCAGTCGCACGCCGGGCTCGTCGGTGAGGTGCCCGCAGGTCGCGGTGACCGCCGGGCCCGCGGGGGCGGGAGCCGGGTCCCGGTCGGCGGTGAGCATGGCGTAACCGGGGAAACACGTGAGCCAGGCGCCCACGCTCGCGCCCGCAGGACGGGGGATCGCCGCGACGTCGAACTCGGCGCCCGTCCCGGAGGCCTCCGCGAGCATCCCCGCCGTGCCGACGATCCCCGCCATGCTCACGTCCTTGGCGGCGGCGGGGGCGGTCCGTGCCACGTGCCCGGCGAGCAGGCGCAGCTCGTCGGAGGTCCGGCTGCTGGAGGAGTCCCACTGCCGCTCGTGGTATCCCGGCCGCCACGAGCCACCGAGGTCCGCGGTGAGGGACACGATGTGGCCCGCGCGGCCCCCACCGGCGGGCACCGGCCGCGAGGTGCGCCCCAGCGCGGTCACCGACAGCGCCGAGGGGACACCGACCTGCGTGTGGCCACCGAGCACGGGGACCCGCCAGGCGGCCGCCGCGGCGGCCACGCCCCTGACGATCCGCTCGAGATGGGAGGGGGTCGGGGCGGCGACGGCGTCGAGCAGTCCCACGGGGTCGGCGCCCATGGCCGAGAGGTCACCGAGGTTGACCAGGACCGAGCACCAGCCGGCCCACTCGGGGTCGCGCTCGACCATCGAGGGCAGGATCGCGTCGCACGCGGCCACGAGATCGGTACCCGGTACCGGAGCGCCGTCGTCGCCGCGGAAGCCGGCCTCGCCGAGTCCGCCGGGCTGATCGGCCAACGGGGCCAGCAGTCCGGACAGCAGGGACTTGGTCGTGTCGGCGAGGCGCTGGATCCGGTCGACGGGCCATCGCATCCGGCGGTGGGCGCGACCGGAGATGACCGGTCCCGCCCCGGTGTCGACCCAGCCGAGGGAGGTGAACAGCGGGCAGTAGCGGTCCTGGACGTCCGCGTCGAAGCGCAGTACCCCGCGGGCCTCCACGTGCGCGCAGGCGGAGCGGATCAGCGCGGGGCCGATGCCACCGGAGTGGGCCGTGTCGGCCACCACCAGCCGGCTCCCGGCCCACCATCCGATGTCCGGCTCGGCGCAGGGGGCGATCCGGACCCCTCCGAGGACGGTGCCGTCCGGCGCGACCGAGACGAGCACCACGGTGCGGGGGTCGTCGTCGACGTCGTCGAGGTCGGTGCGGGGGAACAGTCCCTGGCGGAGCACGAACTCCTCGTGGCGGAGCCGGTGGTAGGCGGCCAGCACCCCGGGGTCCTCGGCGATCCTGACCACCGGGCCCGGTTCCGCGCGGTGTCCCCCCGCGAGGATCGACGCGGCGGCCGATCCCAGGACGGACTCCACGGCGCGGGTCCGGCCGGTGGAGGCGGGACCCGTCAGCGCGGGGCCGGCGAGATCTCGGAGGTCGAGCATCGACTCACCCGCCGACCGACTGCAGGACGCTGCACGCGCCGCACGCCGCGCAACCCGCACGCTGGTCCGACCCGGCCATCCCCAGGCGCTGCAGGTGCGCGCCCACCTCGCGGCTGATGTACTCCACCCGCCTGTGATCGGGCGCGGGCGCCCCGTCGACGTCGACGGCGAGGGTCCCCGCCTGGGGGCGATACGGGACGATGAACGGATAGACCCCCGAGTCGGCGAGCTCCCGCGCGCCGGCGATCATCTCGTCGGGGTCCTCGCCGAGCCCGACCAGCAGGTAGGTGGAGACCTGGTTGCGTCCGAACACCCGGACCGCCTCGTTCCACGCGGCCCGGTACTCGGTCAGGGGGACCGTCGACTTGCCGGGCATCCACCGCCGGCGGGCGTCGTCGTCGAGCGACTCGACGTGGATGCCGATCGCGTCCGCACCGGCCTCGCGGAGGTCGGTCAGCACCGCCAGGTCGGCGGGCGGTTCGCACTGGACCTGGATCGGCAGCTCCGGGACCGCCGCCTTGACGGCGCGGACGCAGCGGGCCAGGTGCGCCGCCCCGCGGTCGCGGCCGGCGGAGGTCCCCGTGGTCATGACCATCTGCCGCACCCCGTCGAGGTCCACGGCGGCGCGGGCGACCTCGGCCAGCTGCTCGGGCTGCTTGACGGGCACGGTGGTGCCCGCGCGCAGTGACTCCTCGATCGAGCAGAACCGGCAGCGCTCGTCGCGGCGGTAGCGGATGCAGGTCTGCACCACCGTCGTGGCCAGGACGTCCCGGCCGTGGAGCCGCGCGATCTTCTCGTACGGCACCCCGTCCGCGGTGCGGCGGTCGTAGAAGCGGGGTCGGCCGATCGCGGAGATCTCGAGCCCGGTGTCCACCCCGTCGCGCAGGACCCGGTCGCCGTCGAAGACGAAGGGGCTGTCGGGATTGCGGGGCAGCGCGGCGTCGCGCCCGGAGACGACCAGATGCCCGTCGTCGCTGGGTCCCGCGCCCCCGTCGCGGTGCAGGGGCGGGGTGCCCCGGATGCCGAGCAGGGCCAGGTCGACCCGCGTCGAGTTGGCCCCCGCGGTGGTGGCGGCTGCGGCGGTGGTGGAGGTGGTCATGATGCCCGTTCCTCTCGGCTGGCGTGATGCCGGGCGATGATGCCGTCGGCGAGGTACTTCGCATCGCGGTCGATCCCGAGGAACCGGCCGGAACCCCAGGTGTGCATCCAGGGCAGGCCCACGAACGACAGGCCGGGCACCTCCGTCACACCGCGGGTCTGCAGGGGGTGGCCCGCGCCGTCGAAGGCGCTGGCCTCGATCCACCGGTAGTCGGGCCGGTAGCCGATGGCCCAGATGATGGTGGTGATCCCCTCGGCCGCCAGGTCGAGCGACGTCGGGTCGGCCTCGGGAGCCCACACCGGGGAGTACCTCGACGGCGGCGGGGCGTCGATCCCGTGGGCGTCGATGTGCCGGTCGATGTCGGCGCAGATGGAGTTGTACACCCGGTCCGCAGAATCCAGAGCGTCGGTCAGGGTGGGGGCGAAGCGCAGTTGAGAGTCCCGTCCGGAGGTGAGCGTGCCGTAGAGGCGCATCCCCTCGGCGGCGAAGCGCCGCAGGTCCACGTCCCGTCCACCGTCGCGGCCGGTGACGTAGTGGTTGGTCTTCTCCTGCGCGGCCTTGCCGCCGGGGTACTGCTGGGCGGGGGTGTCGTAGAGCCCCATGTCCGCGAGCCAGGTCATGCAGTCCCGGCCCCGGTAGAACCGGGCGACCCGCGGGGCGTTGCCGACCGCCAGGTGGACGCGGCGGCCGGCGAGGTGCAGGTCCTCGGCGATCTGCGCGCCGGACTGGCCCGAGCCCACCACCAGGACCGCGCCCTCGGCCAGCTGGTCCGGGTTGCGGTACTGCTCGGAGTGCAGCTGCGCCACGGCGGGGTCGAGGAACGAGGCGTAGGGCGGGATCACCGGGATCGGGTAGCCGCCGGTGGCCACCACCACCTCGTCCGCGGTGACCGTCCGCTCTCCGACCGGGCCCGCAAGGGTCACCTCGAAGCCGGTGCCGGTCCGGCGCAGCCGCGTGGCGGCCGTGTGCTCGACGAGCGGCGGGTCGAAGGTCTCCAGCCAGCCGTGCAGCCACTCCACCACCTGGTCGCGGGTCATGAACCCGTCGGGGTCGGGCCCCTCATAGTGGTAGCCCGGGAGTCGGCAGTGCCAGTTGGGCGTGACGAGCGTGAAGGAGTCCCAGCGGGTGTCGGCCCAGGCGTGGACGGCGGTCTGCTTCTCCACCACCAGATGCTCGACGCCCGCGGCGCCGAGGTGGTGGCTCACCGAGAGACCGGCCTGGCCGCCGCCGATGACGAGCACGGGGATGTGGGTGCCGGGGGAAACCTGTGTGGGGCTCATGGGTGCTCCTTGAGAGGGTGCATGGCGACCACCTCGACGAGGGCGTCCCCGGGGTGGGCCAGGCTCGCCGAGGTCACCTGCGCGGCGGTCTCGGCGGCGGAGGTGCAGAGGAACCCGTAGCGGGCGCGGACCCGCTCGCCCGCCTCGGTGAGGGCGTCGGTTGCCCGGGCGCGGAACTCGGTGACGCTGAGACGCTCGCCGACCGTGAGGTGGTCGTGGATCACCAGACTGGGGGAGTAGTAGTCCCGGACCGTGCCGTCGGGCCACCGGACGGCGAAGTTCATCTCAGGCACTGGCGAGCCTCCTCTCCTCGACCGGGTCGCTCACCTCGACCAGCGGCCCGTAGACGTCGGGGCGCCGATCGCGCAGGTGGAACATCCCGGCGCGCATCGCGGAGAAGGTGCCCGCCACGTCGACCTCGGCGACGGCCAGACCCTCGTCGAGAGTGGTGGTGGCCAGGACGTTCCCGCCGGGGTCGACGATCTTGGCGTTGCCCACGTACCGCAGCGACCCGAAGGTCCCCGCCTGGTTGGAGGCCACCCAGAACACCTGGTTGTCCAGCGCCCGGGCGGAGTCGAAGAGGTTGAACCGGTAGGTCCAGCGGTCCTCCTGCAGGTTGGCCGCGGTCGCCGTGCGCGCCGCCGGCCACGCGGACAGGGAGGCGATGATCTCCGCGCCCTGCAGGGCCATGACGCGCGCGGCCTCGGGGAACGCCTTGTCGTAGCAGATCTGCAGGCCGACCCGCCCGACCGGGGTGTCGAAGACCTGGTAGTCGCCGCCGGAGGCGTAGGACATGTTCTCGCCCAGCGGCTGGTGCACCTTGCGGTAGGTGCCGTAGACGCAGGTTCCGTCGAGGACGGCGGCGGCGTTGTAGCGGCTCACCCCGTCCGCGCCGAGCTCGCAGAACCCGATTGCCACCACCAGGTCTCCGACGATCTCCTGGACGCGCGCGATCTCCGGACCGTCGAGACGGATCGCCGGCGGCAGCGACCGGGCCGTGCGGGTGGTGTCCCCGTGGTTGCCGAGGCTGGAGAGATAGCCGCCGATGGCGGCCTCGGGGAACACCAGGAAGTCGACACCGCGGTCGCGGGCGAGTTCCGCGTAGTGGGCGATGGTCCGGTAGTTCTGTTCGAGGTCCCGGGTGAAGTTGGCCGCGACCGAGCCGATGGTGGTCATGACATCAGACCATGTAGGTGGAGTTGATGATGGCTCCCTTGCGGGCGTAGTGGATCAGGGCGTCCTGCACGTCGAGCGGGTGTGCGGGGATCACTCCCTCGATCAGGTCCTCCTCGCGGCCGCCGTGGAGGCCGAGCCCGAAGCGGCAGCAGAACACGGTCCCGCCCTCGGAGATGAACGCCTCGAGGGACTCGTTGATGTTCTGCTCGCCGGGGAAGCCGGAGTCCCCGGTGGTGGGGAATCCGCGGGTGGCGAGGCAGTTGATGGCGCCGGGGCCGTAGAAGTAGATGGCCGACTCGAACCCCTTGCGCAGGGCGCGGGTGGCCTGGAGGACGGCCACGAAGGAGACGGACGACTCGTGGGCGATGCCGTGCACGAGGGTGAAGTACGACTCGCCCTCCTCGGCCTTGTAGTCCGGGAAGATCTTGGTGCCGCCGTAGATGCTCGCGCCCTTGGGCAGCGACGGGTGCGGGATCTCCTTGAGGGAGGTGGCGATGTTCTCGGTGATGGCGGCGTCGAACTCGGGCACTGTGGGCTCCTCGGGGACGGGGTCACCGGAGGGGTTCCGGTGACATGGCAGCGAGTACACGCCCGCCGCGTTACCGCTGCGTGTCGGTCCGTTACCGGGTGGTTGCGATTGGAATAACCCGTCCGGCGTCGACGTAACACAAGGGCGGGGCCTCGCCCCTCGACGACGGGGTCAGGTGAGCGGGGTCACGCCCGCGCTCGCCGGTGTCGAGCCTGATTACACTGGTGCTCTCCGTGCGGCCCCGTCCGCCGCGCCCGCCCCACCTGGAGGACTCACACGCGTGACGACCACTGTCAGCAGCCCCACGACCGCAGTTCTGTCCGGCCTGGCCGGGGCGGTCGCCGCGAACCCGGCGCTGGCCGATCTGCGGGCGGGCCTGGACCGGGACGCCGCGGTGGTCCGGTCCGCGGAGGCCCTGCGGCCGTTCCTGGTGGCGACCCTGGCCGAGCGCGCACCGTTGTTGGTGGTGACGGCCACCGAGCGCGAGTGCGAGGAGCTGGCCGACGAGCTGGCGGGGCTTGTCGACGACCCCAGCCAGTCACATGGGGCTGTGGCGCAGTTCCCCAGCTGGGAGACGCTTCCGCACGAGCGCCTGTCGCCCGCCTCCGACACGATCGGTCGCCGGCTGCAGGTCCTGAACTCGGTGATGGCCGGGCGAGCTCCCAGGATCGTCGTGGCGGCGGCGCGGTCGGTGGTGCAGCCCATCTCTCCGGGGGCGGCCCGCCGGGAGCCGATCCGACTGGCCCGCGGCGCCGAGCTCGACCCCGCGCATTTTCTGGCGACCCTGACCGAGTTCGCCTACAGCCGCGAGGACATGGTGGCCCGCCGCGGTGACGTGGCGGTGCGCGGCGGCATCGTCGATGTGTTCCCCACCACCGCCGACCACCCGCTGCGCGTGGAGTTCGACGGGGACACGATCGCCGAGATCCGCGAGTTCTCCGTGGCCGACCAGCGCTCCCTGCCCGAGGGAGAGGTCGACTCGGCCGTGTTGTTCCCCTGCCGGGAGCTGCTCCTTGACGAGGACGTCCGCGAGCGCGCACAGCAGCTGGCCGAGGCGCACCGCGAGAACCCCACCCTGGCGGAGCTGCTGGACTCGTTGGCCGAGGGCATCCCCCGCGACGGCATGGAGGCGCTGACCTCGGTGCTCGTGCCGGAGGAGATGGCCACGCTGCCGATGCTCATGCCCGCCGGCACCCGCGTGGTGGTGTGCGACCCGGACAAGGTCCGTCGCCGCGCCGCCGACCTGGCCTCCGCGGGCCGCGAGTTCCTCGAGGCCTCGTGGACCGCCGCCACCATGGGCGGCGACGCCCCCGTGGACAGCGAGACCCTGGACCTGTCGGGCTCGGGCTACCGCACCTTCTCGGCCGTTCGCTCCGAGGCCAGCGCCGCCGGCGTGCCCTGGTGGCAGCTGGTCCCCCCGGGATTCCTCACCGACCCCGACGACGGCCTGGTGGTGGACGCACCCGCCGGCGACCCGCCCGCGCCGCGCGGCAAGGACTCTGAGATGCAGGCCATGTTCGTCCGGCTCCGGGCGCTCATGGCCTCCGGTGGCCGGGCGGCCGTGGTGGTCCCGGGCCACGGCACCGTCGACCGCGTGCTGGAGCGCCTATCCGAGGCCGAGGTCCCGGCCACCGCCGCGCCGGCGGGATCCGAGCCCGCCCCCGGCGTGGTGTCGGTGTACGAGGCGATCCTGCACGGGGGGTTCGCGCTGGCGGCCGACTCCGGGGAGCAGGGGGACCACCTCGTCGTCGTCTCCGAGACCGATCTCACCGGCAACCGACTCGGCGCCACCGCGCGCCCCAAGGCACGCCACGCCAAGCGCCGCAACCAGGTGGATCCGCTGGCCCTCAAGGCCGGCGACTGGGTGGTGCACGACCAGCACGGCATCGGCCGGTTCGTCGAAATGGTCGAGCGGCAGGTGCGCGGCGGGGACGGCTCGAGTCGGCGCGAATACGTGGTGATCGAGTACGCGCCCGGCAAGCGCGGCGGCGCGGGCGACCGCCTGTTCGTCCCCATGGAGTCCCTCGGCCAGCTGAGCCGCTACGTGGGCGGGGAGGCGCCGACGCTGAGCAAGATGGGCGGCGCCGACTGGCAGAACACCAAGCGCAAGGCCCGCAAGGCGGTCCGCGAGATCGCCACCGAGCTGGTGCAGCTCTACGCCAAGCGGCAGTCCGCACCCGGCCGTGCCTTCGGCCCCGACACCCCGTGGCAGCGGGAGATGGAGGACGCGTTCCCGTTCACCGAGACCGTCGACCAGCTCACGGCGATCGAAGAGGTCAAGGGGGACATGGAGAAGACCGCCCCCATGGACCGCGTGGTGGTGGGCGACGTGGGCTACGGCAAGACCGAGGTGGCCGTGCGGGCGGCGTTCAAGGCCGTACAGGACGGCACCCAGGTGGCCGTGCTCGTGCCCACCACGCTGCTGGCCCAGCAACACCAGGCGACCTTCGTCGAGCGCATGACCGGGTTCCCGGTGACCGTCAAGGGCCTGAGCCGGTTCACCTCCGACGCGGAGGCCAAGGAGATCCTCAAGGGCCTGGCCGACGGCACGGTGGACGTGGTGATCGGCACCCACCGCCTGCTCGCGACGGGCGTGCGCTGGAAGAACCTCGGCCTGGTGGTGGTGGACGAGGAGCAGCGCTTCGGTGTGGAGCACAAGGAACACATCACCTCGCTGCGGACCCACGTGGACGTGCTGACCATGTCCGCCACGCCCATCCCGCGGACGCTGGAGATGTCGCTGGCAGGGATCCGGGAGATGAGCCAGATCCTCACCCCGCCCGAGGAGCGCCTGCCCGTGCTCACCTACGTGGGCGCGCACTCGGACAAGCACGTCGCCGCCGCCATCCGCCGCGAGCTGCTGCGCGAGGGTCAGGTGTTCTACGTGCACAACCGGGTGCGGACCATCGATGCCACCGCCGCGAAGATCCGCGACCTCGTGCCCGAAGCGCGCGTGGTGGTGGCCCACGGGCAGATGGGGGAGGAGCAGCTCGAGCAGACCGTCGGCGGGTTCTGGAACCGCGAGTACGACGTGCTGGTGTGCACGACCATCGTCGAGACCGGCCTGGACATCTCCAACGCCAACACTTTGATCGTGGACCGCTCCGACCAGCTGGGTCTGTCGCAGATGCATCAGCTGCGCGGGCGCGTGGGCCGGTCGCGTGAGCGCGGGTACGCCTATTTCCTCTACGACCCGGAGAAACCGCTCACCGAGACCGCCTATGACCGGTTGGCGACCATCGCGCAGAACAACGACCTGGGTGCCGGCATGGCCGTGGCGATGAAGGACCTCGAGCTACGCGGCGCCGGCAACGTGCTGGGCGCCGAGCAGTCCGGGCACATCGCCGGCGTCGGCTTTGACCTCTACATCCGTCTGGTGGGCGAGGCGGTGGAGGCGTACCGCGCGATCGCCGACGGCGAATCCGTGGAGGTCGAGGAGGAGGTGGGCGAGATCCGAATCGAGCTGCCCGTCGACGCCTACATCCCGGTCGAGTACGTCGACGGCGACCGGCTGCGGCTCGAGGCGTACCGCAAGCTGTCCCAGGCGCGGGCTCCCGAGGACATCGACGCGGTGGTCGAGGAGCTGGTGGACCGCTACGGGCCCATGCCCGCCGAGGCCCGACGCGTGGTCTCGGTGTCGCGGCTGCGGCTCGTGTGCCAGAAGTACAAGGTGCGGGAGATCGTGCTGGCCGGCTCCCGCCTGCGCGTGGGACCGCTCGACCTGCTCGACTCCCAGCAGATCCGGCTCAAGCGCATGTACCCGGCCGCCCAGTACCGGGCCACGCAGAAGACCGTGCTGCTGCCGTTGCCCAAAGCGGCAGGCGCGCGCGCGGGTGCCGGACCGGAGAAGGCGCGCGACGACGAGATGCTGCAGTACGCGGCCGACTTCCTCACCGCGATGGCCGGGGATCCGGAGGGCTCGCACCCGGTGATCCAGGCGGAGCCGGTGTCGGTGTGAGTCCCGAGCCCGGTCGCGAGCCCGGCCGCGAGTCCGGTCGCGAGCCCGGTCGCGAGCCCGGCCGCAGCTCCGGCCGCGGCCCCGGCCCCGGCCCCGGCCCCGGCCCCGGCGCTCATCGAAAAGAGCGTTCCGCACAGATCCACTCGGCCGATGCGTGCGGAACGCTCTTCTCGACGGGCGCGGGCGCGGGGCCGGGCGATGGGCCGGCCGCGGGGGATCGGCTCGCCGAGGCGGTCGAGGTGATGGGCCGGATCCGCCGCGACGGCGAGTGGGAGGCCGCCCAGACCCACGCTTCGCTGCTGCCGTACCTGCTCGAAGAGTCGTGGGAACTGGTCGACGCCGTGGCCGACGGCGACCGCGATGAGCTGGTCTCCGAGCTGGGTGACCTGCTCCTGCAGGTGCTGTTCCACGCCGCGATCGGCGAGGAGCGGGACGAGGGGTCGTTCGACATCCACGACGTCGCCGGGGCTCTGCTGGACAAGCTGCGTCGGCGCGCGCCCTACTGGTTCACCACTGACGGCGCGGCCGGCCTCGACGCCGCCGAGCAGGACCGCCTGTGGCAGGAGGCCAAGGCCGCCGAACGCGCTGACCGCCCGCCGCGGGGAGTTGTCGACGGGATCCCCTGGGACATGCCGGCCCTCGCCCTGGGGCAGAAGGTGCTGGCCCGCGCCCGCGCGGCGGGGGTGCCCGACGACCTGGTGCCCTCGCGGATGAGGGTGGTGCATGTGCACGCGGCGGGCCTGTTCCACGAGAACGCTGCCGGGGGGCGCGACGACGGTCCGGGCGCGCAGACCGTATCTGGTTCTGAGTCCGGGTCCGGGCTCGGCTCCGCCTCCGGTTCTGAGTCCGGTTCCGCCGAGGTCGCGTACCGACAGGTGGTCAGGGCCTTCGCGGACGATCTCAGAGAGGCCGAAGCGCGGCTCGCGGTGCCGGCCGCGGACGCCACCGCGGAAGAGTGGCGCGCCGCCTGGCCTGTTCGGCCCGCCTGAGCCGGCCCGAGCCGCTCGCCTGAGCCGGCCTGGCCCGCAACTCGCGGCTCAGCGGTGGAAGAGCCGCCGGTAGGCGTTGCGCGCGAGGTAGTTGGGTCCTCCACCACGACCACTTCGGCCGGCAGGACGGTCAGTTCGGGGCCACGCATCGGGGTCCTGCCTCGAGATGCGATGTGCAGGGTGCCGGGCCGGGGCGGCTCAGCTCCCTCAGCTCACTCAGCCGACCCGGCCCACTCAGGCCAGCAACGAGCCGTCCACGTCGTCCCACGAACTCGCGCCGCACAGGGACAAGGTGAGGTCGATCTCGGCGAGCAGGTTGTCGAGCACCTCGCCGACCCCCTTCTGCCCGGCGATGGCCAACCCGTAGATGTGGGGCCGTCCGATGGTCACGGCGTCCGCGCCGCACGCCATCGCCTTGACCACGTCGGAGCCGTTGCGGATGCCGGAGTCCAGCAGCAGGGTCGGCTCGGCGCCGACGGCCTCGCGGATGCGCACGAGGGCGTCCAGGGTGCCGATGGACCCGTCCACCTGCCGGCCTCCGTGGTTGGAGACCATGAGGGCGTCGACGCCCATGTCCAGCGCCCGCCGCGCGTCGTCCGGGTGCAGGACGCCCTTGAGTACGACCGGCAGACGGGTCCGGTCCCGCAGGGTGGCGATGTGGTCCCAGTTCAGCGCCGGGTTAGAGAACGTGTCGAGGAAGGTCTGGACGGCGGCGCGGGTCTCCGGGGCGCCGAGGTTCCTGCGGAAGCCGCCCGGGTGGTTCCTGGCCATCTCGAGCAGCGTCACGACGGCCTTCGGCGTGACCTTGACCGCGTCCGGCTCAGGGCCGGATCCTGGATCGGCCTCCTGCGCGACCCGCTCGGCCACCATCTCGATGAAGCGCGGATCCGAGGTGTACTGGGCGATCCCGACACCGCGTGTGAACGGCAGCGAGCCCAGGTCCAGATCCCAGGGGCGCCACCCCAGCGTCGTGGTGTCGAGGGTGACGACCAGCGCGCCGGCGCCCGCGGCCTCCGCCCGGGAGATGAAGCTGTCCACGAGCTGCTCATCCCTGCTCCAGTACAGCTGGAACCAGCGCGGTGCATCCTTCATGGCCGCGGCGGTGGCTTCCATCGGCGACGAGCCCTGCGAGGACAGGATGTACGGCAACCCACGCTCGGCCGCGGCGCGGCCGATGTGGACGTCGGCGTCGCGGCGCACCAGTCCCGCGGCGCCGATGGGGGCGACGAGGACGGGCGCGGGGAGCGTCTGCCCGAGCACCTTCGTCGACAGGTCGCGCTGCTCGGTGCT
Source organism: Dietzia sp. UCD-THP (assembly GCF_000349585.1). Lineage (NCBI taxonomy): Bacteria > Bacillati > Actinomycetota > Actinomycetes > Mycobacteriales > Dietziaceae > Dietzia > Dietzia sp. UCD-THP. The sequence goes on from NZ_KB714668.1 coordinate 62,113, forward strand.
GCGCAGGACGCGGGGGACCAGCCGACGCCGGTCGAGTGCCTCGCGGTTGGCGTTCATCGTCTCCCCGGAGCCCGCGCCGCCGTAGACGTAGGCCCAGGCTTTGCGGCCGCCGGGCCGGCGGCGCAGGGCGCGGCGTGCGGCGGCCTCGAGCTTGTCCGCGCTGGTGGGCACCGAGGGGGTGATGCCCGAGACACCCGCTCGGTAGATGGTGTTCTGGCGAGCGCGGCCGGGGGCGATGTTCTCGGGCTCGGTCAGGGAGTCAGAGGTCATGCGGTCGAGCCTACTGAGGGGTCGATCCGGCCGCGGGTCGTGGGACGTGGTCAGCCCACGAGGCCCAGCACCGCGAGGTCAGCCCACGAGGCCCAGCACCGTGAGGCCGGCCGCACCGCACGCGGCAGCGACGAGAAGGGAGGCGAGGGTGCCGATTATGAACCGCTCGCTCACGGCCGGGTTCTCGCGGATCTCCGGATAGCGGCCCAGGGCCTTGATGGCCACCACCACGGCGGCCAGCTCGAACCGGCCGGCCAGGATCGCGGCGGTGAGTCCCACTCTCTCGAGGATCCCGATCCACATCCCGCCCCGCAGCACCTCCCGGACCTGCGGTTCGGAGGTCTCGCGCCGCTGCACCACCGGGCTGCGGGAATCCCCGCTGACCTCGACCGTCGGCGGGTCGGGCACGTGCGCGGAGCGTAGGACCAGTGAGGCGATCGGCGATCCCAGCCCGGCCGAGGCGAGCAGGCTGACGACGACGACGATGAGCACGGGGATCCAGTCGGGCCAGGTGCTCATCGCGTTGCTCCTGTGGCCCCTGTGGAGGCAGTGTGCGCGCCGGCGAGGAGTCGGTCGAGCGCGGGGTACGCGGCCCGCTCCTCGCGGATGCGGGAGAGTCGCAGCGCGCCGGTGACCGAGGCCGGGGTGATGTCGAGCTCGTGTGCGGCCGCGGCCTGGGTGGGGGAGCGGTCGACAGCGTCCACGACCCGCCACTGCGCCTCGGTGCGGTCGAGCACGAGGGGGGCGGTGAGTCCCCAGACGGCCTCGCAGTCGGCGGCCCAGGCGGCTGCCTCGGACGTCGCTGCTGCCGGGACGCGCACCGCGACCGAGCTGCTCAGTCCTTTGGCCGCCTCGACAGCGTCGCGCGCTGCCAGGTAGGCCGGGCCCCGGCCGGCCCTCGTGCCGGAGGCGTAGGAGTCGTCGTCGACCTCTCCGGCTCCTACTCCGCAGTGCCACTGGCCTCCGCGCAGCGCCACGAGTAGGGCGCGGCGCACCGCGGCGGGCTCCGTGAGCAGGCCCTGGACCTCGTCGCCGGCGGTGCGCTCGAAGGCGGCCGCGCAGGGGATCTCCGCCAGTGCCTCGAGCAGTCCAGGCACGAGGTCGTCGGCGTCGCGGCTACCGCGCTGGTCGATCGTCACCACGTACATGAGGCGATCCTGCCACATTCAGCCGGCATGAGGCGAAAAAGCCTAATTACGAATAATTAGCCGAAGAGGCCTAACTGGCCGTGATCAGGCGAACTGGCCTCACGAGGCGAACAAGCCTCATGAGGCGAGCGGGCGGCCGATGTCGGCGGCGGCGTCCCCGAAGGTCTGCTTGCGCTCGCGGTCCCGGACCTTCTCGCCCCACGAGTTGAGCCGGGCGCGGCCCCACGGGGTTCGGTACCGCAGCCCGTTCAATGCCACCAGGTAGGCGTGCGCCCACGGCGGGCGGACCGGCAGCCCGAACTCGCGCATGGACTCACGACCGAGCAGCACCGTGAGCATGCTCAGCAGCCGCTCGTGGGCGATCCACGCCTGCACGCCGGGCAGTGGCCCGCTGCGGGAGCGCTCGCGCTGGGCCGCGACCAGGGCCTGGGTCAACTGCGGACCGGCCTCGCTCAACCCGGCCTGCGCCAGCAGGATGTGGTAGTTGATCCGGTGCCGGTCGCGTTCGTGGTCGACCAGGAAGTCGTCGTCGACCCCTAGCAACCACCCCACGTAGCGCCACACGTGCATCACGGCGTCGGAGTCCTCGCGGGAGACCGGCACGCCCAGGGTGCGCACTCCCAGCAGGACCACGGCGTCGAAGAGGCCCAGGGTGGCGGCCAGATCGCTCTGGCTGATGGGCAGGCCCCACCGTCCGGTGTCCCAGCGCGGCTCCATGGCCTCGTTGACCACGGCGTGCATGGCCCGCACGTGCCCGGTCAGGCACCACGACTCTCCGCCCGGCCGCAGCCCGTCGGGGATCGACAGGGACATGGTCCAGTGGCTGGTCTCGGCCAGGCGGCGCAGCGTGGTGCCCCCGGTCAGGCCGCCGGTGGCCACGAGGAGATCGGTGGGGCCGCCGAAGCGGTAGCCGCCGATCAGGGAGAGCTGCAGCAGGATGTCCGCGGCGTTCTGCCCCAGGCGCAGGTACACCTGCTGCCCGCGGGCGATCTGCTCCCAGTCGACCCACTCCGGGGTGTCCTCGAGGAGGGCGAGGTACTCGCGTAGCGCGACGGGGGCGTCGTCGGGCAGTCCGGCCGATCCGCTCGTCAGGGCCTGGTCGAGTTGCCGCCGGCTCACGGCCCCGGGCTGACCGGACCGCAGCCGCATGGCGCGGGCCAGGCGGGCGCCGGGTTCGTCCTTCTCCAGGTACCCGCGGCCCAGGCGGTCCATGAGCTGCTCGTCGATCTGGTCCACGCGGGCGATGTGCTTGAGGGCGCGACCCATGCGGCGGGAGCGGTCCTCGGCCTCGCGGTGTCGGGTCGGGTACGGGGAGGTGACGGCGTCTCGCTCTGGCGCTGTGGTCATGACCCAACTATGACGCGAGTATTTACTCGCATAAAATTCGCGTTCATGAGAAGGGTCCCCCAGCAGGCACGTTCCCGGGCGATGGTCGAGCGGATCGTGGAGGCGGCTCGCGTCGTGCTCGTGCGGGACGGCTACGAGTCGTTCACCACCAACCGCGTCGCCGACCAGGCGCGCGTCAGCCCGGGCTCGCTCTACCAGTACTTCCCGGACAAGTCAGCCCTGGTCACCGAGGTCATGGACCGGTGGTCGGCCGAGATCTCCGACCGCGTGGCGGCCTCCCTCGCCGGCGCCGGTCCGGTCGACGTCCAGGACCCCGGCACGGTGCGCTCGATCGCCGACGCCCTGCTGACCGCCCTGGAGATGGACGCCGGGCTGCTGCGGATCGTGTGGGAGGAGCTGCCCGCCGTGCGCCACCGGGCCGCGCAGCACGCGCTCGAGCTCCGGGTCCGCGAACTGCTGTCCGTCTACCTCTCCGCGGCGGGGGTCCCGGTCGGCGACCCCGCCGCGCGCGCGTGGGTGATCGTGATGGCCGTGGAGAACGTGGCCGTGCGCTGGGTGTTGGATCAGCCCCGGATCAGCCGGGAGGCGCTGCTGGACGAGTTCACCGCCCTGGCCGGGGGATACGGGCACCGCGGCTGAGATCAGGGAATCCCCCGAGGCGGGACGTGCCGGGTTTTCGGCAGAATGGCACTCGATGACTATTCGCCCCCGCCGCGCCTGCGCTGTGGCCCTGTCCCTCGCCGCGGCCGTGGTGGCATCGGCCTGTTCCTACGGGCCCACCCGCGAGGCGCCGCCCCCGATCCCTCCCGGCATCCCGCCCGCCGCCGGGGCGCCCGTTCCCGCGGTGGACATCAACGCCCCCGGCCGGACCTCCGATCAGCTGCGGCCGTGGGCGCAGGGGATCAACGAGCAGATGAACATCCCCGTCGCGGCGCTGGCCGCCTACGGCAACGCCGCCGAGACCATGCGGCAGACCCGGCCCGAGTGCAACCTCGCGTGGACCACACTGGCCGGGATCGGGCACGTGGAGACGCGGCACGGCCGGTACCGGGGTGCCACTCTGAACGACGACGGCTACGCGCTGCCGCCGATCATCGGTATCCAGCTCGACGGCTCGCCCGGATTCGCGCGGATCCCGGACACCGACGGTGGGGAGCTGGACGGCGACACGGAGTTCGACCGGGCCGTGGGCCCCATGCAGTTCATCCCCGAGTCATGGCGCAAGTACGGCCGCGACGCAAACGGGGACGGCGTGGCCGACCCGAACCAGATCGACGACGCCGCCGTGTCCGCCGCCCGCCTGCTGTGCGAGAACGGCGGGGACCTCTCGCAGGCCGAGAACTGGCAGCGGGCCGTGCTCGCCTACAACGCCTCCCGCCAGTACGTCATGGACGTCCGCGACGCGGCGGCCGCGTACTCGGTGGGGACCACCGCGCCCTAGCGGCAGTCCAACGGCATGCGGCGGCCGCGCAGCGGTCATGCGGTGGCGGAGACGGGCCGGTACCGCAGGGCTACCGTCCCGGACCGGAAGCCCAGGCGATCCACCAGCTCGAGCGGGGTGCGCTCCCGCAGCCCCGCCATCAGGGTGGGCCCGTGACCGGCGAGGACGGGCTGCACCACGAACTCGTACTCGTCGATGAGCCCCAGGTCCGCCAACGCCCGGGGCAGTGTCACCCCACCCACCCACAGGCCGCCGCCCGGCTGGTCCTTGAGCCGACGCACCGCGTCCCCGAGGTCGCCCCGGACCAGCTCGGCGTTCCAGTCGACCCGGTCCAGCGTGCTCGACACGACGTACTTCTGCGTCCGGTCGATGGCCTCGGCGAACGGGACCTCCCACTCGGACACCCAGTCGGGCCACTCGCCCGAGGGGGGACGCCGCCAGGCCGCCTCCATCATCTCGTAGGTGACCCGGCCGAGCAGCAGGGCATCGGCCTGCTCCATCTCGGTGGCCCAGAAGCGCATCGACTCCTCGTCCGGCAGGATCCCGGTCTCGTGGTGGACGCACCCGTCGAGGGTGACGTTGATCGAGTATCGCAGTGGTCTCATCTCGCCACTCCCGCTCGCAAACGCTCTCCGACCAGGCCAAATCTAACACCGCGAGGAGGTGAGGTCGACGGCGAAGTCGGCCGCTGGCATAGAGTCGTCGGGGCCCCTGGGCCGGCCTCACCCACCCTGGGCCGACCTCACCTACAGCGGGAGTCGCACACCTATGTCAGCACCGACGTCTCCATCGGCTCGGCCGCGCCGCCGCGCCGCGGACACCCCGGGCGGGCCCGCCCCGACCACGGCCAACGGGCTGCTGCTCCGCGCGGTCGGCCGCCGCCGGCACCTCTGGGCGCCCGGGCTGGTGCTCATGACGCTGTGGCAGTTGTGCGAGGCGCTGGTGCCCATCGCGATCGGCGTGATCGTGGACGCCGCGATCATCCCGCTCGACCGCTGGGCGATGCTGTGGTCGGTCGTGGGCCTGATCGTGTTGTTCACGGTGCTCAGCCTCGGGTACCGCTTCGGTGCACGGATGAGCAACCGGGCCCTGCAGGAGGAGGCGCACGACCTGCGGGTGGAGGCCACCCGGGTGCCGCTTTCCCGGCGTCGCGCGATGGAGAACGCCCGGTCCGGGGACGTGCTGTCGGTGTGCTCCGCGGACGCCGACGTGGCCGCCCTGGTGTTCCGGCAGATCGCGCTGGGCGGGTCCGCCGTGATCGGGATCGTGGGGATCTCCGCGTACCTGCTGTGGACCGACTGGGTGGTGGGGCTCATCGTGCTCGTCGGCGTGCCGCTCAGCCTGGTGCTGGTCGCCCTGCCCAGCCGCGCCATCTCCCGCCACAGCACCGCGCAGCAGGCCGCGATCGGCATGGCGAGCAGCCGCGCCACCGACTTCATGGCCGGCCTGCGCGTGCTCAAGGCCGGCGGCGGCGAGCGCTGGGCCGCCGAGCAGTACCGCACCGCCTCCGAGGACGCGGCCGCCGCGGGCATCGTCACCGCGGAGCGCTCGGGGCGCGTGCAGGGCATCGGCTCGCTCGGCATGGCCGTGGTTCTGGCGCTGGTCCTGCTGGCCGCCGGGTACCGCGTGCTCCAGGGCCAGATGGAGATCGGCACGCTCGTCTCCGTGGTGGGCGTGGCCGTGTTCTTCGAGGAGCCCGTCCGGATGATCACCCAGATGGTCGCCGTCTTCGCCCGCTCGCGCGGCGCCGCGCAGCGCTTGGTCAACCTGCTGCAATCCGCGCCGGTCGACGACTCCGGCTCCGAGGTCCCCGCCGGCGCCGAGCTGCGCGTGGCCGGCCTGACCCTGCCCGACGGCCGCGCGTTCGACCTGGAGGTCGCCGAGGGCGAGGTGTTGGCGCTCGTCGCCGATCAGCCGGCCGCCGCCGATGCCGTCGCCCTGGCGATCGCGGGTCACGGCGACGGGGCCGGTGCCGTGCTCGTCGGTGGTCACCACCGCAGCCAGCTCGCCCCCGGGATCGCCAAGCACCTGGTGGCCGCGCCGCACCGCGTGGATTTGTTCGTGGGTACCGTCCGCTCGAACATCACCATGAGTCACGACGACGACGAGGAGCCCATCTCCGAGGCGGTCCTGCAGGCCTCGGCGGTCGCGGAGCTCCTCGAGAACCTCCCCGACGGCCTGGATCACCCCGTCCGGGAGGGCGGCCGGAACCTGTCCGGGGGCCAGCGACAGCGGATCGCGCTCGCCCGGGCCCTGCACGCCGATCCCGACGTCCTGGTCCTGCACGAGCCGACCAGTGCCGTCGACGCGGTCACCGAGTTCCAGATCGCGCAGGCCGTGCGCCGGCTCCGGACGAGTCGGCCGGGCCAGGCCACGCTCGTCGTCACCTCCTCGCCGCCGTTACTCGCGACCGCCTACCGCGTGGTCCACCTGCCCCGCAGCGGCGACGTGCGCACGGGAACGCATCACGAGCTGCGCGAGGCGTCAGCCACGTACCGGACGGCGGTCGACCGATGAGCAGCGGCGAGCCTGGCACCGTCACCTCCACCGACGCCGCCGTGCCCGAGAGCGCCGCCCAGGCCGGCGGCCCCGACCGGCACGACCAGGACGGCGTCACGGCGGCGCTTCCCCTGGCCAGCGGCCGCGATTCGCTCGCCGTGCTGTGGCCGCTGCTGCGCGAGCGCCGCGGCTACCTTCTGCTGGTGGCCGTGGCCGGTCTGGTCGGCGCGGTCGCCGGCCTGGTGGCGCCGTGGGTGATCGGCCGACTGGTCGACGTCCTGCCCGGCAGCCAGGACTACTCCGCCGTGTGGGCGGCCGCGGGCGCGATCGCCGTGGCCGGCGTGGTGGGCGCGGGCTGCACGTGGGCGGGCCAGGCGTGGCTGGCCCGTCTCACCGAGCCGACCGTCGCGCGCCTGCGGGAGATGGTCATGGACCGCTCCCTGCGCCTGGGCGCCGCGCAGGTGGAGACCACCGAGACCGGCGACCTCGTCTCGCGCGTGGCCGAGGACGCGCGCGAGATCAGCCAGGCCGCGACCGCCGTGATCCCGCTGGTGGTGCAGTCGCTGTTCACGGTGATCGTCTCCGGGGTCGGCCTGGCGACGGTCGACTGGCGGCTGGGCCTCGTGGGCCTGGTGGCGCTGCCCATGTACTGGACGACGTTGCGCTGGTACCTACCCCGCTCGGGCCCGATCTACGCCGCCGAGCGAGCCGCCTTCGGCACCCGCGCCAGCCGGCTGCTCGGCGGGATCACCGGCTCGCGGACTCTGCACGCGTACGACGCCCAGGACGCGGAGCTACGCCGCATCACCGCCGCCTCGGCGCAGGCGCGGGACCTGTCGATCCGGGTGTTCTACTTCGTCACCCGCGCCTTCTCCCGCAACAACCGGGCCGAGGTCACGGTCCTCGGACTGCTGCTGGTCGTTGGGTTTGTCCTCGTGGACGCCGACATCATCACCGCCGGCGCCGTCACGACCGCCGCGCTGCTGTTCCACCGGCTGTTCAACCCGATCGGCGCGCTCGTGGGGATGGTCGACCAGGTGCAGTCGGCGGGCGCCTCGCTCGTGCGGATGGTCGGTGTCATCACCATGCCGGTTCCCGAGCGCACCGCCACTCTCGAGCCCGGCCCGCTCGACCTGACCGGCGTCTCCCACACCTATGGCGAGGCGTCCTCCGGCGACGCTTCCTCCGGCGGGACCGCCCCGGCGCTGATCGACGTGGACCTCACCCTGGCCCCCGGCGAGGTCGTCGCGGTGGTCGGCTCGACGGGCGCCGGCAAGAGCACGCTGGCCCTGGTCGCGGCCGGGACCCTGACGCCGTCGCGCGGCAGCGTCTGGATGGGCGGGGTGCCATTGGCCGATGTCGATCCAGTGGCGCTGCGCCAGCGCATCACGATGGTCTCGCAGGAGGTGCACTCCTTTGCCGCGACGATCGCCGAGAACGTGCGGGCGCCCCGCCCCGAGGCCCCCGAGTCCGAGGTCCGCGCCGCCCTGCGGACGGTGGGCGCCGACTGGGTGGACGACCTGCCCGACGGCATCCACACGGTCATCGGCGAGGGCGGCCACCCGCTCGATCCCATGCAGTCCCAGATGATCGCACTGGCCCGCGTCGAGCTGGCCGACCCCGACGTGGTGATCCTCGACGAGGCCACCGCCGAGGCCGGATCCGCGGGGGCACGCCGCCTCGACGACGCCGCGGCCGCCGTCCTGCGCGAGCGCGCGGGCCTGGTGGTGGCGCACCGGCTGAGCCAGGCCGTGTCCGCCGATCGAATTCTGGTGATGGAGCACGGCCGGGTCGTGGAGTCCGGCACGCACGACGAGCTGCTGCGGGCTGACGGTCGCTACGCCAAGCTGGCAAGGGCGTGGTTCGGGGTGTGAGGGTGCCGCGAGGCGAATAACGGCTCTTCCCAGATGAGGGTGTAGGTCGGCCGGGCGCGTCGGTCCGCAGATAGACGTCGAGATCTCCCGACGATGGAGGTTCCTACGCCATCCATCCGAAGACCTCGACCTGACCGACACAACCCCGCCGGCCGGCTTCGGCCGCCCTGACCGTCGACGCGACGTGCTGAGAGGTGGTTCCAACCGAGCGCTAGGACACTGGCTACAGGCATGCCGATAGGTCAGGAACGGCGTCGCTCCCTACGCAGGAGGGAGCGCAGAGTCTCGGCGTTCGCGTAGCCGACCCGTAGCGCGATCTCTGCGGAGGTGAGGTCCGTGGTTGCTGAGAGGTGCCGAGCTCGTTCGATGCGAAGCCGTTGGACGAAGCCGAGCGGAGTGAGGTTGAGCGCCGCACGGACTCGTCGTTCGAGGGTGCGCCGGCTGGTGCCGAGCGACTGCGCGACGAAGGCGACGTTGAACGGTTCGTCCAGGCGGGCGCGCACGAAGCGTTCGAACTCGACGACGATCGGGTCCTCGTGCCGGAGATGTTCGTAGGCGACGAAGGCCGCCTGCGACGGGCGCTCGTCGATGATGAGGAGCTTGGCGACATGTTGGGCCAGGTCGGGGCTGATCGATCGCACGAGTGAGAGCGCGAGGTCGATGTGGGCGAACGCGGCGCCGGCAGTGACGAGGTTCCCGTCGACCACGACCATGGTGTCGAGATCGAGGGCGACGGTCGGATAGCGCTTCAGGAACTCCGGCCCCAGGAACCAGCTGGTCGTCGCCCGCCGATGATGCATCCGTCCGGTCTCGGCGACAGCGAACACGCCGGTGCACGCCGCGGCGATCCGGGTGGTCGCCTCGTCGAGGCGCCCGAGCGAGGCGATGACCGAACGAGCATCTCGGCTCTGGAGGGCGTCGTTGGTAGCGGCGGCCGTGAGGGTTCCAAGCGCAGGGACGACGACCACGTCGAACTCTGCGGACTCCGACAGTGGGTGGTCCACCGACAGGGTCATCGATGCCGTCGTGGTCACTCGCCGTTTCGGTCCGAGGATGGCGAGTTCGATCGCGTCGATCCGCGGGTCGACATCGCGGCGGGCTCCGTCGGCCACCCGCACGATGTCGATGATCGACGCGACAGCCGAACCGAAGCAGCCGTCGATCGCGATCAGTCCGATACGCATGACGTAAACAATAGCAATGCTGCCGTATACGCCACTTCCCACCGGCCCTCGCTCGTCATACGCTGAACTCGTCCCACGAAGAACCCCGATTTCAAGGAGAGTCCCTCATGTCCACACCCGCATCACTTCCGTATGCCTTCGTCGCCAAGATCGTCGCGGCCGATGGACAGCACGACGCGCTCGCCGATCTGCTCGCCGGCGCTGTCGCACTCGCCAACGAAGAAGCAGGAACGATTGTCTGGTTCGCGGTCAGGACCCACGCCGACACCTTCTGGATCTTCGATGCATTCCCCGACGAGGCCGCTCGCGACGCCCACGCCAACGGCGCCATAGTCGCAGCCCTGATGGACAACCAGCACCTCCTCGGCGCAGCACCCGAGATCCTGGCGGCCGACGTCCTCGCGTCCAAGCTCCCGTAGTCCGCCAACGCACGAGACGATCGCGCCCCGCCGAGCGAGCCGTCGCCAGGTCGCGACGCAACGCCATGCTGCGTTGCCGAGCGGTGCGAGGCCTATCGGCACACGGACAGGATGTCCGAGCGTTCAGCCGGCGAGGGCTCTCTCAGAGGAGCCGAGCCTTGTTGTACTTCGGAGTGCGCGCGGCGACCAGCACGCCCACGCATCGTGGGTGACGGCGACGGCCCCAGAACCGGCCCGCTCGTCGCCGGAGGAGCCGCCAGCGCCGCCCCGAGCAGCTACGTGCCGGCGAGAGAAACTTGTCCTAGCTGAGCTCGTCCGCCAGCCGCGCGGCAGGGATCCAGTCGATCCCGAAGACCCGGGCCACCTCGGAGAAGGTCGACGCATCCGCGTCGGTGCTGGTCGCGGAGGCGATCAGGCGAGACAGCATGACCATGCCCGCTCGTTCCTCGATCGTCCCCGCCGCCGCCAGGAGCGTTATGTGACTATTTTAGAACTGTTGGGTGCTTGCAGATCTGCGTACCCGGCAGGAGCGGTGCCCGCACAGTCGTAGCACCGGGCACGATGGCGACCATGTACCTCATCGGGACCGGGCCGAGTGAGTTGCACGCTCACATCGACCTCGACCGTCGCCTGCAAAACCTCGGACTCCTCGACGGGGCCGAGGCGTCCGTGGTGTCGGCCGCCCAGGAGGACGGGCACTGGTCGGTCGTAGCTGAGATCCGACCCGACACGGAGGGGGAGGGGCAATGACGCCAACTGAGGCGAGGTCACTGGGGCGGGCCATCCGCACCGTTCGTCTGGAAGCCGGGCTGACGCAGCTCAGGCTGGCGCTCGCCGTCGGCGTAAGCGGGAGCCACATGAGCATTTGTGAACGGGGCCAGGTCCCCGCCGCCCGAGGCCGTCCGGCTCACCCTCCGACAATGAACCGCGAGCAGTTCGCAGCCATCGCCGATGCTCTGGGTTGCACCGCTGCGTACATCGCCGACCGCGCAGCCCTGTCGGCCACCACTCGAGTGAGTCTCGGCCTTCAACCGCTCGGCCCCTCCCGCACTCTCGTTGCGGGGATCGCATACGACCTCACCGACGCCGAAGCAGACAGGGCCGCCGACTTCATCTCCGGCCTCATCGCCGCCCGCGACCTGCACTGACAACCGGTGTCGGAGGCCCCGGCTACGGTGCCGGCGTGGACGAGCTGGTGGACCGAATCCGACACGCGGCCGACCAGACAGGCGAGGCGCACTTCCTCGAGCTGCTGCGCTGGCACCGCGTCGTCGCCGGCCTCGGCGAACCCGACTGGGGCGCCCGCGGCGCCTACCGGATCGCCACAGCACATGTCGGAGTTATAGCACTCGAGATGATAGTAGTGCCCCATAGAGTGGTGTAACTCGGTGGCCAAGATCGTCTGCGATTCCGTGTTGTACACGGGTGTAGAGCGGCCACCGTGTGATCCTTCGAGTCAACCTTCTACCGAATCCTCGAATGGAGTCATCACGATGACCGCACCCCACATTGTCGACCCTGCAGGCCTGCTTGGCCAAGCCCTATCCGACGCGTCGCCGGATCTGATGCGTGAGCTGCTGCAGACCATGATCAACGCCCTACTGTCCGCCGACGCCGACGCCGTCTGCGGTGCCGAGTGGAACGCCCGCTCGACCGAGCGCACTAACCGCCGCAACGGCTACCGGCACCGGCCCCTGGACACCCGCGTCGGCACGGTCGACGTCGCTATCCCGAAGCTGCGCTCGGGCAGCTACTTCCCGGAGTGGCTGCTCGAGCGCCGCAAGCGGGCCGAGTCGGCGCTGATCACCGTCGTGGCCGACTGCTACCTCGCCGGGGTATCCACCCGCCGCATGGACAAGCTGGTCAAGACCCTGGGTATCGACTCGCTGTCCAAGTCGCAGGTCTCACGCATGGCCGAAGACCTGGACGAGCAGGTCGCAGCGTTCCGGCACCGCCGCCTGGACGAGGCCGGGCCGTTCATCTTCGTCACCGCCGACGCCCTGACGATCAAAGTCCGCGAGAACAAGCAGGTCGTCAAGGCATCCGTCCTGTTGGCCACCGGCGTCAACGGCGATGGCCACCGCGAGGTCCTGGGCATACAGGTCGCCACCAGCGAGACCACGGCCTCGTGGAACACCTTCTTCGCCGACCTGGTCGCCCGCGGCCTCGGCGGGGTGCGCCTGGTGACCTCCGACGCCCATAAGGGCCTGGTCGAGGCGATCGCGGCGAACCTGCCCGGAGCTGCGTGGCAGCGCTGCCGCACCCACTACGCCGCGAACCTGATGGCCGTGTGCCCCAAGAGCATGTGGCCGGCGGTGAAGGCGATGCTGCACAGCGTCTACGAACAGCCCAACACAGACGCCGTCAACGCCCAATTCGACCGGCTGCTCGAGTACACCGAGCACCGGTTGCCCGAGGTCGCCGACCACCTCGGCGACGCCCGCGAGGACCTGCTCGCCTTCACCGCGTTCCCCGACGACGTATGGCGCCAGATCTGGTCCAACAACCCCACCGAACGGCTCAACCGAGAGATCCGCCGCCGCACCGACGTCGTCGGGATCTTCCCCAACCGCGACGCCATCGTCCGCCTCATCGGCGCCGTCCTGGCCGAACAGACCGACGAATGGGCCGAAGGCCGCCGCTACCTCGGCCTCGAAGTCCTGAGCCGCTGCCGACTCACCCTGACCACCGACAACGACACCAGCTCGCAGACGGAGGTGACCACCGATGACCTGATGCAACTACCCGCCTGACCACCAACGAAGGATCAAAAACCAGTTACACCACTACCAGGGGCTTGACCTCGATGATCCCTCCTACTTCCTCGTCCTGGCGGCGCGGAGCCCGTTGAGGATCACTATCACCTCGGCGATCTCGTGCACGAGCACCACCGCTGCGAGGCCGAGTACGCCGAACAGGGCCAGCGGCAGCAGCGCGGTAATGATCAGCAGGGACAGGATGATGTTCTGGTTGATGATGTGCCTGCCGCGGCGGGCGTGGTCGAACGCGCGCGGGAGGAGTCGCAGGTCGTGGCCGGTGAAGGCGACGTCGGCGGACTCGATCGCGGCGTCGGAGCCGGTCGCGCCCATGGCGATGCCGATGTCCGCGGCGGCCAGGGCGGGGGCGTCGTTGATGCCGTCGCCGATCATCGCGACCGAGCCGTGCCTGCTCAGCTCGCTGATGGCGGCGGCCTTGTCCTCGGGACGCAGCTCCGCGCGCACGTTTTCGATCCCTGCCTGCGCGGCCAGCGCGCGGGCGGTGCGGGCGTTGTCGCCGGTGAGCATGGTCACCCCGACGCCCTGGGCCGCGAGGGTGCGCACGACCTCGGGAACCTCGGGGCGCAGCTCGTCACGGACCCCGATCGCGGCGACCGGGACCCCGTCGCGGTGCACGATCACGACGGTCATGCCCTGCTCCTCCAGTCCCGCGACCTGGTCCTTAAGCGTCCCCGCGTCCAGCCAGCGAGGGCTGCCGACGGTGACCCGGGCCCCGTCGAGGGTGCCTTCGATGCCGTGCCCGGCCTGCTCGGTGACCTCCAGGGCGGCGGGAGCTCCGGGCGAGGCGGCGGTGATCGCGGCGGCCAGCGGGTGGGTGCTGTGCTGCTCCAGCGACGCCGCCCACGCCAACGCCTGCGCCTCGTCCACGCCGTCCGTGGTGAGCACGGCGGTGACGGCGGGCTCGTTGCGGGTGAGGGTGCCGGTCTTGTCGACGGCGACGTGGCGGATCACGCCGAACCGTTCGAAGACCGCGCCGGACTTGATGATCACGCCGAATCTGCTCGCCGAGCCGATCGCGGCGACGACGGTCAGCGGGACCGAGATCGCCAGCGCGCACGGCGACGCGGCGACGAGCACCACGAGGGCGCGGGTGATCCACAGCTCGGGGTCGCCCAGCAGCGAGCCGATGACCGCGACAAGAGCGGCGAGGATCAGCACGCCAGGCACGAGCGGCCGGGCGATGCGGTCGGCCAGGCGGGCGCGGTCGCCCTTCTCGGCCTGCGCCTGCTCGACCAGCTCCACGATCGTGGTCAGCGAGTTGTCCGTGCCCGCCGCGGTCGTCTCGACCTCCAGGGCACCGGCGGTGTTGATCGCCCCGGCCGACACCGCGTCGCCGGGCTCGACCTCGACCGGGATCGACTCGCCGGTGATCGCGGAGGTGTCCAGGCTCGACCGGCCCGTGCGGACGATGCCGTCGGTCGCGATCCGCTCACCGGGGCGCACCAGCATGAGCAGCCCGACCTGGAGGTCCTTCGCGGCGACCTCCGCGGGCGCGCCGTCCCGCCGGATGGTCGCGGTCTCCGGGACGAGCTTGAGGAGAGCCCTCAGCCCGCCGCGGGCGCGGTCCATGGCCTTGTCCTCCAGCGCTTCGGCGATGGAGTACAGGAACGCCAAGGCGGCGGCCTCCTCGACGTAGCCGAGAATCACCGCGCCGACCGCGCTGATCGTCATCAGCAGGCCGATGCCCAGCTTGCCCTTGAACAGCTTGCGGATCGCGCCGGGCGTGAACGTCGACGCGCCCAGCAGCAGGCCGATCCAGAACGCCACCAGCGCCGGGACCTCTGCCCCTGTCCATTCCAGGACCAGGCCCGTGCCGAAGGCGACGCCGGAGAGCACCGGGACCATGATCCCGCGGTCACGCCACCACGGACGCTCCCGCTCCTCCTCGGCCTCCTCGCCGACCCGGGTCTCCGGCTCGTCGCAGCCGCACGCCGCGCTCACGCGCCCGCTCCCGTCCCGCAGCAGCCCGGCACAGTGCACTCGGCGTCCACGCACGGCGCGTGCTCGTCCACGGCCAGCGTCACGTCCACCAGCGCCGTGAGCGCCGCCGCGAGGTGCGGGTCGGCGATCTCGTAGCGCGTCTGCCGACCCTCGGGCTCGGCGACCACGATCCCGCAGTCGCGCAGGCACGTCAGGTGGTTCGACACGTTCGAGCGCGTCAGCTCCAGCTCGCGCGAGAGCACGGCCGGGTAGCTCGGCCCGTCCAGCAGGGTCATCAGGATCCGGGAGCGCGTCGGGTCCGCCATGGCCCGGCCCAGCCGGTTCATGACGTCGAGGTGAGAAGCAATAGTCAGCATGCACTGAACTATACAGTAGTGGCTGACCTATTGTCACTCTGGGGAGTTCTGCCGCACGCGCTCCGCGCGCTTGCCCTCGGGAGCTGGGGTCACCTCCGCCAGCGGGGCCATGACGGCATCCCGCGGCCCTTCCACGTCTCCGCGAGGCCGACGACCCAGCGGGCGGAGGCGAAGAGGGCGTAGCCGGCCCCGGCGAGGCCAGCGCCGACTACGAGCCACCGCCCGATGCCGAGCCACACGCTCCCGTCCACGTCCAGCGCCCACTGAGCACCCGTGATGAGGCCCGCTGCGGCCATCCAGACGCCCGCGACCAGCATCGCGAGCGGCACGAGCGCGAGGAGCATCGCGGCGGCGGCGCTCCAGAGCTGGCGCGCCTCAACCTTCGCTGTCGCGGCGATGATCCGCTCGGCCCGCTCGTTCGCGGCGTCGAGGTTCGCCGTCATCGTGGTCGAGGCATCCCCGGCGGGCCCTCCTGACGGCCCCGCCATGACCCCTAGCGCCCCGATAGGGCGGTGTTCCCTACAGAATCCCTGGCCCGAGCTGCCCGCAGCCTTACAGGGAGAGCAGGCTGTCCATCTGGGGTACACCCGTGTGGGACGACAACCCGCCAACCATTGTTGCTGTGTCGCAGGGTCTAGTTCGACACATATGACACGTCTTCCCGTGGGGTCTAAGATCTATTGATACATATTCCGGGCGGAAGGGTCTCCTCATGGCTGATCGAATCGGGACGCTCTTGAACCGTTCGGGTGATGGTGGCGAGGAGGTGCTCATCGTCAGCCGCGGGAAGGAGCGGACTCGGTTCCGGCGTCGGGACGAGTTGGGTTGGAACTTTCGGGTGGAGTCGACGGACTCGGAGAACGTCGTCGAGGTAACGCCAAAACCGAAGCCGGCTTCGAAGCCGGCTCGCCGGGCCTCGCGTCCTCGTGGGCAGCGAGTGGCGTACGTGCGGGTGTCGGCCGCGGATCAGAATGAGGCGCGTCAGCTCGAGGCGGTGGGGGAGTGCGATCAGGTCTACGTGGAGAAGCAGTCGGCTCGCTCGCGCGCCGATCGCGTGAAGCTCGAAGAGTGCATCAGGTACCT